>CABYND010000008.1 GCA_902520195.1 Halieaceae bacterium
CTCGATGAAATCGCCCGTATCTCCAGAGAGGTTTATGGCTTTGAGCCGGGCCGCACCGCTTCGGAAGCCTTCGACTTCGAGGACGAAAAATATCTGTTGAAGGCCGACTGGTACATCAATGATGCGCACCGGTTGTCGGCGACCTATATGTACAACGACTCCTTCAATTTCACGCCCTCAGACGGTGATTTGGATGAGTTCGAGTTCGACAAGCACTTCTACAAGCGCGGAGCTGAGCTCACCACTTACAACCTCAATCTTTATTCTGACTGGAACGACCGTTTCTCCACCGAGATCCGCTACTCATTCAGCGACGTGGACTTCCTTCAGCAAGCAGTGGCGGGCAAGGACTTCGCCGAGTTCCGAGTAGAGCTCGAAGAGGTGGATGTGTACCTCGGTCAAGACGACAGCCGACAGGCGAACGCGCTGGACTGGGAAGTTGAGCAGCTGGTGATTCGCGGCACCTACACGATGGGCAACCACACCATCACAGGCGGCTTCGAGCGCGAGGACCTGCAGATGTACAACCTTTTCTACCAGCACGTCGATACCGAAATTCGCTTCGACGGCATCGAGAACTTTGCTGCAGGTCAGGCGGCGCGAATCTACTACGGTAATGCCATTAGTAATGACGAGCGCGACGCCGCGGTTGAGTGGGGCTATGCGGTAAATTCTGCTTACATTCAGGACGAGTGGCAGATTACCGACCGGTTGGAGCTGACCTTTGGTGTTCGCTACGACTGGTACGAGTCTAGCGACCAGCCAAACATCAACCCGGACTTTGTCGCCGACTACGGCTTTGCCAACAACGCGACGCTGGATAATCTCGACCTGATTTTACCGCGCTTCGGTTTCACCTGGGACGCGACGGATGTGATCACGGTTCGCGGCGGCATCGGATTGTTCTCGGGCGGTAATCCCAACGTCTGGTATTCGAATGTGTACTCCAACACCAATACCACGGCGGTACAGACGCAGATCCGCGGTGTGGATCTGTTCGCGCAGGAGTGGGTGAACTGTGAATCCACATGCGGCCCGGGCTGGGGTGTGCCTCGCCAGCAGGCCGAGCAAGTGGCGGCCGGCGACGGAAGCAACTTCGAGATCGTCTACCTAGATCCCGATTTTGACGCGCCGACCGAGTGGAAGTACTCATTGGGTATGACCTGGGAGTTTGGCAATGGCTACGTGCTGACAGCCGATGCACTGATCACCCGCGGAGACGATACCGCGATCTACAAACATGGCGATCTGGACTTCACGGGTGAATATAACGACATGGGTTACCCCGTTTATGATTCGGCGCGCTTGCCCACTTTTGTGCTGACCAACAGTTCCAAGGGCAATGAGTCGGAATCTCTTGCCTTCAGCTTGTTCAAGACCTTCGACAATGGTTGGGACATTCGCCTGGGTTATGCCTGGACGGACGCGAAAGACGTGAATCCGATGACATCTTCGGTGGCGTTTTCTAACTACACCAACCGCGCCTTTTACGATCCCGAAGAAGAGGTGCTGTCGACTTCGAACTACAACATCGAGCACCGTTTTACCGGCGTGTTTAACTACACCGCCAACTGGTTCGGTGAGTACCGCACGCGGTTCTCGATATACGGTCAGGCGAGCTCGGGCGTACCTTACAGCACCACGATTGGCGGTTTTGAGGGCACGGTGTTGGCATATGGCTTCACGCCCTATCTCGACTTCCTTGAGCATGTGCTAGAAGAGCCTGGCACCCGTAATGCCAACAACGGTAGCTGGTGGCGCAAGGTCGACATGCGCATCAATCAGGAGTTCCCGGGCTTCGCGGATTCGCACCGCGGCAGCGCCTATGTGGTCATCGACAATCTCACCAACCTGATTAACGACGACTGGGGGGTGATGTACAAGGCGAACTTCCCCTACGGCGTGACCCAGGATGATATTGACGATGGCCGCGCCGAGTCGCGCATTGGCGATGCGTCCCTGTGGGAGATTCGTGTCGGGTTTAACTATAGGTTCTAATCCTAAAGCAGTGACGAAAGGCGCCCTCGGGCGCCTTTTTTTTGTGGGCAGAAATGCATGTTGGAGCGACGACCCCATGCAGTACCTTATCGCTTTGGCGGTCGCTCTTCTGTCCGGCAGGAGCTACTTGGCCGTCGCACCGAAATTGTGGTGTGTTGGTCATCAAAGAGGTGTCAAATTGGTTTCAGTCCCCTCCATGGGTGCAGTGGTGTGATAGCGGGCCAGTCAGGCACATCGCTGGGTCGGCGCAAAAAAAGCGGTGTTGTCCGAGCGTGCTTGCTCTACAGTAGCGCGCCGACTTTTCCTGATGGTGAGATTCAATGTTGAACTTTAGCGCCGGCGCCGTGTCCCCTTCGGGCTCACGTTGGCTGGTCTTCATGACTGTCCTCGCCGTGTACATCTGCATGATCGACCGTATCGCGATCTCCATTGCCATTATTCCGATGGCGGAAGACAACGGGTGGTCGCCGACCGTTCAGGGCGCGGTGATGTCGGCCTTTTTTCTCGGGTACGTGACCCTGCAGATCCCCGCGGGGTATCTGTCGGACCGCTTTGGCGGCAAATGGGTACTGGGCCTGGGGGTATTGTTCTGGTCATTGTTCACCTTGCTGACGCCGGCATCTGCTGGGCTCGGCATTACGGTGCTGTTGGCGTGTCGCTTTCTGATGGGCGTTGCCGAAGCGGTTACCTGGCCGTCGATTTACTCGCTCTACTCACGCTGGGTGCACCCTGACCGGCGCGCTTCCGCAGTGGGGCTCATGAATTCCGGTATTTCGGGTGGCAGCGTGATCGCGCTGATTTGCACGCCCTGGCTGATCAGCGTCTGGTCTTGGCAGGGTGCCTTCTATCTTTATGGCCTGCTAGGCGTTATCTGGTTTGTGGTGTGGGCGCCGCCCGCTCGGTCGCGACCGGCTGATAAAACCGATTGGGATACCCCTAACGTCGCCCCGGCCACTGCCGAGGCGGGGTCAGCTACAGATCGGAACGATGCGTCTGCGCAGACGGTTTATCCCCGGCTGACGGTGCGCGGCATGCTGCGCTCGAGGGCAGTATGGGCCATCGCCATCGCGCATATCTGCATCAATTGGTCGTTATATCTAGTGCTCTCGTGGTTCCCGACCTTTGTCAATCGCGAGCTGGGCGCTGATCTGCAGCTTGCCGGTTTTCTGGCGCTGGCGCCCACCATCGTGTCCTTGATTATGGCGCCACTGGCGGGGCGACTATTCGATCGATTGGTTACCAAAGGGCACGACCGACTGAAAGTCAGGCGCATCATGCAAAGCCTCGCTTTCGTGGGCATCACGGCGGCGATGATGGCCATCACCCTAACTGACTCGCTCATCCTGAGCGTCACAGTGATTACGCTTAGCAATGCCCTGACGGCGTTCTCCATTGGTGGGTTCGCCACCAATCATCTCGACATTGCGCCCAACCAGTCCGGACTGCTGATGGGGGTCACCAATACCCTGGCGGCCGTCTCCTCCAGTGCCTCTGTATTCGTCTCGGGTTGGATTCAGGACCTGTCCGGTGGCTGGGACGCCGTCTTCCTGACTGCGGCCGGTGTATCGGTCTTCGGCGCGATTATCTATGCGAGTCTTGCAGGTGTGGAGCGCGAGTTCGACTGATCCACTGCGGCTTCAGACCTTACACTCGCCCTATTACTATGAAACCGCGCATCCCCAACATATAACTAATAAGAATGATACTAAGTATTTACATATCTTTAATGAAGAAAATTAGCATTTAAGGCGCTTTCAGAGCCAAGAATCTAGCCAAAATCGCTAAGATTACGCCTCGAAAACAGGGTAAAAAACACCCTTTGTCAGGAGTAATTAAGATGATTCGGACTATTGAGCAGCTAATTAATAAATTTTATCTATTCTTTTTTCCTATTTGTGTCTCTTCAGTAATGATTTATTCGATCGAGCGGCTTGCCTGATCTATGGCGATAGCTTGTTCGCCAGCATCGGGTGGAGTTGAGATCACTCATCGATTGCGGGCGCGAACATGCGGGCCGCTGTTTGCACTGCTGAGTTGCGCCGTTATGCAGACTGTTTTTAGCTTGGGTGATATTGGTAGGCCAGTGTCCAGAACCGGGTCGGCGCGGTACAGTAGCGCTTTCAGCTGGGGCCACACTCATGATCAGCCTGTTGGGCGTCATTTTCCTCCTGTCCGTCGCGGTAGGGCTGTCCTCTAATCGATCCGCTATTCGCCTGAGAACGGTCTCTCTGGCATTTGCACTGCAAGTCACCATCGGCTTTGTCGCCTTGTTTACGGATTGGGGTATTGCCGCCCTCGGCGCCGCATCAAATTACGTCGCTGTGCTTTTGTCTTACGGCCGAACTGGCATGGAATTCATGTTTGGTGGCTTGGTGGGTTCGAGCGACTCACTAGGCT
The DNA here is from genome assembly GCA_902520195.1 of Halieaceae bacterium. Taxonomy (GTDB): domain Bacteria; phylum Pseudomonadota; class Gammaproteobacteria; order Pseudomonadales; family Halieaceae; genus Luminiphilus. The sequence continues at coordinate 4,396 of CABYND010000008.1, forward strand.
TTATTTTTGCGTTCAGCGTACTGCCCATTATCATTTTCTTTAGTTCCCTGATCGCCGTGCTTTATCACGCACGCATCATGCAGTGGATGATTCGCATCATGGGTGGTGGGCTGCGTGCCATACTTCACACTAGTCACGCGGAATCCCTATCCGCCGCCGCCAACGTGTTTGTCGGTCAGGCGGAGGCGCCACTGGTCGCACGACCTTACATCCCGGGCATGACGCGCTCTGAGCTGTTTGCGGTGATGGTCGGTGGAATGGCCTCCATTGCCGGCTCAGTCATGGCTGGTTACGTAGCGCTGGGTGTGCCATTGGAGTACCTGCTTGCCGCCAGTTTCATGGCGGCACCGGGCGGTCTGTTGATGGCCAAGCTCATTGAGCCTGAGACCGACACCCCTGCCGAGCCTCAGCAGGGGGAGCAGCTGAACGGCGAGAAATACATCAACCTCATCGATGCCGCGGCAACCGGCGCCATGAATGGATTGCAGATGGCCGCTGCCATTGGAGCGCTGCTGCTGGCGTTTGTTGCGCTGATTGCGATGGTGAACGGCATGTTGGAGACGGGCGGCGCCTGGGTCGGTATCGAGCAGCTGACACTGGAGCGGGTGTTGGGCGGGCTTCTACAGCCGCTGGCCTGGGCGCTAGGTGTCCCATGGGATGAGGCGCAGCTTGCTGGGAGCTTGATCGGACAGAAGTTTATCCTCAACGAGTTCGTGGCCTACGTGACCTTCAGCGAGGTGGCAGCCCAGCTGTCGCCGCACTCTCAGGCAATCGTCATTTTTGCGCTCTGTGGCTTTGCCAATCTGTCATCAATCGCAATTTTGCTGGGCGGACTGGGTGCGGTGGCTCCCGAGCGCCGCGACGATATTTCCCGGTATGGCTTTCGGGCGCTGATTGCGGCCAGCCTGTCTAACTTGATGAGTGCCGCGCTGGCAGGCTTCTTCCTGACGCTGGGCGCGGCTTAAGGGAGTGGCGATGACGGCGCCGGTGGCACTTCCTCAAATTTCCTACACTGGCCCCGGGTTTGACGCGGCGTTTATGGCGTCACTGCGTGAGTATGGTTTTGCGGCGGTCGTAGACCACCCGCTCGACGATGACCGTGTCGCCAGAATCTATGGTGAGTGGCTGGCCTTCTTTTCCAGCGGCGAAGCGTCGGGTTTCAGAATGGATCCCGTGAAGCAGGATGGCTACTTCTCGCTAGAGGAGGCGGAACACGCCAAGGGTTTTGTCGAGCGCGACTTCAAAGAATACTTCCAGTTCTATCCCTGGGGTCGTTGCCCCGAGTCGCTGCAGGCGGATCTGGCGAGCCATTTTGCTGCGGCCGTCGATCTAGGTGCAGAGTTACTCAACTGCATTGCCGGAAGTTTGCCCGAAGCCGTTACCGTGGAGCTCACAGAGCCGTTGCGAGACATGATTCACGAGAGTGAGCAGTCGATGCTGCGGGTGTTGCACTATCCTCCCGTTCCCACAGGGCGATCAGTCCTGCGGGCGGCCCCTCATGAGGACATTAACTTACTCACCTTGTTGCCCACCGCGGACGGCCCTGGGCTCGAGCTGCAACTGCGCAGTGGCGAGTGGATTTCCGTGCCGCATTCTCCCGGCCAATTGATCGTCAACATCGGCGATATGTTGCAGGAGGCAACCGGTGGTTATCTGCCTTCCACCTCGCACCGTGTGGCCACACCCGACTCAGAACAGCCTGCGGTCAGCCGCATGTCGCTACCGCTCTTCCTGCACCCGCGACCCGACGTCGTGCTGTCGTCACGCTACACCGCCAGGCAGTACCTGATGCAGCGACTCGACGAATTGGGTGTCGCCTGACGTGAGCGGTAGCGGGTTGTTGCAGGGATTGCGCTATTCACCTCCGCTCGCGTTGCTTGGCCGGTTTATGCTGGCCAGCGTTTTGTGGAGTGGGAGCAGTGCGTTCGCGGCTGAGGCGCGCATTGCGGTCGCGGCCAACTTCCGTGACACCGCCGAGGCCATCGCAGCGCGACTAGAGGCCGAGTCACCGCACCACTACCAGGTGATCGCGGGGTCTACTGGCAAGCTGGCGAGTCAAATACTCAACGGCGCGCCTTATGATGTGTTTATGGCAGCCGATCGGCAGCGGCCGCAGCTGTTGGTGGATCGCGGATTGGCGTCGGCTACTAATCAACAGATTTATGCCGTGGGAGAGCTCGGCCTGTGGTGGCCGAGTGGCACTGGCATCCCGACCCTTAAAGCCCTTGCCACCCTCGATCCGCGATCGGTATGCATGGCCAATCCGGCGTTTGCCCCCTATGGGGAGGCCGCATGGACGATTCTTCAGAGCGCTGGACTTGGGGCCAGCTGGCTGGAAGGTGTGGTGCGCGTCGACAACGTAAATTTGGTGACTGGTTTGATTGCGCAGGGCCATGCGAGAGCGGGCTTCGTCGCGAGGTCTTCCCTGATCGCAGGTAAGCGACAGGACACGGTGGTGTCAGCTGATGAGGAGGTGCTTTGGTTTTCAGAGCAGGCGCCGGTCGATCAGGCGATGGTGCTGCTGACCCGCGCAGAGGGGAATGTTGCTGCCCGGCATTGGGTAGAGCAGATGCAGGCCGCACCGATCCGCGCGCTCATCCAGCGCGACGGCTATCGTTTGGTGAACAGGCAAAACTGATGTCGGGCGATCTTCAGGCGGTCTGGCTAACCGCGCTGCTTGCTGCCACCACCACGCTGTTACTGGTGCCGCTGGCGTCACTGGTGGCGTGGTGGCTGGCGCGATCGACCTCCTCATCCCGCTCGATAATAGAGGCTGTGGTGGCCATGCCGCTGGTGCTGCCACCCACGGTGCTCGGTTTTTATCTGCTGATCATGCTGAATCCCGAGTCGGCCGTCGGGAGTTTATGGGTCGAGCTGACCGGTGAGTCCCTGACATTCTCGTTCTCGGGACTGGTCATTGCCTCGATCATCTATTCCTTGCCATTCATGGTGCAGCCTTTGCAGGCGGCGTTTCGGGCCGTGCCGGAATCTGTGCTCGAAGCGGCGGCGACGTTGGGTGCGTCCCCTCGAGACCGTTGGCTGAACGTGGTGCTGCCCGTGGCAAAGCGGGGGTATCTCACCGGGTGTGTGCTGACCTTTGCCCATACAGTGGGTGAATTTGGCGTCGTGCTGATGATGGGAGGCAATATCCCGGGTGAGACCCGCGTGTTATCGATAGCGATCTATGAGCACGTCGAAACCCTGAACTACGACGCCGCTCATGTGCTGGCGCTCGGCCTGCTGGGCTTCTCATTTCTGTGTCTGTGGCTGGTATACCGCTACGCCGGTCATCGCTTCGAGGTGATCCGAGGATGAGCCATCAGTTGATCATTAAAGGCAGTCTCAGGCGCGCCCGCTTTACGCTGAATCTCGATTTGAATGTTGATCTGACTAAACCCTTGGGCATCATAGGGGCGACCGGCGCCGGCAAGACAACCCTGCTGCGCGTGATCGCCGGGCTGGAGCCAGATTTTTCGGGGCAGGTCGAATTTTGTGGCGAGATCTGGCATGACGGGGATCACCCTGATCAGGTGCCGACGCACCAACGGGGCCTGGGTGTGGTTTTTCAGGATGGTCGGTTGCTACCGGGGCGCACGGTAGAGCGCAATCTTGCCTTTGCCCAGCGGCGCGCTCGCAATGCGGATGCGGCGGTGAGCTATGAAGCCCTGACGGAGGCGCTCGACTTAAATCATTTGTTGAGCGAGCCCGCAGAGGTGCTTTCTGGCGGAGAGCGGCAGCGGGTAGCACTCGCCCGCGCTCTGCTGGTGGGACCACGATTGCTTCTGCTGGATGAACCCCTTGCGGCGAATGATGCAGATCATCGACAGCAACTGATCGCGTATCTCGCTGAGTGGCTGCCCGCAGCCGGCATCCCGCTAGTCTATGTGTCTCACGCCGCCCATGAGCTGGCACAACTGACGCGACAGCTCATTGTGCTTGACCGCGGCGCTGTCTCGGCGCAGGGGGAAACACACCTCCTGCTGGCAGCACAGCGCGAAGCCATCAATAACGCAGCTCAGGCAGTCACTGCAGTGGTGATGTCGACCGATTCGGAGCACAACACGGCCACACTCCAGCTCGACCACGATGCGGTGGGCGCAGTTGTTTCAGGGGAGCGGGTGCTGCTCCAGCGCGACCCGGAGGATTCAGGACTCGGCGCGGCGCTGCAGGTCCAGCCCGAAGAGAATCAGCACTAGGCCGACCAGCGTGTAGGCTTTGACTGGCTCGCCCGTGATCACCCAGATCAGCACCAGCGATAGCGGGGGCGATAAAAAGATCAGGCTGGAAATCCGTAGGGTCGAGGTGGTCGCTTTCATGGCGCCCATCCACAATACGAAAGCGAGACCCATCTCGAAGAGCCCCACATAGAGTCCGCCGGCCCAGCCTTGCCATAAGGTGGGAAAGGGCGTGCTACTCCACCAGAGCAGGGCGAGTAACAGCGGCAGCGCACCCGAGAAATTGAGAAACAGGTTCACCTCCGGGTCCAAAGACAGCCGGGTATTGATGACCCAGTAGAGACTCCATAGCACAGTACTGAGGAGGGCAAGCCCCACACCCAGGGGTTGTGCGAAATCCAGAGACAAGGGCGCACCCCGGGTGGCGATCACCAAAATGCCGCTATAACTGATGCAGGCTGCTAGTAGCGCCCCCGCACTTAAACGCTGACGCAACAGTGGCGCCGCGAGGAGTGCCAGTGTGATCCCCCATGAGTAGTTGATCGCCATGGCTTCCTGCGCCGGCAGCCGGTCATAGGCTGCAAAGAGCACGAGGTAATAGAGTCCGGGATTCAGCCAGCCTACGAGCAAGCCGGTGGCGCGAGCTTTAGACGACGTCACCCGCAGGGCACTCCGGCGCTCGGGCGCGCTCAACCTGATCGCAAAAAAACACCAGCTAACAACGGTGGCCAGAGTCACGAGCTGCAAGGCGGTGAGATATTGAAGGCTCAGGCTAAAGGCCGTGGCGACCGTGCTCCATAACATCACGGCTCCCAAACCCAGTTTGACGGCGCGGCGGTCGGTGTCTTGCATGAATGATATTCCGGTCAGGTGCGTCGGTTAGCCTTAGCGATTCAAGGCGCTACGTGACAAGATACGCGCTCCCCGAGCACATAGGAGCACACAGCATGGGACACATTGGTGAGCATGTCACCCTCGACGACCCGGCCTACATTCACGAGAGTGCATGGTTATATGGCAAGGTCTATGTGGGTCCCGGTGCCTCCATCTGGCCCAATGTTGTCACCCGCGCCGAGACCTATGAGATCCGGATTGGCGCGCGGACCAACATTCAGGACTTCGTGATGATTCATGTGGGGATCGCCTCGCCCACGATTATTGGGGAGGACTGTTCGATTACGCACCATGCGACCCTGCACGGGTGTAAAATCGGCGATCGGTGTTTGATCGGCATCAATGCCACCATAATGGATGGTGCCAAATTAGGTGAGAACTCGATCGTTGCGGGCCATACGATCATCACCGAGAACAAGGAGTTCCCCCCCAACTCGGTGATTGCCGGAGTGCCCGGCAAGGTTGTCGCAACGCGTGACTGCGGTGAGGCAAACCGGCTGAACGCGCAGTTCTACAGTGCTTGTGCAGAGCAGTACAGCCAAGGTAGGGATCGATTATCTGACGACGCGATGGCGCAATTTGCGAGTCTCGCAAAACCCATAGATTGACCTTCGTCAATCTGGCGGGTCGGGGATGCTATAAACACCGGTTCCCTAATTAGTGGCGAGGGATGAGGCGAGGTGCGCGTGTCAGTGGTTGGGTGGGGCTGCCACTCTGCCAGTGGCGGCCAGCAGAGCCTTGAGACCGCCGACATTTTTTGCCCCGGCAAAACCCGATGACTGCAACTTGATTTCTGCCTGACCCGAGCGGTTACCGCTGCGGCAATAGAGAAGTACGGTCTGATCTTTGTCCACGTTGCGCGCGCGTATTCCCTGAACAATGTCCTCGTGGGGAATGTTGATTGCTCCCGGAAAGTGCCCCTCTGCGAACTCCTCGGCTGTCCGCACATCGACTACCAGCGTCGGCTTAGCTACGGGACCAACTTGTGCTGCTCCGGCTGAGGCGTCAGACGCATGTGCAGACCCGAGAGTCAGTGTCATGAGCGCAGCGATGACCCATCTCATAGCGATTGACCTGTCCAGCTCTGAGGGGGCTAGTGTATCAGGCCCCGCCCGGACTAATTCGCGAGCCGTTCAGGTGGCACCGGCCTTATGCTGGAGCGGATGAGTTGCCGCTTCCGTTAGCTGAGTCGGCGTTTTCAAAAATCCAGTCTCGGGCGGCTGACAGGGCGTCGACTCTGGTCTCAAAGCGTGATGTCACAGGAATCAGCTCACTCACACCTAGACCTTCGAGGCTGGCCGTGACCTGCTCATTAATCCCGCAAACATATAGATGCTTGCCAGCGTGCGCCGCGTCCAGAGCAATCGTTTCTACCGCGCGCGCGGCAGAGACATCCATAAACGGCACTTTGCTGAAGTCCAACACCAATGAAGTGTGATGGGTGGGGCTGATTCGCTCGCGTACATGGTGTCCTAAATCGGCGGCCGCGCCAAAACTGAGCGGCCCTCCAAGATCAAAATAAGTGAGACGATTATCGCACTCGTTAAGTAAAGTGCTCTCGAGTTCAGATAGGCCATCGACTGCCTCCGAGTTCTCTCCCGCAGCGGCGGCCAGCTGCGCATCGGCCACTTGTTTGACAAACGCCAACGCGGCGACCACGACTCCAGCGACAACAGCGGTGATGAGATCGACAAATACCGTGAGGCTCAACACCATTACCATCAGGGCCAAGTCGAAGCGGGGGCCACGGTGTGCATGTTTCAAGTATGAGACATCGATAATATCGTAACCCACTTTGACGAGAATCCCCGCGAGCACTGCATGGGGGATTTTTGATGCCAGCGGCGCCAGCACCACCACAACGGCCAGTAACAACAGACTGTGCAACATTCCGGAAATCTTGGTCATGCCTCCTGTGCGAATGTTGACCACCGTACGCATGGTGGCTCCGGCACCAGGAATACCGCCAAAGAAACCGGCGATGGTGTTGCCCACTCCTTGGCCAATGAGCTCCCGGTTGGAGTGATGCCGCGTGCGGGTCATATTGTCTGCAACGAGAGAGGTCAGCAGGCTGTCTATTGCGCCGAGCACGGCGAGAATCATTGCTGCCTCGAAAACGATCAGCAGCGTATCGCTGGAGAAGGCGGGCATGATGAATTGGGGAAGCCCCGTTGGGATGTCCCCCAGCACCGGCACGGTGTTCAAACCCAGACTGGCAACGGTACCCGTGATAAGTGCTGCGAGGGGGCCTGGCAAATATCGCCCCCACTTCGCGGGCCACCGGAACACAATCGCTAGGGTCAAAAGGCCGATACCCAAGGCTTCCCAATTGGGATTAGACACCGCGTTTGGGACTTCCATCAACGCCGGTATAGTGCCGCTGCCCGCCGGTTCATGGCCAAACAGCCTCGCGAGTTGCAGTGCAATGATGATGCAGCCGATACCACTCATGAAGCCAGATACGACCGGGTAGGGCACTAGTCTGATGTACTGACCAAATCCCAGTAAACCAAATGCAATCTGAATGACCCCGGCGAGGACTACGGTGGCAAATACCAGTGAGACATCTCCACTCAGCGAGGCAAATACGCCAGCGAAGACAACAATCATTGGCCCCGTTGGCCCCGAGATCTGTGAGGGTGTTCCGCCAAACAGCGCGGCAAAAAATCCGACAATAATGGCGCCGTAGACGCCAGCAATGGGTCCCGCACCAGAGGCCTCGCCAAACGCCAATGCCAGCGGCAACGCTACGACTCCGGCAGTCAAGCCGCCAAAAATGTCTCCCCTGAGGTGAGAGAAATCAAAAAATTTTGTCATGGAAATCTTGTCCTGCCGCACTCGGGGGCGCTGGAGTATAAGTGGTGATATTGGCACGCGCCAAAAGCTGAGTCTTAGCGAGCATTAGGCCCAAAAAATTGACTACCTTAGCCCTCGGGCATCGCGGAGCTGTGATGCTGCAGAATTTTCCACCCGTCAGCTGTCGCAACATATAGGTAGCTGAAACGCGCGGTAACTGATGATCCATCTCCAAATGTAAACGTGTAGACGCCTGAGTTTGTCGCGTGTGTTTCGCTCAAAACCGACACATTGGACTCATCGATGACGCCTTGTGGTTTTTTTTGCAGGAAGCTGACGAAATAGTCCCTGATCTCTTCATGGTTATGGCGTACTTGATTAGAGACGGTGGGTAACAACACCGCGTCGTCAGCGTATAGAGCTGTCACGGAGTCGGGGTCCAGTGTCGCTAAGGCGGCGTTCCACGTGTCAAAAAGGCCGACTACTTCATCATGAGTCATGCGTAATTCTCCATTCTTGGGGTGTGCTTTATACGTGATAGAAAAATCAAAGATCATATAAACTTGTGATAGTTTTTATCTATATGAATCATGCGTCCCGACTCGGACATTTTTGATTAGGTCATCACGCACAGAGTCGGCGAATCAACATAGCCAGAAGCTGTTATGGAGAAGGGGTATTGCTGGTGAGACAGGTTAGGGCAGGGCTTGGTCTGGAGCAGTTGACCTTCAAACAAATCCGGTATTTTCAAGCGATTGCTGAAGCCGGCAGCTTTCGTCGAGCGGCTGATCGGTTGGGCGTCACGCAACCCACATTGACAGTGCAGATAGCGGCGCTTGAGTCGACATTGAATACGCCACTCTTTGAGCGACAACGAAGTGGTGTCGTTCTGACTCCGGTCGCACGCGACCTCCTGCCTCGAGCCCGTCGAATCGCAGAGGAGATCAAAGGATTTGCTGAACAGGCTCAGGGTGTCTCGGGTCAGAGCACCTACCGGTTGGGCGTCACCCCTACGCTGGGGCCTTATCTGCTGCCGCGCGTGTTGCCTGCGGTTCACCGACATTTTGAAAACCTGCGACTGTATGTGCGCGAGGGTATCCCCGCACAGCTTAGTTCTGATCTGAAATCCGCGGCCCACGACGTGATTCTCACAACGTTGCCGCTGCAAGGCGAAGATCTCGAGGTGGCGCCCCTGTTTCGTGAATCCTCCAAGTTGGCGGTGCCTTTGGAGCATCCGTTGGCCAAGAAGTCCGAGATTTTGGCTGAGGATCTGGTGGGCGAGGCGGTACTAACGATTGACGAGCAGCATCTTTATCATCGGCAAATCAGTGCGCTTTGCGAGAGCTTGGGTGCGACGGTCAACCGGGACTACGAAGGCACGTCGCTGGACACGCTGCGGCAGATGGTGGTGATGGGTATGGGCATCACATTTCTCCCGGCATTGTATGTCACCAGTGAAATTGGTGACTCCGATACGCTACGGGTAACTGACGTCGAGGGCGTGACCATGAATCGTGACCATGCGTTGGTTTGGCGCCGTCGATCCCCCGCGCGACTGTTTTTTCGGCAATTGGCGGAAACCATGAGAGCGATTATTGACGAACAATTAGTAGGGGAGGTAACGCCCTTGTGAGGCAAGGCGGTGCGCCATTTACCTAGACACGGGCAAAGTGCCCCATCCCTAGGTTAAGGTCGCGCAAGGCCAGCACATCATATGATCGGCTGGCCGTAAACAAGTAGCAGAAACCTCGCAATGCGCCCCGCGATGCCTCACAATGCGCCCGCCTCATTAGTCGTGCACGGTGTTATGCATCGGATTAAAACCTACAACGCTATTTCTTCTAAAGGACTCGATCGGTTCGAGCTAGAACGTTATGAAGTAGGGCAGGACATTGCCAACCCTGATGCCCTATTGCTTAGAAGCTACAAGCTTAAGGAAGATGAGATTCCCGATTCCGTGACCGCTATCGCGCGGGCAGGCGCCGGGTTCAATAACATCCCTCTGGCGCGATGCAGTGAGCGCGGTATCCCCGTTTTTAATACCCCCGGTGCTAATGCAAACGCGGTAAAGGAGCTAGCGGTCGCCGCCATGTTACTGGCCTCCAGAGATATCGTGGGTGGCATTGCCTTTGCTCAGTCGCAGGATGCCACGATGTCAGCGCAGGATATGAATGCGTTGATGGAGCGGGAAAAGAAGCGATTTGCTGGTGCCGAACTCGCGGGCAAAACGCTGGGGGTGGTGGGCTTGGGCGCGATCGGCAGTCTGGTGGCGCGGATGGGTCTTGATTTTGAGATGGATGTTGTGGGTTTTGATCCGGCGCTATCTGTCGAGGCCGCGTGGCGCCTGCCTAGCGATGTGCAGCGAATGGAAAACGTACAATCGCTGGTGGCCCGAAGCGATTTTGTGAGTCTTCACTTACCCGTGCTGGACAGCACTCGCGGTTTAGTGAACGCAGAGATGCTGAGTCACCTCAAGCAAGGGAGTTGCCTGCTGAACTTTGCCCGGGAAGAAATCGTATTGATTGACGCGGTTGTGTCTGCATTGAACAGCGGACAATTGAGAAGGTACGTGACTGATTTCCCTCATCCCCAGTTGCTGGGTCGCCAGGACACTTTACTGATGCCCCACATTGGCGCCAGCACTGCGGAAGCCGAGGAGAACTGTGCTGTGATGGCGGCCAATCAGCTGAAAGCTTTCCTCGAGCACGGCAACATCCGGAACTCTGTCAACTTCCCGGCGATAGAGTTGGATAGAACTACCGATTATCGCATCACCATTGCTAACCGAAACGAGCCTGGCACGCTGAGTCATATTCTGACTTTGATAGGCGATGACGGCTTAAACGTTGCGGATCTGCTCAATAAGAGTGTTGGCGACATTGCCTACAATATCGTCGACCTCGACGAGCTACCTCAGCAAGCGCTGCTGGATAAAATAGGTGGGCTTGAGGGAGTGATTAATCTTCGATTGATCGAGGGGGAACCCGCTTAACCTGAGACTTCGATCTCCGCCATTTGCTTGGTGGCATTGGCGAGGTGCGCGGAGCGAAGTCCGTAACATAAGTCTGCAAGCTCATTAATTTTATGCCGCTGAGGCTACAGGACGGATACGGAGCTCATCCAATTGAATTTTGTTTCTGACAATCAAGCGGGAGTCCACGAATCGGTATTAGCAGCGCTTGAGGAAGCCAATAGCGGCAGCTCGCCTGGTTACGGTGAGGATAAGTTGACTGCGGCTGCAGAAAAGTCAGTCAGCGCGGTTTTCGAGACCGATTGTGATGTTTTCTTTGTGACCACCGGCACGGCCGCAAATGCGCTTGCCATGAGTGCGCTTTGTCCGCCTTGGGGTGCAATCTACTGTCACGAGGGCGCTCATATCCAGAACGACGAGAATACTGCGGTCGAATTGTTGACGGGTGGTGCACGTATGGTGCCCATCGCGGGTGAGGCGGGTAAGCCTGACCCGCAACTGATGCGAGCTCACATGACCACCGCCACGATTCACGGTGTACACAACGCGCGCCCGGGCGCCATCAGTCTCTCGAATGTCAGCGAGTCGGGAACCGTTTTCAGCCCTGAAGATATTGCACCGTATAGTGCGCTGGCAGATGAATTCAGATTGACTTTGCATATGGATGGAGCGCGCTTTGCAAATGCTGTGGTGGCGTCAGAGGCGAGCCCAGCAGATTTAACCTGGAGAAGTGGGATCGATTGCCTCAGCTTTGGCCTGACCAAAAATGGTGGCATCGCAGCTGAAGCTGTTGTGATGTTTGACCAAGCCATGGCGGAACAGTTTGCTTTTCGTCGTAAGCGCGCCGGTCATCTCTGGTCAAAACAGCGATTTCTAGCAGCGCAGTGGCTAGCTCTGCTTAAAAATGACTTGTGGCTTTCCAATGCGCGTCACGCCAATGCCATGGCCCACCGCTTGGCCGCTGGTTTCAAGGCTCATCCGTGCATTGAATTACCGTGGCCTGTTGATGCCAACGAGCTTTTCCCGGTGGTGCCTGACCACCTCCGTGAGCGGTTTAGAGAGGCTGGGTTGGAATTCTATGACTGGCCAGCTCAGTCCGATATGACCCGATTCGTAACTCATTTTGCGACGGATCCTGAGGACATTGAGCGAGCAATTGAAATCATCGCAAGTAAAAAGTGATTGGGTTTTCCCGTCCTTGCCAGAGGACGGTCTTACGAGTAGCTGAGGTATTCCTTAGCTGCCCGTCGTTACAAGTCTGGTGATTGATTTGACCTTTCACAAGATGGCCATTGAGTGCCTCACGGCTGGGGCGCATTCATTGCGCTATCGAGCGATCTGAAAGACATCGCCCTCTTCAGTGACTGCGATAATACCGCCGTCTCCCAACACGCGGACGTCCCGGACCCGACCTTTGATTTCAGGAAAGATTGCCTCGTCAAGGACAACCGTATCGCCGTCGAGCTTCAGTCGCCGCATCTCCTCGTTAATCAGCGAGCCCAGTAGCAAGTCGCCTTGCCATTCAGGGAATAGGTCACCGCGGTAGATTGCCAGTCCCGATGGTCCGATGCTGGGCACCCAGTACTGAAGTGGCTGCTCCATACCCTCGGCTTCAGTGAAAGGAGAGATAACCGCGCCGCTGTAGTCGACCCCGTAGGTTATCGCCGGCCAGCCGTAGTTTCGCCCTGCCTGAATATGGTTCAGTTCATCACCACCTTTGGGCCCGTGTTCCATCATGAGAATGCGTCCGGTGGCTTCGTCATATATCAAACCCTGTGGGTTTCGGTGACCGTAGGAAAAGACTCGTGGGGCCTCGTTCGGGAACGGATTATCTGCGGGCGATGTGCCATCGGTATTGATGCGGAGTAGCTTGCCCAGCTCCCAATCTAAGTTCTGTGCTTCCTCACGGTACCTGTAGCCTTCACCCACAGTGACTAGCAGCGTGCCATCAGGAAGAAATGCGAGCTTGCCGCCGTAGTGGGCAGGTCCCTCTTTATCTGGGCCAACCTCCAGAATGGTCTTTATGTCGCGTAGCTTGTCGCCGTCGAGCTTCGCTTTCACCACAGTTGTTCGGTTGGCAGATTTATCCCCCCCTGCGAAGCTCAGATAGATCATTCTGTTGTTAGCGAAGTCCGTGTCGGCTAGCACCTCTAGAAGTCCGCCTTGACTAGCGAAATAAACGGGCGGGGTTCCTGTTATGGGGGTGATGCTGCCGTTGGGCTCTAGCCTCACTAGCCGACCCGATTTTTCAGTTACCAAATATGTGCCGTCTTCAATGGGAGCGACTGACCAAGGCTCATCCAAACCGGTTGCCAGGGTTTTGACTTGGTAGTCTTGTGTTGAGCCTGCACAGAAAGAGCTGAGACAGAGTAGCCATAGGAGGGAGGATTGGAGCGCGCGCATGCAGAAAGGTCCTGAAAAATGAGTCAGCTAAGCTACGCCAGCGTAACATCAGCGGATTCTGGGAAACGCTTCACTTTTGGAGATGAATAAATCTTATGCGCGCTCTGCTGGCAGTGGCGATAGGCATTTTGGTCGCTTTTTTCGTGGGTTCGGTGATTGGCACGCAAATGGTGCTGAGCTCGGTGGAAAAGATGGGTTTGGCGGTCTCTTGGGGCATGCGCTTGTCCACCTCACTCAGTGATCTGGCGGGCTTGAGCAGCACCCTGTTACCGCTGATGGCAATCGCCTTGGCCTGTACTTGGCCATTGTTGATCTGGCTGGACCGCCGCGAGATAGTGCGCGCCAGCGCGCTGTGGTGCGTGGTGGGAGGCGCGGCTACTGTCACGGTGCTCCACCCGGCGCTCAATAGCGCATTCGGAGTTGACGTCTTTGCGCCGGCGCGATCCCTCGCGGGTCTGGCGGGGCAGGGACTGGCAGGGGCATTGGGCGGTATGGCAATGAGTCATATTTTAGGAGCGTCGCGCAGCCGGCAGTGACACGGTTTATTTCCTTGGTCGGGCGTGATCCTTGGGCGAAAGAGCGGAGGCATAGATCAAGCTCGTTTGGGTCGATTGCAAAGCTCCTGAAATACTGTTGTCACCAATTCGTCATTGAACCGTCGCGCCATCCGTGCGTTGGTGGGCCTGCGTTACTGGTCCCTGTCCAAGTGGGTCAAGGTCAACATGTCGCAGGCGGAGAGTGCAATAAGCGCATATCAACGGGCTGCAGTGTTGCTGGCGAAAGACCGCGGGCTCGATGGGATCATCTGCAGCCATCTGCATTACCCGCTTGTCGAGCAGTTTGATGATATTACTTACTGCAATGATGGTGACTGGGTGGAAAACTGCACGGCCCTACTGGAAGATTACGCTGGAGAATTTCATCCTGTAAATGGGTTCGATATGGCGCCTACCTCAATCGTGCAACTCTACCCTAGGGCTGCGTAGCAACCGCAGCAGCTCCTCTCGAACGTTTTTTTGTTGCGGACTGCTTTTGACGTCGGCTGGCTTAAGGCGAGCAGTTAGTCGAAGAAAAATATAGACAGGCAAACGCAGCTCCAGCGAACCGCTGCGGCAAGGATATTCATAAACACCATCGCGGAGCCAAAATCTTTAGCCCGCCCAGATAACTCGTGATGCTCCTCGCCAAAACACCCTAAAAAAACCAGCTGTAAACTATCGGTTGCCAAGCAGGCCATTTGGAATACACAAAAATATTGTCTCTTTGACCCTCGTATTAGCATCATAAGCAGCAATGAAATTTGTCCAACCTTCGTCACCCTGCCTCTCACGAGCATCTCCGCTGACAGTTGAGTTGAAATGAAGGGTTGCCACCCTGTCGACATTTTTCACAACTGAGTCAGTACTGTCGTCGTAATCAAAAATTGGGATTACGGTTTGAGAGTTTTCGGTGACACCGTTTGCAACATACCACTCGTTGTGAAGCTCCGAGGCTTCTCGTAGCCCTGCCTCCGAGCCGCCGTCAACATAATTTGAAATTCTGAGAATTGAGATCACGCCCTCACAAACCTCTGACTCCGCGGAACAAAACTGCGGAAACACAAGGGCGAAAACCACCAGTATCGAACCTAGAGTCTTCATATTGTGTATCCATCCATTAAAAAGAAGGAACACTAACCTAACGGAATCATGTGACAGTTTTTTGATTAAGGTCTGAATTGTGTAAATGGAGGCACGATTACTACTAGATGGTTGGCTAGATCACTACTACCAACACTTGGTTAGCTTGCTAGCGTCATTCAGCTTTAGGAAAAAAAGTGAAAAATCTAAGCGTTAACAATCACAAGCAGAACGGCAGTCAGCCCTTTTTCTGATCGCCGAATGCCCACAGCCTCGGCGTCCATGATCTTCTCGGCGACGACGGCAGCTTGGTCGTCGCTGGCGCCCGCGCGCTTCAACGCATCAGCGCAAACGGATTCAAATTGATTGAGGGTGAATACAGGCATGGTGTGCTCTTTGCTTCGGCCCTGATTGTGTCAAAAACCCGCTTTACCTGCAGAGAGGCTCTTGATTAGAGGGCTTATTCAGTTTCGGCTGACTAAGCCTCATCCAGCTGTTGGACCGCGTCGTAGAGGTAATGCGTCAACGCTTTGCGACCTTTTATTTCCTCCAGAGACTCATATGCTAGGGTGTCCCCGATTGTGACGTCAAAGCGGGTGCCAAAGCGGGCCCTCGCCTCGCGAATGAGAAACGCCATGCGCAAGGATTCCGAGAGGTGGGACGCGATATGAAAGGCACGGCTGTTTTGGCCGTGGAAAAAGATCGGCACCACATTGGCGCGCGCGTCACTAATGAGTTTGGCGGCAAAGGTCGTCCAGGGCGCGTCGACGGCTCGGCCAGTGCCGAATTTCCCGGCCGTTGAGACAAATCCCGAGGGAAAAATCAGCACGGGGATATCCTCCGCCATCGCCTCTCGGGCTCGGCGCCCCGTAGCGACGTTGTTTTTCATGGCGGCCTTGCCGGGCGAAAAATCGACTGGCAAAAAATATGGGGCCAGATCTTTATCCCGGCAAAGCACCGCATTAATCAGGATGCGAAAGTCGCCTCGCGCTTGGGCTGCGAGGTGACAGAGTATGGTGCCGTCTATCACACCAAAGGGATGATTGGCCACCATGGCTAGCGGCCCGGTCGCGGGGATCCTATCTAACTGTGTTTGGTCATAGCGCAAATCAATGTTCGTAACCGCGATCGCATCTTCAAAAAATCTGTTGAGCTCAAAAGGTTGCGACTTTAACGTGTCATACAGTCTCTGCACCTTGCGTCGACCGAACAAGTTCTCTATGCCAAGGATCATCTGGCGGAGAAGCCAGGGGTCGTCAGGCTGCGCATAAGTCAGGGTAGAGCGCTCTTCCAGATAATGTCGAAAAAGCGGGTCATCTAGCGAGATGGTCATGGGCTATCCTCTTAGCCAGCTGCGCTGAGAATAGAGGGAGAAAGTGACAAATTGGTGTCAGAGCCGAAGTCGGTTTTTCTAAATCGCCGTCCAACCATATGGCGGCCTTGGCTACGTCTTAAGGAGTACCGAGTCGATTCATGGGGTGACGGCTGGCCAGGTGCGCGCTCTCAGCTTCCTCCTGACAATCCTCAAGCACCTCGCTGTCTGGCGCATATCGCTCGTACCACCAAGCAAAGCCAGCGCATACCATTGAGGCATTGATGTCGTAGCCCTCCTTGGAGTGATACAGCTGGCCCACCATGCGTCCGTAGCGGTGAGTATCCACCTCGACGATATAGACGCTTTTCTCGACCATGTACTCCAGTGCGGCGGTCGCCCTGGCGCCATACGGTTGATCTCGCTCTGGCGCTTCAATGCCGTGCAGTCGCACTCTGGTTCGATCCGCCGCGGATTCGAAACCAAGAAACAAAACGAGACCAAATACAGCGGGGCCTCCGAAAAGAGCAGACTGAAAATTCCAAAGAAAATCCACGCTCATTGTTTTGCCCCTCCCTAAACCAAGGATGTGACGAAACGTACCGCAGGACTCTGTTTTTTCAAATCCAGCTTTTACGAGTGTCAGCAGGATGATCTGTAGTAGTAACTGGCGGCGGCGGCTCGGGTGGTTACTGGTAACCGACTCAGCCTGTGCCCAGTTCCACCCCCTAATGTATCTGGGCGGTAACCATCACAATCACAATGACGGTTAGCCCCCCCCCCCGGCCCCTCCACCTGCATCCCATTTGCTCTGACATGACCTCTCACATTGAGATAGTCCTGCGGTAAGCTGAGGGCGTCATGGGAGCCATCACCTGCACATTCAAACGCACGCGCATCATTGCGCTGTTTTCGTTCATGGCTCTGCTCGCCGCCTGCTCGGAGGAAGGCCCCTCTGAGCTAGACAAAGCCAGAATAGAACCCTTCTTATGGGTTTGCTCGTTACTGGTGAATCCTTCAGCGGGTGACGCCGAGGACGAAGCAGAACTGAGACAACAGTTATTCATAGAGCATTTCGCAAGAGGCGCCGCAACTGCCGTAGCAGGTGGCCCAAATGGTCTTTCCTCGCGCATTAGTAGGTTGAAATGGGCCTTCGCCGATGACAGCAGGTCAATCGTTAGTGAGTTTTCCCGAGACGGCACCGATTTCATTTGTGAGTGGGTTAAAGAAAACAATAACTGGCAACCAGCCCGTGTCTATCGCAACGACGAACTGATTTTCTCTAGGGCCTACATAAATGAACTGTTGGCAGTGTTTGGAAGAGAGAGGCTAGCCGAAGAAGCCCAACGCGAGAAGAAAATAGCGGCTGAAAGGGAGGCACGTGAAGCCCTTATATCCGCCAACCGACATTGCGTGGCAGAAGGCAACAAAGCGCAAGCGAATTCAATAGAGATCTACTCGTCGACGCTCTACCCAGATGAATTTGAGGAGTTAACTGACGCAGCCCTTGAAGCTGCCAAACAATATAAGGCCTGTGAAACTACGGAGTTATACAAATCAGCGCTTCGTATCGCTGTCCCCCTCTATTTGGCGGAATTAGAAAAGAACCGGCGTCCTGAACAGCAACGTGATGAAATATTTCGGCGGGAGGGGATTGAAGGATGCCCTATTACACTAGAGGCCTTAATGGAGGCGAGGAGAAGTAGAGGAATCAACATCGTAGAGAGGTGGAAAGCTCTGAGGTCGTGTCCACGGCCGTGGCTAGATCAATATCAATGACTAAACCACTACTCGCCATTCTGCTGTTACTGCCGTTGTCCGTTAGTGCGGAGCAATGCCATAAGCAAACGCCTCTAGCAGAAAAGGCTTTGCCTTTGCAGGAGGACACAGAAGCCCAAAAGAATCTGATCTTGCTTGCTGACGGATGGCCGATGGTCGGCGAGACGCGGCTCAAAGTAATGTTCTGGGAGCTATACGATGCGCAGCTTTTCACCCCTAGCGGCGCATGGTGTGGAGGACCCCCTTACCAACTGTCTTTGACTTACCTGCGTCAAGGGCGGACAGAACAATTAGTGAAGCGAGTGGCTGACGCTTGGCGCCGTCAGGGCCTAGACCACCCCAACCGCGCCGATTGGTTAGCGCAGCTGACTAGGATCTGGCCCGACATATCAGCTGGTGACAATTTGGTTTTTATTCTGACTGCAACAGGCAAGAGTGGATTCTGGCTTAACGAGGACTTTCTGGGTGGGGTAGACGACCAAGATTTTGGCCCCATGTTTGGTGATATCTGGCTTGCCCCGGACACGTTGGGACCGAACAACAGAGCCAGACTAATTAATCAGCAGGCCACGGTACTTGAATAAACACTATTTTTCTTATTTTTAACTCCAGAAAAACGTTTGCGAGCAGTTGGTTACGCAAGCGGTTGGTGCCAATTGAGCGCGAGGCCTCAGCAGGTGAGCACTTATTTCGATAGCGCACTAAAAAAGCCCCGCTGGGTTGCAGCGGGGCAAGAGAAGCCACTCATGGTCTCCGGTTCCCAAACCGGGACAGTCGTAAGTTACCCATCGCCGATGTCAGTTTGATGCAGTTCCAGTGAATTTTATGTTTCAGCGCCGCCGTATTTCTCGTGCGGCCACGGTATTTGATTTGGCTTGAGCCGGCTGGACACTGCGCCACTTTGGGCAACGTGGTGTCCAGCGATTTAACAAATATCGTGGGATGCGAGGAGAATTCCCGTAACGAATCTGACGTAAAAAATTCAAGTTTCATTCACCTTGTGTTCATCGAAATGTAAGCCGCGGTGCTCACCATCTGGATGCCCCGGGTGGGGTCCCTAGCCGGAAGAACTCTCGGGGCTAAAACTCATATTTTGCCTATTGGAGATATCATGAATCGCTTTTTTTCCCAGAAATTGCCGATGGTTTCCGCTGTTTGTGCTGCGTTAACTGCGCAGGGCGCGTTGAGCCAAACTCCGACATCCGAGACAAGCAGCCTCGAAGAGGTGGTGATCGTGTCGAAGGCCACAACGTATGCGAATAACAAAATTACTGACAGCATGAAGCTGCAAAACTCCTCTATCACCAGTATCAACAACTTCATTGACAATTTGCCCGGTGTCTCGGTGCATGAGGGTGATGCCTTTGGATTTGATGATTGGTCAACCGCCATCACCGTGAGGGGCTTTCAGACCAACCTGGCTGAGCAACAGGTTGGTTCAACCATCGATGGACTGCCAAACGGCAATTCAAATTACGGCGGTGGCGCCAAGGCCAATCGATACATCGATACAGCAAACCTCGAGACGATCGAGGTCTCTCAGGGTACCGCCGATATTTCGTCTCGATCCCTCGAGTCATTGGGTGGCACGCTGAACTACGTCACGTCGGATCCTACTTTGGATCAGCGGGTTCGGTTGGAGTACGTAACGGGGCAATACGAAGCGCAAAGGTTATATGCCCGCTATGACTCGGGGCTGATTGGCTCATCGACTCGCTTTTATATATCGGCTTCTCACCAGGAGGCGACGGATTGGATGGAGGGTTCCGCACAAAATGAGCGTGACCACCTGGCAGCCAAATTGCTGATAGGCAGTGAGGATTTGACTTTCACGGCATATGTTTCTTATGACGATATTCACGAAGACAACTATCAGCGCGTGTACTCAAAAGCGGATTTTGAATCCTACCCGGATTGGGATCAGTTAATTGGCGACTGGACGAACACGCCCTACGTGAATCAATCGTATCGTCGTGGTTGGTCGACGCTGAGGGAGAATCTATTCGCCTATGGCAAGTTGGATTGGGCGGTCAGCGATAACGTTAACGTGGCTGCTTCGATTTACTACCACGATAACGAAGGGCGGGGTGACTGGATTCCGCCTTACCTCGTTGATGTTGTGGCTGACGGTGCGGGTAATCCGGAAAGTGAGTTTGGCGGGACGCAGGTCTTGGGTGGGCCAGCTCTGGGCCGAATCTATTTTGTCGACGGAAATGGCGTTTCTCTGGCGCCGCAAGACGGGTGTGTATCGTCTATTACGTTCCCCTATGGTGGCGCGGGGGCTGCTTACGATCCTGCCTGCTATGCCCCTGGCGCAATCCCGGTGCAATCATACCGCCACTCCCACTATGCCAAAGAGCGATTGGGCTTTAGCTTCGATATGAGTTGGGATACCTCTGACAACAATACCGTTCGTGCTGGGGTTTGGTACGAGGACGGGACACGGGAAGAGTATCGTGACTGGCACAAACTGGTGGATGCCCGAATTGGTATTCCGTTTGAGAATCCTGCTTACTGGGTACAGTACGATCGCGAATACCCGCAGGACGTGCTCAAGTGGTACATCGAGGATAGTTTTACCCTTGGCAATCTAACTATTAATGTGGGCGCTAATCAGTTTCTTGTCGAGGTCTCTCGGAACGACCTCTTCGGTGCCAGCCAAGACGTCACAGTTGATTCTGATTCCGACGTATTGCCCTCTGCCGGATTCGTTTTGGACACTGGTCTAGATGGCCTGAGTCTGTTCGGTGGCTACTCCGAGAACTTCAAGTCGATTTCAGACAATATCTTGGAGAGGGAGTCTGCAGATTTGGGCAGTATTGAACCTGAAACATCAGAGGTTATGGAACTGGGGTTACGCTTTGCAGGGTCTCGCCTGTTTGCAACGGCCACCTATTTTGACTCGCAATTTGAGAACAGGATCATTTTCTTGGCGCCCGGTAGCGCTGCGGGAAATGACTACCTCATTGGTACTAGTGGGACTTACTTCAACGCCGGGGGTATCGACTCCTCAGGCTTTGAGTTCGCGGCCACTTATAATGTGAGTGACCGGTGGTCACTTTATGGAGCATTCACCGCCCTCGATGCCGAGTACAAGGGCACAGGTGATAGCGCCGTTGACAGCGAGAACGGAATCTTTGCTGGTAATGACGTCACGGGCATCGCCGACACGATGTGGGTGCTCTCTCTGGATTACTCCGCCGATCGGGTCGATGCCGGTATTAGCGTCAAGAGCACTGGGGATCGCGCCGTCAATACGGCCAACACTTGGCATACAGACGATTACACACTCGTCGATGCGTACCTCTCGGTTTCTGGTGAGGCGATCTCTGACAGTTTCTCGGGGTTTCGGCTGCACGCGCAGATCTTTAACTTGACTGATGAGCAGTACGAGGGTGTGGTGAGCTCCAATGCTATTTGGCTCGGCGCCCCTAGAACCGCCACAGTGGGCTTAACGTTCGACTTCTGAAGACTGTGAAACATGCGGAGGGCTTGCCCTCCGCATCTTCAGACAAATTTAAGCGATTGACCGTCGCGAGCAATTCGTTCTTGCCTAACAATGGAAGTCTGATACTCGCGGTCATTAACAGTACTCACTGCAATGTAGTCAGTTGTGCCCCCGGCTACGGTGAGCACCAGTCTGACGTAACCCTGGTAGAGATTAGAGGTCCAACGAATATCAGGTACTTGCGTTGCGAAAGCGCTATCGATTTGCTCCGCTGTTGATTGGTCGAAACCCTGCTCGATAAAATCACCGGGGCTTGTAATGCCCGCGGTCCCTATCTCGATGCCGAGTTTTCGCCCATCATCGCTCGTCAGCGTGTTAGCCCAAAAGCTGTGGCTGTCCCCAGTCAGAACCAACAAGTCGGCGACGCCGCAGGCGGCACACAATGAGTAGAGTTGTTCACGAGCCCAGGGGTAGCCATCCCAAGTATCCAGATACAGCGGGAGCCCCCACTTGCCCTTCCAAACCAGATCCGCTGAAACGCCCGGGGCGACGCTCGGGTCGCCCGGCATGGTAATGCCCATCGCTTCAAGATTGGGTACGGGGGTCCTCGCCATCGGAATCGCGTTGCCAATGAGCCGCCATGCGGTGCCTTCTCTTTTGGAGCGTCTAAGTTCATCGGAGAGAAAGGACACCATGTGAGCAGATAGCATGGTGCGTCCTGGCGCCTCTAAGATGTCGTGCAGGAACGCCTCAGCATCCGCTTCTGACGTAATCTGATGAGCATGGTCTGCATAGTCAATCTGTTTACTGCGACCGGTATGCCGTGATTCCAGGTTGATGAGCGTCGCGAGGTTGCCGAACTGGTAACTGCGCCAAAACGCTTTTCGATCAGCACCTGTATTGGGCTCCCGTATAGGCATCCATTCGTAGTAAGCGCGGATAGCGCTGTCCCTACGATCTATCCACCGCCCTTCTTCATCGGGCTGATGATTCTGCGCGCCATCAACCCAAGGATTGTTGGCACTTTCGTGATCATCCCAAACTAGCAACAGTGGTTTGGCGGCATGCATTCGCCGGGAGTCGGGATCCGCTTTGTATTGCGCGTGCCGCTCTCGGTAATCCTGCAAAGACACAATTTCGTTAATGGGGCTATGGACCCGATTTAGGGCCAGCGCTGTTTGCGCTCCCCAGCCTGTCGCCGCATATTCGTAGATGTAGTCACCCAAATGAAGAACGAAGTCGACAGCGTCGTCTCGGGCAATGGCGTCGTAAGCGTTGAAGAATCCAAAGGCGTAGTTCGAGCAGGACGCGAGGGCAAGCCCGAGCCTGTCTATATTGCCTGAAGGGAGTGTTCGTGTTCGGCCAATGGCAGAGGATACTCCCTGACAATTAAATCGATAGAAGTAACGCTTTCCCGGCTCCAAACCGCCGACAATCACTTTAACTGTATAGTCCTGATACTGATTGGTCGTTTCACTTCCATGGGAAACGATTCGCTTAAACGTCGAATCCAATGCCAGCTGCCAACTGACAGATTGACTCTTGGCGACGCCGCTCACTCGCGTCCAGATCACCAAGCTTTCTTGGTCTGGATCTCCACTGGCTACGCCATGCACAAATGAAGGTGCGGTATCAGCTGCGAGCTTAGCGGTGGAGAGAATCGGTAGGCTGGCAATCCCATTGAGTACTTGTCTGCGCTTCAAGTAAATGACCTCTATGAACTGATGCACAGAAACGTTGGCACAAAATTGTGTAAAAAAAGTGACAACCGCGGTGAATAGTACTAGCGATGGAGCACTCGCAACGCGCATTTTGATAACAAAAAGTTCAAGCAAACTTCAACTTTCTGCAACAGTGGGTCGCCACAATTGGATGGTTGGCAGTCGGAGGTTCTATGCAGCATCTCGTCAGTCCCAGCGGAGCCGAAAAACGCGCGCTACGCGATGCCATTGAGCAGGAAGTCCAGCAGTTTTTGGATCGAGGCGGCGAAATTACTGTGCTCCTCAGTCCACCTGCCGATGCGGATCGCTACCGGGGTTGCCTTTGGCACGACGGTGGCGATGACGTAGGCCTCGGTGATTAGTCGGGCCTGAGTCTTGCTAGATATCCAGGCCACACTCGAAGCACACTACCCCGACTTTTTTGAGCGGCACTCCCGCTCCGCCACTATCCTGAGTCGATTTCTGCGTTTCTTGTGTTACGAGACGCGGTTTCAACAATTTTCGAACCTCTACCCCCACCTAGAGGGCTTCGAGTTTGTTGAGCAGGTGTTGCGTCACTTTGAATTTGATGTTCGCTTGACAGAGTCAGAGCGGGCCCGAATCCCGTCCACGGGTAGCGTGGTCATTGTGGCTAATCACCCCATTGGCTCCCTGGACGGATTGGCACTGCTGAATTTGGTGCGTGGCGTTCGCCCGGACGTAAAGGTTGTGGCAAACGACCTGCTAACGGCGATTTCTCCGCTCCATCCCGTGCTTCTGCCGGTAACGAATATGGGAGAAGGGGGGAGGGGCACGGCCCGTGATGCGCTTCGCGCGATCAAGGACCACCTGCAGGCAGGTAGCGCGCTGATTATCTTCCCGGCAGGAGAGGTGTCGCGTTTCGGTGCCAAAGGTATTGCTGACAGTGAATGGCAGAGTGGCTTTGTGAAGCTGGCGCGAAGCGCTGAGGCGCCTATTCTCCCTGTCTTTGTGGCTGGTCGTAACTCTGTATTCTTTTATAGCATGTCGTTTTTAGCCAAGCCGTTGTCGACGATCTGGCTGGTTCGGGAAATGTTCAAGCAAAGCCAAAGCACAGTTGACGTGCGCATCGGCCGACCCGTCCCTCACGAGGTCTACTCGGCAAACGACTTCTCCGCACGTCAGTTGGCGCGGATGTTTCGTAAGCATGTCTACCGTCTTGGTACGCGCGGTGCACCTATCTTTCGCTCTATTGAGACGGTTGCTTCTCCTGAGAATCGATTGTTGCTTCGCCGAGAGTTAGCAGAGGCTGAGCGGCTTGATGAAACTCGAGATGGTAAAGAGATTTACTTGTGTCACATGGCCGATGCGCCCTGTGTCATGCGGGAAATTGGCCGTCTTCGTGAAATGACATTTCGGACCGTCGGGGAGGGGTGCGGCGGTCATCGGGATATCGACCGCTTTGATCGCCACTATCAGCAGCTCGTATTGTGGGACAGTCACGATTTGGAAATCGTTGGCGCCTATCGCCTTGCCGATGCGAGAGAGGTGATTGCGAACCAAGGAGTTCAGGGCCTTTACTCGAATACGCTGTTCCGCTACGGCCCAAGCATCTTAGCTAGAATCTCTCAGGGATTAGAGTTGGGCCGGAGTTTTGTCCAGCCCAAGTATCAGACACGGTATGCGCTGGATTATCTCTGGTACGGAATTGGCGCCTACCTCAAATCCAGACCGCATATTCGATACCTATTTGGCCCTGCATCTATCAGCCGCTTTTACGGCCCGGAGTCAACGGCGCGCTTGGCCTACTATTTTGGGACACACTTCAGCGACGCAAGCCTCGATGTCACGGCCCGAACACCGTTCATTTTGCCACCAAACTTGATTGCTTCTCTTCACGCAGAATTCACCGGGGTGGACGCCGAAGAAGACTTTGATGCACTGCGTCAAGCGCTTGCCGCTGCTGGACTGCCCCTGCCCACGCTTTACAAGCACTATTCTCAGGCCACGTCGCCTGACGGCGTTGTATTTACGGCTTTCAACGTAGATCACGATTTTGGCGACTGCGTTGATAGCTTCGTTATGGTCGACCTAAACAAGCTTACTCCGCGCAAGCGACGTCGTTATCTGACATGAATTTGCGGCGGGCCCAATCTGAGTCAGAGGAGATCTAATCATGCAGGCTTTCACTCCAGACGGGCCGTTCTGTTGCCGTTGCGTTTGGCTATCTGATGTGCATCTGGGGAGTGTGCACTGTAAGGCGGAGCAGCTTCTTGAGCTTCTGAACCGGATTGAGTGTCAGCATCTCTACTTAGTCGGTGACATCATTGATGTGTGGGCCATGAGTAAGCGGGTGCACTGGCCTGAGTCGCACTCCAAAGTGTTACGCAAACTGATTGAAATATCTCATGGTGATACTGAGGTTACGTATATTCCGGGTAATCATGATGAAAACTTTCGCGAGTTCTGCGGCGGCAGGTTCGAAAACATCAGCGTGAGCGAGTCAATGATTCATGAGTCGATACAAGGTAAGAAAATGCTCGTGATTCATGGCGATGAGTTGGACTACGCGGTTCGTTACGGCCGGTTAAATCGGTTTGTGGGTGATATTGCCTACGAGTTGTTAATGAGTCTAAATAGGTTCGTCAATGCTATCCGTGCGCTGGCTGGGCTGCGGTACTGGTCCCTCTCTAAGTGGGTCAAGGTCAACGTGTCGCAGGCGGAGAGTGCAATAAGCGCATATCAACGGGCGGCGGTGTTATTGGCCAGAGACCGCGGGCTCGATGGGATCATCTGTGGCCATCTGCACTACCCGCTTGTCGAGCAGGTTGGCGATGTTACTTACTGCAATGATGGTGACTGGGTGGAAAACTGCACGGCCCTAGTGGAAGATTACGCTGGCGAGTTTCATCTTCTGAGTGGGTTGGATTTGGCGCCGACCTCAATCGCGCAACTCTACCCCAGCGCCGCGTAGCATCCAGTAGCTCCTCTCGAACGTTATTTTGCTGTTGCAGACTGACTTTGGCGTCGGCGGGGTAAAGGAGAGAAGCTAGTCGAAGAAAAATATCGAGAGGCAAACACAGCTCCAGCTAACAGCTGCAACAAGGATATTCATGAATACCATCGCAGAGCCAAAATCTTTCGCCAGCCCAGATAAATCGTGATGTTCCTTGCCAATGCGATCAACAACAGCTTCAATCGCGCTGTTACCGAGTTCTGCCGATAAGGCGAGCAGCATTGGCAGTGTTAGCAGCAGAAAATCAACGATATCGCGAGCCAACCATATTGCCAGTGGAACCATGACCACAATGACCAAAGCTTCTTGGCGAAATGACTCCTCGTAACGCCATGCAGAGCGAAGGCCCCGGTAAGAATATCGGGCGGCTAAAAGTAAATGCGCTATGCCGCGTTCTGTGGGCTTCACTGGTAGGTTCCCCCTCGTGCCAAGCATCTGGTCCTGCGTTTAACCCGCCGCAAAAAATTTCATTTATTTTGAAGCTGCCTCGAAGCGGGTCATGTTGCAGCGCAGCGCACACTCAAGACCTCGCAGTCTTTTTGTGTCACTGATCGGGGATTTTGTCGAGTTCCTAAGAATGAGCCGGTTTTGCTTGTGGCTAGTGCCCTCCAGGGGGTCGTTGTGATGGCGCTCGCAGACGGAGACCTCATGACTGAAGAGACGCAACCCCAGCCAACCCTATCCGAGGCTGTGCCGAAGAACCCCGCGAATCTGTGATCAAGAACCTCGTCATCTCCGAGCCGTTACGCAGCGCGTCTAGAGGGTTCATTCGGCAGGCTGCTATTTTTCTGTGCAGGTAAGCCTCTCCCGATGCCAAAATATTCGATGCCGAGCCTTCGCAAGTACGTCGGGTCGTATAAATTTCTGCCATCGAATATAACCGGCGTCTTCAAAAGATGTTTCATCTCCTGAAAGTCAGGTGACCAAAAGTTTCGCCATTCTGTGCAGATGGCCAAGCAATCAGCTCCGGTGATGGCCGCTTCTTTAGTGGCACAGTATTGGAGCCGCGACTCATTACCCAACAGATCTGCGCAGACGTCCATTGCCTCAGGATCAAATGCTTTAATGATTGCCCCCGCGGCTAGCGCATTTTCTATCAGCGCTATGCTCGGGGCCTCGCGCATATCGTCTGTGTTTGGCTTGAATGAGAGGCCCCAAAGCCCAATTGTCAGGCCCGAAAGATCGGGGCCAAACCGTGAGGTAATGAGTCCAAACAGCTTTTGCTTTTGAGCGTTGTTCGTGGCTTCCACAGCAGCAATGATGTCGGCTCTTAGGTTGTGTTTCGACGCGGTGCTGATGAGCGCACGAAGGTCCTTTGGGAAACAGGACCCGCCGTAGCCGGCGCCGGGGTAAATAAACTGATAACCAATGCGGGGGTCCGCACCGATTCCTTTTCTTATCATTTCGGCATCTGCGCCCAGCGCCTCAGCCATATTTGCAATTTCGTTAATGAAGCTGATTTTCGTCGCCAGCATTGCATTAGCCGCATACTTTGTAAGCTCAGCGCTTCGCGGGTCCATAAATATGATTTTTTCATGGTTCCGGTTGAACGCGTCGTACATCCGTCTCAATTCGTCGCAGACTGATTCCGAGTTAACGCCGATAATGATCCGATCAGGTCGCAATGCATCAGCGACCGCTGAGCCTTCCTTCAGGAACTCTGGATTAGAGCAAACCTCGAAAGAGAGGTTTTTTCCTCTGGCTTGAAGTTCCGCGGCGATCCACTCTGAGATGTCATCAACGGTGCCGACGGGTGATGTTGATTTATTGATAATCACTTTACGGGAGTGCATTCCCGCTGCAATGCTCTTGGCGGCACTTTTGACGTATTGTATGTCTACGGCACCGTCATTGGCAGACGGTGTTCCGACGCAAATAAAGATGTAGTCACTGCACTGCACCGAGTCTTCAATATCACTGGAAAACCGCAAGGCATTCTGTGTGATGCTTGCTTTGACCAGATCATTGAGTCCAGGTTCATAGAAGGGAGGCCCGTTTACCTGAATACGTTCTATGCGAGGCTGATCAATATCCGCACAGACGACTTGATGTCCTACATGGGCCAGCACAGCAGCCTGTGTCAACCCTACATATCCGCTCCCGAGCACAGTAATACGCATAGAAATTACTCCTGCATCCAAAGTTCTTGGTTGAGATGACTGATCGGTTTTTCCGCGCCGTGTGCAAGCCACTCGGCGAGCCTCCCGCTGACGTCTGGAAAGCGCACCTCGGGTGCCGCAGGCAGATTATCGAGCCACCTAGACGCGATACTGGAATCGAGGTCGCCCATTGTGGTTGCGTAGCCTAGTTGCTCTAGCGCCGCCGCATTCGATAACTGTTCCATTTGCCTAGCTAGCGGACGCGTCAGTACAGGTTTGCGCCACTGCAAGCACTCGGATATGAGTTCGAAGCCGCTGTTACAGATCACACCGTTGCTTCCTGAAAGTTCAGATTTAAACCGCTCGAAGGAGGCAGTTCGTCTCGCCACGTTGCCCTGCTGATCATTTGGCAAAGCGGCGGAATACTGGACGAATTCATGGCCTTGAAACCCGTTTAGCCACCTTGTAACGACCGACTGATCCTCGAAGGGTAAATAGACAAGGATATATTTACCGATATGGCAGCTCTCATAATCCGGCAGATCGAGAATGGGGGGCAGTGTCTTTTTATCGAATGGGTGCCAGTGCAGTCCTATTTGTCTTGCTACGGGAGCAAAGCGCGACATGACGTTACGCTGCAAAATTGTGCAGCCACTCTTCGGTGTTTTCTCTCCGAAAGCGTACTGGTGCCCGATCCCGATGACTGGACGTTTCCTGATGATTCCTGCCCAAGCAGTCACAGGCTCATAGTCGGTGACGATCAGATCAAAGTCTTTAAGGCTGAGCGAAAAGACATCTTTTAGGAAAGCCAGATAGTTGTTTGACATGAGGGTTTTCCAATACTTGACGGTTCCGCCCTCGGTAACAAATGTCAGACCCCGGCGGTGTTCATAGTCACCAAACCGATCCATGTCGAAAAGCTTTTCCTCACTGCGGCCGGAGAAAAGCCAGGTCACCTCCAGGTCAGAATAGGCCGCGAGTGCTTTCGACATGGATCGCGCACGGCTTATATGACCCTGACCCGTCGCTTGAACGCCATATAAAATCCGCATTCAGAGAGCGCTCACCAAACCAGCTGAGATCGTCGCTATGGTGCTGCCGATGATTGCTCCCGCCATCACGTCGCAGGGGAAGTGCACTGCTAGCATTATTCGAGACAGCCCTATAGCGGACGCCCACAAGAAGAAGGGGTTATGCGGGCCCGTTAACAACATGCCAGCGATCGTGGCGAAGCAAAATGCTGCTGATGTGTGGCCTGAAGGGAAGCTGAACTGATCAGCAGGGACGACTGCCGCTTTGATACTGGGCATCACCTGTTCTGGACGATTACGTTTAAGACCAATTTTAAGCAGGAAATAGAATGGGCGTTCGATCGCAAATGCGAGGATCAAAGCTAGGCAGAAGGCCTCAGCACGAGGTATCTCTGCTAACCACACGGCTACCCCGATCACTACATAAAGCGGGCCATCCCCTGTGCGAGAGACTCTCGTCACCACCCTCGTGAGCCTCTGGCGGTAACGTACCCCCTGAAACACGCGATTCAGTATGAGGGTATCCCACTGCTGCAGCCTGGCTAACGGACCCATTGGCGAAGTGTGAGAATGAAGCATGGCATTCTTGTTAAGCAGCCATGGCACTTTTGTTAAAAATTTGTTTCGACTTTGTTACCGGGTCACCTACTATCGCATTAAAAACACGACTGAACACTTCTATATCA
The DNA here is from genome assembly GCA_902520195.1 of Halieaceae bacterium. Lineage (GTDB taxonomy): Bacteria > Pseudomonadota > Gammaproteobacteria > Pseudomonadales > Halieaceae > Luminiphilus. Next base: position 34,304 of record CABYND010000008.1, read on the forward strand.
ATGTGGCATCTTTTGTGTTCATTCTGCTTGACGTTGGGAGCTGAGTTTTAGAAATCATCGATTCCTTTGCCGAAAACGGGTTTTCGGTGGTGTTATTGATAGGTTTGCTATGGGCCTTTTTTCGCGTGCGCCAGCGTGAGACGCGGCTGGGGCAACTTTCATCGCAACAGACCAATCTGGTTGACGCCAAGGTCTCGTTGGATGCCGAACTGACCGCCATCAAAGCTGACGTCAGCTCGCTGTCCGTGCATTGTTTTCAAACACCCCGTCCAGTAGAGATGTAGCCGCTACTTCTGGTCTGATCTACCGCCTAGGTTTAGTCTCTCGCGCACAGTTTCTTTGCAATCTACCTGCTCCGCGATGCAACGTCTCATTTGAGCCTTCAAAGCGACCGATTCTCAAATTGGCTCCGTTGCTCTTCGCGTGGGTTCAAGAGCGTCCCTCATAGCCCGGAATCTCCCGGCAGCCCGAAGGATGGAGCAGCACAGGCTGTCGCGGCTTTACAGCCATCAACAGTTTATTGGCGACCACTTTGACGTCAGGTCTGACTTGCCAAACGAGATTCAGCAGGGCAATTCCATCCAGAGAGCCGATGGTGTGATTCGCAATAATGATGGCCCTGCCGTCATCAGGAATTCTCGCTCGCTCGAACTCGCCCAATCTTATGTTCAAGTCGAAATACCACAGTACCGCTTCCACGAAATCAAAGCCAAAAAGGTGCGGGTAGTCTTGTTCGAACCGTTGAAAGCGGTTTTCGCAGAACAGCAAGCGTAGGCCTTTGCCCACAGCGGCCGCGCTGCTCTGATTTCGCGTGACAAAGCGCGGAAATCGCGACTCAAGTATTTGCCCAAAGTTTAACACCAGCGCTTCTCTGCTTCGCATCGGTGTATTTCCTCTAAAAGTGCGTTCTTGCGAAAGCCCTTGCGGCCCTGTGTTGACTTACTTTGGAACAGTGGATTGCCGGGTGTTTTATTGGCATTTTGATGAAGGATTTGCTGCGTTCTGATGTGTCATAAATTTGCAATTAAATTGTCAATTTTGTGTAACGCGACTGACATCACAGGGTCATGTTCCAGCCCTACTCTGCCCACCTAATTGAAGCACCGGGCTCACCGGCCCGCGCTATGTCGAGGCTTGAATGCATTTTCGTGTTTTGTCGCCCAACCTCCGCAAATCGTTGGTTTCTGTACTACTCGGTCTTGTGTCAACTGCAGCGCATGCTGACGACGAATTACTCCTATATGTTTATGACGGTGCTACACCCGTTGAGGGCGCATCTATAGCCCTAGATGGCACTGAAGTTGGAGTAACACGGCGAGACGGTTCGCTGGTAGCCGATTTGTCGGAGGGGCAACATACGATTTTGGTCTCTGCTCCCAGTGGCACGACCAGTAGCGCTCGGTTCGCCGCAGGATCGGGCCAGCTCGTAGATGTGATATCTGACTTGGGATCAGCGGGTCCAGCGTATGTTGAGGTTTACTCGCGTTTGGAGTCCAGCGCTGATCGCAGGAAGGCTCCAACTGGCAAACTTCAAGTGACCGTAAGGGTTGGTGCGGAAGTGATCCCCGACCAGACGATAGACATATCTGGCGGCCAGGGTTCTATCGTGACTGATGAAGAGGGCGTTGCGACCGCTGTTATTCCACGAGGCGTTTACCGCCTCAGTATAGAGGGTTTAATTCAGGAAGCCCGCGTTGTGGGCGGCATCACTCGTGCAGTCACAGTGATATTGCCGGAACCCGGTGGAGAAGATCTTGCGGGCCCCTCACTTGAAGAGGTGCTCGTGGTCGCTTCTTTTGACCCAAGTGGTCTCGAGGTTTCAGAGCGAGACGCGAGCAACATCGTGGATACTATAGGGGTAGAGCTGCTAGCTCGGTATTCGGATTCTGATGTTGCTGCCTCAGTGGTTCGGGTGCCAGGCATTTCAGTGCAGGACAATAAATACGTATTTATCCGCGGACTTGGCGGAAGGTACGTGTCCTCAACACTCAACAATGCAACGATGCCATCTACAAATCCTTCGAAGCGCACTGTGCCGTTGGACTTGTTCCCCTCCAGTTTTGTGAATCAGCTAGATATCAAGAAAACTTTCTTGCCCTTCATGCCTGGAGAGTCTTCCGGTGGCAATCTGGTTATCAATACAAAGACGTTTCCTGACGAGAGGGTCATGAGCCTAAGAGGGAGCTTGGGCTTCGTGACGGATTTAACCGGGGAGGACGTCTTCACTGACCCTATTGATGGAGATTTTGACAGTATCGGGTGGGACGACGGTGCTCGAGAGGAAGATGCGCTTGTATCGGCAATTGCCGACGTACTTGCCCTTGGCAGACTCTATGACGAAAAAAACGATACCTATTGGGAGCTGGACGAGTCCACGGAAGGTGAGTTGAGGAGGGTGGGTGCGCTCTTAATTAAAGATGGCTTTGACCTAGATTTCCAGACTGCAACACCTGGGGGCAGCCTCGGCATTGATTTTGGCGACGTTTACTATCTCGGCAACACCGAGTTAGGGGTGTACGCCGCGGCAAATTACTCAAATGAATGGTCGCAGCGCGACAAAGGAGTGCGCAGAACCTACACGGGTGCGGAAGAGAATGCGGATAATTTCGCTTATCGGCAATATTCGAACAACATAGAGGCCAGTGGCCTAATTTCTATCGGGTTAAATACCGGTAACAACACATTTGAGTGGAATAACCTTGTCTCGAGAGTCACCCAGAGCATCCTAGAGCGCTCGGTAGGTGAGGAGGGAGACGAATTTCAAACAGTCTATGCCCACACCATACAGTGGGAAGAGCGACAGTTTTTGTCCTCGCAGATAGTCGGATCCCATTTCCTCACGGATAACGGGTCCATCTTTCTGGAGTGGCAGTTCACTGGCAGTCAAGCGAGACGCTATGCCCCTGATAGACGGGAGGTAGAATTTAGAACATCGGGGGCCCGGACTAACTCTGCAGACCTGCGGAGCCGCTTCGACTTCAACTCCGCAAATACTGCTCAGTCCATTGATTTGGTGGGGTTTCGTCTCGAGCCAGGCACAATTTTGCGTCGTTACGATGACCTCGTCGACAACAACTTCGACCTGTCCGCTGATCTCACCTGGGATGTTTTCGATAACGGGTCCACCTTCGGTAGTTTTCAAGCCGGGTTTCAGGCTATTTATCGTGAGCGCGACTCTGACGTATCAGTTTATGGCTTCAATATAAATCAGGCCAGAGAGTCCTTATTAAGAGCCGACAACGCTCTGGTCAGCGAGGTTTTGTATGCGTGTGGCGAGGGCCCGGGAACAATCGCATGCCAGCGAACAGAAAGTGACGCTGGTTCAGCTCCGCCTTTGGGGGGTATCACCGACAGTCCCGACACGGGCCTTGTCTTCAACAATAAAACTCTAGCCTCTGATAGTTACGAAGCAGACCTAAATTACAACAGCGTGTATGCAATGTATGACCATACTTGGGCCTCAGTGTGGAATGTTGTTGTAGGCGCGCGTTTTGAAATGTATGAGCAGACCACGGACACCTTCTCGCTTCAAGGTGAGCAGGCTTCCGTTCAGTCAGTCATAGACGAGGACAGCGTGCTCCCCAGCCTGGGCATCAATTGGTTCTACTCCGACACACAGCAGCTTCGCCTAGCGGTCTCGCAGACGGTTGCGAGGCCAGATTTTAAGGAGGCTGCGAACGCAACCTTTTACGATAATGAGTTTAATTTCAGAGTGCGGGGTAACCCTTTCCTAACTATTTCTGAGGTTATCAATGCTGACCTGAGGTGGGAGTGGTATCCAAGCGAAGTAGACAGCTTGTCCGTGGCTGTGTTCTACAAAGACATGGATGACCCGATAGAGCGCGTCGTTCAGTTGGCTTCAGGCACAGCTGGCAACTCTCGTACGTTCCAGAACTCTGAATCTGCTGAGTTGTATGGCGCAGAAGTTGAGGGCCGAAAGGAATTTAATTTGGGTGAGGATTTCACCAGGACGTTGTTCGTGGCTTTCAACGGCGCCTACATCGAGTCAGAGGTTTCAGCTCAAAATCAGCTGGATCGGGAGCTGCAAGGTCAGCCTGAATACACGGCCAACCTTATTGTCGGGTACGACGACATCGCTAGCGGCCACCAATTGACACTCTTATTTAATTACAACGGAGAATCTATCGCTGATGTTGGCATAGATCAGTTACCCGACGTCTTGTTGGAGGCGCGCGGTGAGCTCAACCTAATCTACCGTTACAACCTCTCCGAGGCCCTGACACTGCAGGCGAAAGTAGAAAATTTATTGAATGCGGAAGTTGAGTACACACAGGGTGGAAAGGTTTTCCAGCGGTATGAGAAAGGTATGGGTCTCCAGGTCGCATTTAACTGGGAATTTTAATTCGTTCAGTAGCAATGACCCGCCGGGGTCTTAAATAGCAAGGAGTAAACTAATGAATAAGCGGTTTCTATTGGCTTTAATGGTCTCCGGGGCCTTGATAGGGCTCGGCGGGTGTTCGGAGGGCGACGATGCCACTATCACGATCGAGGCACCAACTACAAGTACGGTTGACAACAGCACTACCACGACTAATCCGACGCCCGATCCGACGCCCGATCCGACGCCGGATCCGACACCTGAACCTGAGGCGTGCCCAACAGGCACCACCGAGGTTAGCGATGGCGTCTGTCAGTTACCGGCAAGTATTTCATCTGATTTGACTCTGACTGCTGGTGCTAGTTACCTCATGGATGGCAGGGTTACTGTTGGTAACGGTAACGGAGAGTTAGGAGAGGATGGTAACCTCTCTGACGGAACTGCAGTTCAAAATGTCACTCTCACCGTGGAAGCGGGTGTAGAGATCAAAGGTAAGACCGGAACCTTCGCGAACCTCGTCATAACTCGCGGCTCCAAGATTATGGCAATGGGCACGAAAAATGCACCAATTGTTATGTCCTCTGACGATGCTGGAATTGCCGGCGCTGGGGAGTGGGGCGGCTTGATCATTCATGGATATGGACGTCATAACAAATGTCCGGAGGGCGGCACCGTCTGCAATATCGACGCTGAAGGAGAATCTGGTTTTGCTGGTGGCTACAATGACGACGATAGCTCAGGTGTTTTGCAATATGTTGTTGTGGCAGAAGGTGGCTACGAGTTCTCTCCTGGTGACGAGATCAATGGCATTTCATTGGTAGGTGTTGGTCGCGGTACGACCATGGAGTACATTCAGGTTGAAGGAAACTCCGATGATGGCATCGAGTTTTACGGTGGTGCTGTAAACGTTCGGTACGGAGTCTTTACAAACAACCTTGACGACTCAGTAGATTGGGATGAGGGGTATCAGGGTAATCTGCAGTACATCATCGTCAAGCAGTCTCCCAACGGCAGCGGTGAAGCCTTTGAGATGGACACTGAAGGTACTACGCTGTTTCTGTCTAAGCCAACGGTGTCTAATCTGACCGTCATCGCTGATAAACAGGCCGATGATGACAACTATATCTTGCATTTCAAGAAGAGCTCGGGTGGTTTCTTCCACAACACTGTTTTGTCTGTTGCTGAAGACAACGCCACACCGCTTAATCAGTGTGTAAGAGTCAATGGGTCCGGGTCAGAAGCTAACGTTGGCACGTCTTTGGTTCTTAACAACTGGATACAAGATTGTGCAGCGGGAGCAGGTGATAGAGGTTCTCTCTCCGGCTCTAACGTCGATTTGGATAACGGCACCATCTATGCAGTCAATGCCCGTTTGAATGCCAACGGCGCTTCTGAAGCGCCAGAAGCGATTCTAAGCGCATCGGTGGACTGGGCAGACGTGAATGCTGCTTATCCAGAATCCGTCGCCGATGTGAACTGGCTGGAGCCCACTCGATTTATGGGTGCAGTTAACCCGACTACCAACGACGCTTGGTGGGCCGGGTGGACGGTAGAGGGTTCCGTTGGCAACCCAGAGGTAGCAGAGGCTACGTGTCCCGTGACGACGACTGAAGTATCCACAGGGGTCTGCTTGTTACCACCCACGATCGTCTCAGATTTGCGTCTGAACGGTGGAGTAGAGTACCTGATGGAAGGCCGTGTCACCGTCGGTAACGGAAACGTTGAGCTCGGTGAGGACGGTAATCTCTCAGATGGCTCCTCTGTGAGAAACGTCACTTTGACGATCGATGCCGGTGTTGAAATCAAAGGCAAAACAGGTACGTTCGCCAACCTCGTAATAACTCGAGGCTCAAAGATAATGGCAATGGGTACGAAGTCAGCACCTATTGTAATGTCCTCTGATGATGCTGGTATATCTGGTGCTGGGGAATGGGGCGGCTTGGTCATCCATGGTTATGGTCGGCACAATAAGTGTCCTGAAGGCGGCACTGTTTGCAATATCGATGCTGAAGGTGAGTCGGGTTTTGCCGGTGGCTACAACGATGACGACAGCTCTGGCGTCATGCGTTACCTAGTAGTTGCAGAGGGTGGATACGAGTTTTCACCTGGTAATGAGATCAATGGGATTTCACTTGTCGGCGTAGGTCGCGGTACTGAGATGGATTACATTCAGGTCGAGGGAAATTCTGACGATGGCATCGAATTTTACGGAGGTGCTGTTAATGTCAAGCACGGAGTCTTTACTAACAACTTGGATGACTCTGTAGACTGGGATGAAGGCTATCAAGGTAACTTGCAGTACATCATCGTGAAGCAGTCATCCTCAGGAAGTGGTGAAGCTTTTGAGATGGACACGGAGGGAACAACTCTGTTCCTATCCAAGCCTACCGTCTCCAACCTGACCATTATTGCTGATAAGCAGGCGGATGATGATAACTACATTTTGCATTTCAAGAAGAGTTCTGCAGGCTTCTTCCACAACTCAGTGGTTACAGTCGCGGCGGACAACACAACTCCTCTAGATACCTGTGTGAGAGTCAATGGCTCCGGGTCTGAGGCCAACGTGGGCACTTCTCTAGTTTTGAACAACTGGATTCAGGACTGTGCTGCTGGCTCTGGAAATCACGGTACGCTTTCGATATCTGACGGTGGAGTTAACTTGGATAACGGAACCATTATTGCCACTGATGCAGCTTTAGATGCGATTCTGGCTTCTCAGGCTGCGGAAGCCGCGGGCCTTGAGGCTCAGGATTGGACTGCAATCAATGGCGCGTACTCCGAGTCAGTAGCTGATCCTGATTACCTGGACTCAACAACTTACATGGGAGCAGTGAATCCTGATGGCTCGGACCCGTGGTGGGCCGGATGGACAGTGTCTGGCTCTCTCTAGAGGGCCCAACCTCTGCTAAACGGGAAAGCCCGCAATGTGCGGGCTTTTTTTTGTTGCCAATATATCTTTAGTAGCAGTTAAGCGGGGGTTTTAGCTGACATTAGCTCCCAGGACCTGCGACCATCTTTTCGCTCTTGATAACGGTAGAGTACTTCAGACCCCTCAGGAAGCGATTGCAGATCCCCCGTGGCTTTGAATTGCACTTTGGAGCGAGCGCCGCGCGTCTTGGCATGACAACGGGCATTCTCGCCATCAGTAACGCTTGTGAAGCGTATCCGTAACGGACTGTCCGAGGCGCGTTGTTTGATCTGACCCGAAAAAAGGCACTCTTGATTGAGTTCTGCCATAGTTGGCGCGGCAATAAGGCTGGCTGCCATTGAGGTAATGGCAGCGATGAGAGTTGAACGCAGTGCTTTCTTGTTTTCCATGCTTCTTCTCCTTGCGCCTCACGGCGCGTTGTCGCTTCACAGCGTGGTGCCAGAGCAGCGTTAGGCTGTCGGCAGGGTAGTAACAGCGGCGCTGTCATCAAAATGACTTTTTTTCGTCATACAACTGCAATATAAATGTAACACATCTGTCATAAAAATGAAACATGGAAAATTCTCATTTAATCCGCAATAAAAACAACAACCTATGAGTAGAGGGTGGACGAAAGAGATTATGTGAGTAGCCGACGGAGCCGCCCGTAAAAGCTAGAGCACCCCCAACACATCAGCCAGTAAAACATCCATATTGGCTCGCGACTCGTTAAGGGTGAGCCCAAGTCGGACCACGACCAGCTCTTCCTCTGGAATTACAACTACGAATTGACCGGAATTGCCGCCAGCATGAAAGGTGTTTTCGGGTGCACTGGGGAACGCCTGGTGTCCGGTGTTGAGCCAAAACCCGAGACCATATATCTCGCCGCTTTTTGCGGTGCCAGGTGTGACAGCTTGCCGTTGCCACTGTTGGCTGATTACGTCACTCCGCCCGTGCCAGGCATCCAGCCATAGCTGACCCATGCGCGCCCAATCTCTCGCTGTAAGGTACGCATAGCTAGAACCCACCTGCACACCGCTGGCGTCGGGTTCAAGCACGACGGCTTGAAGTGCGAGGGACTCAATAAACTGAGCCTTGATCCAGTCAGGGTAGGGCTCTCCACCTAACGACTGCTGCCACATCAAGGAAGCGGTATTGATGTCACCACTGGAATAGGCCCATTGCTCTCCTGGCGTGTGAGCATGGCCGGTATCTGGCGCCGACCACCACATACGCGGTTGCCGATAGAGCATGTCGGTTACGTCGTCACCGGGGAAATAACGTTCCGAGAAATCAAAGCCGGTGGTCATCGACAGCAAGTGCCGTAATGTGAGGACCGGGTTAACTTTGTCGAGGGTTTCGGCATCGGTACCCGCCGCTTGCAGCGCATTCACCACGGACCCGTCCAAATCCAGCTTGCCTTGATCGACTTGGCGCCCGATAAACGTCGCCATCAGGCTCTTGCTCATCGACCAGCCCTGCATTGGCGTCGTATTCATAACGGGTGCTCCGTACCGCTCTGCAACCATTTCGCCGCGATGCCTGACGATGACGGCGAGGGTATTCCGTCCCCCTTCCGGCGGTTCGGCAAAGGCGGTGTCCAGAGCAGATTGCAGTGCCGGCTTCTCCCCCGCATGTACAGCCGGCGCGGCGTGAGTGATGGGTGCCAGCGCCGCGCCGGCGCTAAAGGGATGCGTTGAGGTGCCATCAGCAGCAGCCACAAAAGGAAATAGTGGTGCATGATCCGGCGTGACGAGCGTGCAGCCGTAGCCTCGTCGGTGCCGTGCAGTCACCTCTTGTCCCAGCATGCGAGCCGCCACCTCCCGATGACCGTAATTGACCTCATAGCCGAGTAATTTTGCGAGGGGCTCGACAGTGGCAAGGCGCGGCAGTACATCCGTCTCAAGGACAAACTGCTCCGGTAGTCGCGCCACAAACATACCCGAGCAAATTTGCTTGGCGGCATAGCCCGCGCCAACGCTGCCTGCTTGTAGCGTTAAGCGATGCGTCAGCACAATAGCCGCGATCACTCCTAGCGCCGCGAGGAGTTTCAGCACACCCTTCATTATTGGAGTCCTATGAAAGATATCAGGCGACGGAGGCTGAGCTAGGCGTCTCATAAAGTCCAGCTTTGTTAGAAATGCGATTCATTGCCGTGCTCGCTGACAAACGGGTTCACACGGCTGTCATGTTCCCAGCGATATACTGTTAGGTTAAGGAATCTGCATTGAGGACACCCGATGGACGTCATTGGGTCTTACGGGACGTTATTACTGTTATTGGCCTGCGCCTGTGGCCTGTTCATGGCCTGGGGTATTGGCGCAAACGACGTGGCGAATGCCATGGGCACGTCGGTGGGCGCGCGCGCCTTGACCTTGAAGCAAGCGATTGTTGTGGCGGCGATCTTTGAGTTTACGGGTGCCTACCTCGCGGGTGGCGAGGTCACTTCTACCATCCGTAAAGGGATCGTCGACCCCGGCTTGATGTCAGACACACCTGAGCTCTTGGTATACGGGATGCTGTCAGCCCTATTGGCTGCCGGCACGTGGCTGTATATTGCCAGTTTGAACGGTTGGCCTGTCTCCACGACACATTCCATTGTGGGTGCAATCGTGGGATTTGCTGCGGTCGGTATCTCGGTGGACGCGGTCGACTGGGGCCAGGTGGGCACCATTGCGGCGAGTTGGATCGTATCTCCTTTGCTGGCGGGCGGCATCGCTTTCGCGCTGTTCATTTCTGTGAGATCGCTGATCCTCGATCAGGACGATCCGTTTGTTCGCGCGCGTCGTTATGTGCCGGTTTATATGTGGCTCGTGGGCTTTATGATCTCTATGGTCACCTTGACCAAGGGGCTTAAACATGTCGGTCTCAGAGCGGACTTGGGTTTTGGCTCAAATTTCGCCAATGCGCTCGCACTGTCCGTAGGCGTCGGCTTGGCTGTGGCGCTGGTAGGGGGGGTCTTGCTAAGCCGGCTGAAACCCAGCGGGAAAGATGAGAACTCTATTGAGAACGTTGAGCGTGTCTTCGGCATACTGATGATCTTTACTGCCTGTGCCATGGCTTTTGCACATGGGTCAAATGACGTCGCGAATGCGGTTGGACCGCTGGCTGCAGTGGTCAGCACCGTACAGTCCGGTGGGATCGTTGGTGTGACGAGCATCATGCCGTGGTGGGTCTTGGCAGTTGGCGCGGTGGGGATTGTGTTTGGTCTCTCCACCTACGGGTGGCGAGTGATTCAAACTATTGGGCGTAAAATCACAGAGTTAACCCCAAGTCGCGGTTTTGCCGCCGAACTGGCGGCTGCGACCACGGTTGTGTTGGCGTCAGCAACGGGCTTGCCCATTTCAACCACGCACACATTGGTAGGGGCTGTATTGGGTGTAGGGTTGGCACGAGGTGTGGAGGCACTGCACCTTCCTACTATTTGGGCGATTGTATCGTCCTGGGTGGTGACGTTACCCGCCGGCGCCGGTCTGGCCATTGTCTTTTTTTACATTTTACGGTCGATCTTTGGTTAGTAAGGTATAACCCGCTAAAGTGAGAGCAAGGAGCTTAGTGTTATGGCGGTTAAACCCGCAATCTCAGAAGTCATTAGTAACTCGCCACTCGCGTTGCTGGAGCGGCATGCTGGTGTCTGTGTGGATTGCGTGGAGCGTCTGCCGTTGTACTTTGAAGAGGCTCAAGCGGGGCGCTGGGGTCGCGCGGGTGAGGTGCGAGAAGACATCTGCCGATTTGAGGGTCTGGCAGATGAACTCAAGCAGGAGGTTCGCAGCAACTTGCCCCGCGGACTGTGGATGTCTGTGTCCCGGGCAGACCTGCTTGAACTGGTGCGTGTTCAGGACAAGATGGCCAACGGTGTCAAAGAGGTATCGGGTATCTCATTAGGCCGTCAGTTAGCTTTTCCTGCGCCATTAACGACTGACCTCAGAGAATTTATAGACGTTGTGGTGGATGTGAGCCGTACCGTCGTGAAAATTATCGGTGCGACGCGAGAGCTATCTCGGTCGGCTTTTGGCACCCGTCAGACCAATGTCATCCTCAGTTTTGTTTCACAGGTCGAAGCGGGTGAGCGCCGCAGCGACGATCTCCAAGCCGCACTGCGTGCCAAGCTACAGGAGTGCGAGGCAGAGCTGTCGCCGGTCGACGCCATCTTCCTCTATCAGTTGCTGGCCGGTATCGGAGACATTGCCGACAATGCAGAGAAGGTGGCACACCGCGCCCAGTTTATCGCCACGAGCTGAGGACTTTTGGGTTTCTTTTGAGGGCCCCGCAGAAACCCAACGCCAGCGAACAACGCCTAGATTAGTCGATCCTTGTGAAGCTCAGACCGATTTTCTGGTAGCCATGAGATGCGAAGCTGGGTAGGTGCGAGAGTTCGCTCTCTGACTCATCCAGCTTGATGTCGCCAAGCCGCCCCAGTAGTTCCTCAAACGCAATCTTGGCCTCAAGCCTGGCGAGCTCTGCGCCCGCACAGAAGTGGGGACCGAAGCCAAAGCCCATGTGTGGCTTGGTGGTCGGACGATCGATGTCAAACTGCTCCGGGTTGGGGAACACTTCTGGGTCCCAGTTGGCGCCAGCCCACATCGGGATCACCATCTCGCCGGCTTTCACCTCGACGCCCTCAATGCGGTCATCCTGGGTGGCGCGGCGGTAGGTGCACTGAATGGGCGGATCCCAGCGCAGCGCCTCTTCGACCATCGCTGGAATGTCGTCCGGGTTGTTGCGCAACCGATTCATTAAGGCATCGTCGTTCAGTAGCACCAACATAGCGTTGCCGATCAGATTGGTGGTCGTTTCATGACCCGCGAGCAGGATCTGGTCGATGATGGGCAGCAGCTCTTCGGTGGTCAGTGGCGGCTCACCATCTACCTCGGTATTCACCATGATGCTAAGCAAGTCGTCTGTTGGCTCGCGGCGCCGACCTTCAATTCTGGGCACAAAATAGTCATGGAGTTCGACCACGGCGTGGGCTACTTCGCGCCGTCGCTCATGACTTAGCAAGTCGATATTGCCAGAGATCATCAGGTCACCCCAGTGCTTGAAAGTCCAGATATCGGCGCGATCCACGCCCAGTATGTCGGCGATCACCGTCACGGGCAGAGGCACCGCGAATTCGGGGATCAGATCGACAGAACCCCGGTCGATAAATGCATCAATCAGTTCGGTGGTGATCTCACGTATCTGTGGCTCCAGTGCGCGCACACTGCGAGGGCTTAGTGCCTTGCTGATCAGTTTGCGGTGCCGGGTGTGCTCGGGTGGGTCAGCGGTGAACAGCGCGTTAACGATGGGGTGTGCATTGGACAGTATCTCCTCGACATCGTCCTGCACCGGTTCGCTGTTGATGCCCATGTGTCGTGGGCCGCGGTCATCTTCGGTGATGGCGGATGAGTAAACGCCAGTATTTCTTGCAAGTGCCGCGAGGGTGTCATACCCCGCGACTATAGTGCCGATGTTGGGGTCGCGCCCTACGCCACCCGCCTCGTGGAGCAAAGCATAGGCCTTATACGGGCACTCGATGTGCTCGCTGTCTGCCAGATTCATCTCAGGAGTAGTATCTTCAGCCATGGGTTTTACCGCCGCACCGATATGGAACGCAGTATAGCCATGGCTCACCGATGTTGGGCAACTCCCGTAAGGAGTGAGAGAGCGCTCAGTTCACGGCATTGAGCGGAAAGGCGACCGGCACAATGATTTCGTTGCGCCGCATGAAGGGCAGGGTCCAGGGTGGGTTGTATTGGTTCAGCGTGGGTTCGCCAGTGATATCGATCCCTTCCGCAATCAGAAAGCGCTGCAATTGCTGCCAATTTTCATCCGCTTTCTCTGCCGAGGCCCAGCCGCTGAATTGAATCACCGCAGCGGTGTAGGCCGGTGCCTCCCGAAATGACACCCGCTGATCTTCTGGTTGGGGGAGATCCTTGAGTGCATATTCGGCGGGCATCATAAAGGCCATTTCCTTCTCGCCGGCCATGGTCTGTTGCACAGGCGCGGTCATGGCGATTTTTTGTTCTTCGGCGTTACCGCCAAAGATATAACCCGCCAGCACGCGAAAACCGCTGTCGGAATCCTCGTTCATCCCCGTGACCGCCATAATTCTCGGCGCATACGCGCGGATCTCGATCTGCTCGGCCTCCCATGCCTTTTCCACCTGGTATACGGGCTCTTCGATGGCGATGGCTTGGGTAGTCATCACCGATGTAACGAGCGAGATGAATAGAGTTTGGATATGACTGAGATATCGAAGCTGCTGCATTGGTGCGTCCTTTCACACATAGGCATAGTGTGAATACGCGTAGGCGCCGTCCCGGATCAGCTTCGAGAGGTTTGAATGGTCGGCACAGATACAGTGGTAAAGCAGCCACCTTTAAAAGTGGCGTAAGCCCAATGTCTTGCTCGGTGAACCAGGCGGCCAGCGTGTCAGGCCGCTCTGGGCTTTGCCCTTACGCTGCTAATACCGCGCTGGGTGTCGAGCGCGCCAGTGCCCATTCCTCTTCGGTCATTTCGGCCTCGATATCGCTGAATAGCGGGGTAGACAGGTATCGCTCCCCGGTATCGGGCAGCGTGCACAAGATCACGGAGCCTGGTGCCGCTCGCTGCGCCACATCCAGTGCCGCGGCAAAGGTAGCGCCGCAGGAGATGCCGCAAAAAATGCCTTCCTTTTGCGCAAGGGCCTGCGCGGTGGCAAAAGACGTATCGGCTGAAACCGGCACCACCTCGTCGATGTAACCCTTGTCGATGGATTCCTGAGTGACCAGCGGAATGAAATCCGGTGTCCAGCCCTGAATCATGTGAGGGGCCCAGGCAGGGTGGCTACCGCTGGCAGAGCCGTCCTCACGGCGCTCCTGCGCTCGGCCATCGGAGAGTAGCGCCGCGCCATCGGGCTCAGTGGTAACGATCTTGGTTTCCGGTCGCTCGGCGCGAAGCACGCGCGCGACGCCCGTCAATGTGCCGCCGGTGCCATAACCCGAGACAAAGTAATCGAGCTGCTCGCCGTCAAAGGCATCCATGATTTCACGCGCGGTGGTGCGCTCGTGGATGTCGGCATTGGCCGGGTTTTCGAATTGTCTTGCCATGAACCAGCCATTGGTTTCCGCCAGCTCCCGGCACTTGGTGACCATGCCCATGCCTTTCTCTTCCTTGGGCGTCAGGATGACCTTGGCACCCAGAAAGCGCATCAGTTTTCGGCGCTCAACAGAGAAGGTCTCCACCATCACCGAGACAAACGGGTAGCCCTTTGAGGCGCAGACCATCGCCAAGCCGATACCGGTGTTACCAGAGGTTGCCTCAATTACGGTCTGCCCCGGCTTTAGCTCACCCGAGGCCTCCGCCGCCTCAATGATGCCCATGGCCAGTCGGTCTTTGACCGAACCTAGGGGGTTGAAGGCCTCGATCTTTGCCCACATGGTCACATGATCGGGGGCAAGGTGATTGATTTTGACGATGGGCGTGTCACCCACGGTTTCAACGATGTTCTGAAATTTGCCGCGCGCCATAGCTGTTGATGTCTTGGGTTGTTGTTTAGAAAAGAAAAATTACCTCAAGCGAAGCGGGGCAACAAGACAATTGAGATGAAGCGGCTGGTTTTGCGACGCATACTCGGTATTCATGAGTGCTGTTCGTGACCCAGGTTAGGGCAGTGGCACCGCGCCTCTGCCCATCAGCTGAGCCCAAAACACATTGAGCTCCTCGGCACCGGTTTCGCGCTGCACAGTCCAATCGACGTGTTCTGTCTCGTCTTTCTCGGCCTGCACTCTGATACCCCACAGTCCTTTAATTGCATTTGGGATTTGTGAGTAACGCATATCAACGATCATTGCCGCGTCTTCATCATCGAGTGCTAACCAGTCATCAGAAAACCACCGAAAGCGTTCGATGTCTTTGGCTTGTTGCGACGTCGATGTGAGAAACGGAAAATCATGGCTCGCGTTGAATTTAGCCGCCGATTCGCCTGGGAAATAGGTTGGATTGACCCCCACGCGCACAGCGTCCACATAATAGCGGTCCTCATATTCGTACAGGGCTTTCCAGACCAGCAAATTGGCAAAGCCCGGTTTTACCTCAAGCCGAATCGGCTCGTGTTGGCGATGGCTGACGATGCTTTCAGCAGCGGATAGCGCGCGTTGATGCTGCACTAAACCAAAGCCCAGATAACATAGCGCCCAGCAAAATCCGTAGATCGCGAGCCGCGGCTGCCGCCGAACAGCAGACATCATCAAAAACAGTAGTAAAGGCAGGGTAAACAGGGGGTCAATAACTGAGATGTTGTGCCACGCGAAGCGCGCGTCGGTCAGCGGCCAGAGTAATTGCGTGCCGTAGGTGGTGCAGGCGTCCAGCAAGCCGTGGGTACCGTAGCCCAGCGCGGCGAAAAACCAGACGCTCCTAAAAGTCAGACGTTGCCTGACCAATGGGTAGAAGACGCATGCACAGATCAGCGCGCCGACAGGGACAAAAAACAGCGAGTGCGTGAATTGCCGGTGGTATTCCAGCGCCAGCAGGGGGTCGGTATTGGATTGGATCAACACATCCAGATCAGGGGCCATGCCGGCCAACGCACCGATCCAGAGGGCATGGCGCAGGGTACTGGCTCTGCTACCCGATTGTGCGGCGGCAGCGCCAATCGCTGCCTGACTGAGGGGATCCATAAACCTTCCGCCGTTGAACTGCGCTCCAAACAGGCTCCACCTGCTGTCTTATCTGACAGCTCACTGCAGGCGTATTGGAAGCGCGCTGGGGGCGCACCATACCAAAACCCAGTAACACGCCCCAGTATTGCGATGCGAAGTGCGTGCGCAGGGCTTGCGGTAACATCGTCCCATCGAGAAATAGGCCAAGCGTGACGCTTTACGATCGGAGGTGAGGAATGAGATTAAACGCTGCGCGCATCGCGCCATTGGCTGAAGCGGATATGGCGCCCGAGTTGCTCGCGTTGCTGGGGCCTCGCTTCAAGGCGATCCCGGTGCTGAACATTTTCCGCACGCTGGCCCACGCACCCAAGGCGTTTAAGCGCTTTATGGCCTGGGGCGGTTATATCTTGTCGGATGCCAACAGCCTCAGCCCTCGGGATCGGGAGCTGGTGATTCTACGGGCAGGCTTCAATTGGAAATCTGGCTATGAATGGGCGCAGCACGTGCGTATCGGTTTGGATTGTGGTCTGACCGAGGCGGAGATTGCGCGTATCAAGACGGGGCCCGACGCACCCGAATGGGGCGACACCGATCGCGCTTTGCTCACAGCCACCGACGAGCTGACCGCCGATGCTTTTATCAGTGACGCTACCTGGGCCGCATTGGGCGAGTATTCTGAGAAACAGCGAATGGATTTAGTGATGACTGTGGCGCAGTACACGCAGGTGTCGATGATGCTGAATACGTTTGGTGTGCAGTTAGATGAGGATCTGAAACTGGATCCAGATCTGTGCTCGTGATCCCGCGATACTCATGGGGAGTTGAATAGTGTTGAAGCGTTTCTTTTTGCCAGGACAGCGGCACTGCCCGCATGCATCGCTCGCTGAGCAGGATGTTCGCGGGCGAGAGGGGCGATCAGGAGGCATCGTTCAGCTCGCTCAGCTGGCGCGGGAATGACGTCAGTCGAATATTCTCATCACGCTCTCTGGCGGCCGCCCGAGCGCCACGTCCCCGCCGTGAATCACAATCGGGCGTTCGATGAGAATGGGGTTCGCGCTCATGGCCTCTATCAAAGCCTCGTCAGCAGCGTCTTTATCAAGCCCAAGTTCTTTGAACACTTTTTCACCTCGCCTCAGCAGCTCCCAAGGCTTGATGCCAAGCTGACTTAACACCTCGGCCACTTCAGTGGTGGAGGGTGCGTCATCCAAATAGAGCCTCACAGCAGGGTTGATGCCGCGCTCTTCGAGCAGGGCCAACGTTTGGCGTGATTTGGAACAGCGTGGGTTGTGCCAGATGGTGGTCGTCATGATGGGGATCCAAAAATTGAAAGTATGGCCTGCTTGGCCGACACTTTCGAGGGGCGCACTGGTATGACACCACGATGGCAGTGACTGACACAGAGCAGCTTTCTTTTGAACACGAGGCGCTGATCTTCTCGGCGCAGGCGATGGGAGATGGCCCCATCGTACTGTGTTTGCACGGTTTCCCAGACAATGGCGGGTCTTTTCGGCACCAGTTGCCGGCGCTTGCTGAGGCAGGGTACCGCGCGATCTCGCTGACGCTGCGGGGGTATGAGCCGGGTGCTATTCCGGCCGATGGTGACTACACCATGGAGACGATCGCGACCGATATTCTGGCGGTCATAGAGAGCCTCGATACCGGCCCGGTGCATCTGATTGGTCACGATTGGGGTGCCGCTGTAGCCTACGTCGCTACCTCAGCCGCACCGGAGCGGTTTAAGAGTCTGACGGTGATGGCGGTGCCTCATGCGGGCCGCTTTGCCCGTGAAGGCCTGCGGATCCCCAAGCAGCTGCGGCTGTCTTGGTACATGGGCTTTTTCAATATTCCTTGGCTCTCAGACTGGGTGGTGCAGCGTCAGGACTATGCGTTTATTCGCAAGCTCTGGAGGGATTGGAGCCCCGGTTGGCAACCGGAACCCGGCGTGCTGGATAGCGTGATACAGACCTTGTCGCAACCGGGTGTGCGCTCGGCTGCTCTGGGCTATTACCGCGCGGCGCTGTCGATCAAAGCGCTACTGGTGAGTGCCGAGGAGGCCCACTACCCGGTACCCGTGCCCACACTCGCTTTGTCGGGAGAGCGCGATGGCTGCATTGCAAGCGAGGTCTTCGAGCAGTTGATGGTGGCGCAGGATTTTCCGAAAGGGCTGACGTTCAGTCGGATCGCTGAGGCTGGGCACTTTCTGCATCAGGAGCAGCCGGAGCAAGTGAATCGCGAAATTCTGGATTGGTTAAAACTGAATGATGATCGCTTTGCGACCAAACAATAAGCGCCATGAAGTCGGTGACATTGAAGATGAGGTTGAAATCACATGCATTACGGATTTATTGGGCTCGGTAATCTGGGTAGCAAGCTGGCGACCCGGTTAGCGGAAAACGGGTTCACCGTGACGGGCTTCGACCTGAACATGCGCGTCTCAGACAGCCTCGAGCACGCAGGGGTCACATTTGCTGCGAGCCTTGAAGAACTCGCTGGTTCCGTTGATCACGTCATTACCTGTTTACCATCGCCCGACGCGTCATCGGCAGTGCTGGATCAAATCTTGGGTGCCATGCGGCCTGATGCGAATGTCATTGAGATGTCGACCATTGGTCGCGACGACGCAATACGATTCGCCAGCTTGGCAGAAGGCGCGGGAGTTGGTTTTCTGGAGCTGCCGGTCACCGGCGGCGTGCATCTTGCGGCAGTAGGCGAGCTGACCTTGCTGGCCGGCGGTCCAGCGTCATTGATGACACTTCACGAGCCCGCACTGAATGTGATGGGGAGTGAGGTGATTCACATGGGGCCCGTTGGGTCAGCTTCATTGATCAAAGTCATTACCAATATGTTGGCGCTGGTGCATTTGCAAGTCTGCGGCGAGGCGCTGATGCTGGCATCGCGGGGCGGGCTGGATTTGGCGACGAGCTGGAGAGCCATTGCGGCGTCTTCAGGGAATTCTTTTGTGCATGAAACGGAGGGGCAGCTCATTCTCAATGGTAGCTACGACATTGGCTTTACCATTGATTTGGCGCTCAAAGACCTCGGTTTTGCGAAGCAATTCGCAGAAGAGCTGGGCGTGCCCCTCGAGCTGGCCTCCGCAACGTTTACGCGCTTTCAGGAGGCACGGGCCGCGTATGGCGGGGAGAGCCAATCACCCAAGATTGTTAAATTACTCGAAGATGCGCTCGACGCGCCGCTGCGTGCTCCGGGCTTCCCGGCGGCCTTGAGCTAAACATGAGATTAGGGAGTGGGGATGCCCGTGGTAGCACTGCGCATGCGATAGGATCTATGTGGAGTCGCCCATCAACCAGAGGAGTAGATTAGTGAATTCTCGATTTATCAGGGTAGTTGTCTTGAGCCTGTGCACTACGTTTTCGGCGTTGGCTCAAACCGCGCCGTATCAGATCACGGTGTTGGCAACCAATATTTCTGATTATGGTGGTTTGGGTGAGTGGAGCTTTGCCGCGCTTTTTGCGGGCGAGCAGGACGCAGTACTCTTCGATACCGGCTTCAAAGAAGACACTGTGCTCCATAACGTGCTGCATCTGGGCGTCGATCTCTCAGGTGTCGAGAAGGTCGTGCTCAGTCACTTTCACAGCGACCACACCGGGGGCTTGCTGATTCTCCGCGAGCATTTTCGCCCCGCGAATGAAGGCGCCCTGAGTGAGGTGTATGTGGCCGCAGGGTTTTTTGAGCAGCGCGCGACCGCGACGGGCGTCGAGGTGGGTCCAGGTGATTTCGCCAGTGCGCAAGATTTCAAAGTTGCAGCGGAAGCCCTCGGGATCAACTTCACTGTCGTCACCGAGCCCACCGAAATAGCTCCCAAACTTTGGCTGACGGGTCCCGTACCGCGGGTAGAGGAGCACTACAACGGCCCCGCGGGGCTGTATATCAACCGAGATGGTGCATCGATACCTGACATCATTATGGATGATCAGTCGCTGGGTTATCTCACCGATAAAGGCTGGCTTATGACCTCCGGTTGCGGTCACTCAGGTTTGATCAATACCGGCAAGGTGTTGCAGTCGATAAAAGATGAACCGATTTATTCCATCGTCGGCGGGTTCCATCTTTGGCGGGCTAACAGCGAGACACTGAACCGCACGGCAAACTGGCTCGAGGAGCAGGGTTTGGGGCTGATGATGGGTGGTCATTGCACTGGCATTGCCGCGGCTGAAACCATTGCCAGTCAGCTGCAGCTGCCGAGATCTCACATCTCTCATGCCGCCATCGGTTCAGTGATTACACCAGAGCTGACCATCATCCGCAGTTCAGTCGAATAGGCGGGGTCGTTACCTTTCTATGACGCAATCAGCGACGGCGATCTGGTATGGTCTGCCATCACAGCAGTTTTGGGGGTGTTTCCATGATTGATATCAGTGAGTCCATAGAAGCCTGTGCCAATCATTACGGCGAGCAGGCGGAAGCTATGCGCAGTTATTTACAAGAAGGCCAGGCGGCTGCGCTCGCGCTACCGAACAGAGGGCCGCTGAGATTCACCGAGTCCGGTGCGCTGGCAGAAGAGATTCGCGCCGCGTATTCCAAGTACGGTTTTTATGTTTTTGAGACTGTGCTGAGCGCCGAAGAGCTCGAAGACATCAAAGCAGATCTTGACACCATGCGCGCGCAGTTTCCCACCGGTCCGGAGAGTCAGGTGAACGCCGCCGGTGATCCGGCATTGGGTGCTGACGCCAAAGCGCTGACGCTGGTGTGGTCAAAACCATTAGGTGACCCGCTGGGTGGTACTAAACTCGCCAATGGCCGCCATCAGGTGAAAATGTTCGAGCCTGAAGCGGACGTCGAGGCGCCACTTGCTGCGCCATTTATTCTTCTTGGTTCTCTTCAGTTCTCGGATGCCTGTTTGAGGACCTACGCGCACCCCGAATTACTCAAGGTGACAGAGTCCATCAATGGCCCGGACTTTGCGCCGTTCAATGAGGCGCTGTTCATCAAAGAGCCGGGTATTGGTGCCGCGGTCTCCTGGCATCAGGATGGAGTGACCCACTGGGATAGTCCTGACTTTGACGAGGATATCCACGGCTTTAATTTCATGGCTCAGGTGTATGGCAGCACCGCCGTGAATGGTGTCTGGGTGCTCCCGGGTACCCATAAGCAGGGCAAGCTCGATATCAAGGCGCTGGTCGCCGAGTCTGGCAGTGAACGGCTCGAAGGTGCGGTACCGATTGTCTGTAACCCCGGTGACGTGGTGATGTGTAATCGGCAGCTCCTGCACGGCTCATTTCCCAACTGCGGGTTTGAGCCACGCATTACCGTGAATTTTGGCTTCCACAAGCGTTCATCGGTATTGGGCGTGATGGGCGGTGGTATCCACAGTGATGCTCAAGTGTTTGACGAGGAGATTGTGGCTCGCCGCTCACGGGCGATCGGCTATGCCATTGATGCTCGCAAGCAGCGATTCCCCGACGAGACCCCTTACCACTATCAGCCGCTCTCGGCCGCCGCCAACGATTACCGGTGGGATGAGTTTGCGCGGGCTGACCTTAAGGACTATAACCTTGACGACCTCAGCATCTGACTTGCTGGACGTATGCTGCCGAACCGCAGCCGTTAGTGATTCAAGTAGTTGTTAGCGATTTAACAGTTCGGCCATGATGGCGTTGAACCGAGCGGGGTCTTCCTGCATTAGGAAGTGGCCGACACCGGACACCAGTGTTGCCTCAAAAGAAGCGGTTAGGGCCTGCCCTGCGCGGGTGTTGGTGGGGCGATAGTCTGAGTTGATCAGACGAATGGGCACGTCGATGTCCGCCAATGTCTGTTCGACATCTTCGTTATACCAGCGGGCGATACCCTCGAGCGAGCCGATGCCCGCTGCGGGCGGCGCAGCACTCATATCGCGGGCAATTTGGTCAATCAGCGCGGGGTCTGATGTGGGCAAGAAAAACTGCTGCGCACCATTCCGTCTACCGTGCCTGGAAAATCAGCTTCCATGGCGGCGAGCATCGCCGCAAGTTGCGCATCGGCGTAACGCAGCGACACATCGCTCAGGGTATCGGCACCGATGATCATTTTGACGCGCCCTTTGAGTAGCTTCGCGGCCTCGAGTGCTACCTGCCCACCCATCGAATGACCAACCAGAATGATGTCCTCAAGTTGCAGTGCGTGGGCCACCACGGCGACATCGGCACCAAAATTGGCCATCGACCATTCTTCGCGATTTGTCCCCGAGTCGCCGTGCCCGGCGAGGTCGATGGCAACCACATGATGCGTGGCGGCAAAGAAGGGCAATTGCGCTGACCAGTAGCTGCGATCGCAGTTCCAGCCATGGATAAAAACAAGTGCCGGTGACCCCCTGCCGCCAGACTCGTAATGGATTTGGACGCCGTCTTTAGCCTGTGTCACACCGTGCATCAGGCGCTCTTCGGCCTGCGCGGCTGCGCCTATCAGCAGGCTCACGATGAGCAAAGATCGGGCCAGTCTGTGAGCGACGTTGGCGTCTAAAAGAGATGTCGCTTGCATCGGGTGCTGCTGCCTCGCGGTTCTGAGTCTCGTGCTCATGTCGCAAGCATTATGCCTCACATCCAAATGGCGGCATGTGTGGATTGCGTGTCACCCACCGGCTAATTAAGGGTGCGACGCCATAGCCGCTGAACGGCTCTTTCCCCCGGACTTTGCCGTAGACTGTGTCTGTCTCAACATTGACTGCGCACTATGAACCACGTGCTGAATAGCGACAGGCCCGACAAGGTTGCCTTGGTCGAAGGTGACAATACCTTCACCTACGCACACATTGAGAGCCGCATTGAGCAGTTTGCCAGTGGAGTCCTCGCTGGTCGCAGAGATCTTGAGGAGGCGCGCGTTGCCTTTCTTATTCCGGCCGGCGTCGATTATGTGACGGCACTTCATGGTGTATGGCGTGCAGGCGGTATTGCGATCCCCCTCAATGTGGCTGCGGCAGAATCGGAGTGGGAGCACTGCCTGACCAGTGCGGGGGTGACGCAGGTCATCGCTGATGCGCAGACCCTAGGCAGTATCGAAGGCTTATGCGGTCGCTTGTCTATTCCGATCGGCACGGTCAGTGACAGCCTGGCGGACAGTGTGTCGCCCTTGCCGGTGCTCTCGCCAACGCGACGGGCGATGATCGTCTTTACCAGCGGGACTACCAGCAAGCCCAAGGGAGCGGTGACGACCCACGGCAACATCGCGGCACAGATCGAGACGCTGATCACTGCCTGGGAATGGCGGGAGGACGATGTCATACCGCTATTTCTGCCTTTGCATCATGTGCATGGGATCATCAATGTACTCAGCTGCGCGCTGTGGGCAGGGGCCACGGTGCACGCCATGCCCAAACTCGATCTCCCTGCACTCTGCGCACAAGTTGCCGCGGACACCTTCAGCGTGTTCATGGCAGTCCCCACCATCTACGTGAAGCTCATCGATCATCTCGAGACGCTCGAAGAAGGTGAAATGGAGAGGATCTGCGAGGGGTTTGCCAATATGCGCCTCAACGTGTCGGGTTCGGCTGCCTGCCCGGTAGAAGTGTTTGAGGAGTGGCGGGATCTCACCGGGCAGATGTTGCTGGAGCGCTACGGCATGACGGAGATCGGTATGGCGCTCTCGAATCCCTATCGTGGTGAGCGGCGCCCCGGCTATGTGGGGCAGGTGTTACCCGATGTGGCGGTGCGGCTGGTAGACGAGGAAGGTGGCATCGTTACCGAAGAGGGTACGCCGGGGGAGATTCGCATCCAAAGTCCGACCGTTTTTTTGGAGTACTGGGGTAATGCGGAGGCCACAGAGGCCAGCTTCGCCGAGGGGTGGTTTTGCACCGGTGACATTGCGGTGATCGAAGACGGCTCCTACCGGATTATGGGTCGTTCGTCGGTCGATATCATCAAGTCGGGGGGCTACAAACTGTCGGCCCTCGAAATTGAAAACAAACTGCTCGCGCATCCGCAGATCGCCGAAGTGGCGGTTGTGGGGATCGCGGACCGCACTTGGGGAGAGGCCGTCGCCGCGGTGGTGGCCCTTAAGGGTGACGGTGACATGACCTTAAAGGACCTGAGAGGTTGGTGCGATGGCAAACTGTCATCATACAAAGTGCCCAAACAACTCCGTGTCGTGGGCGCACTGCCGCGAAATGCGATGGGCAAGGTGGTCAAGCCCTCCCTCAAGCCATTATTTGAATGACCTAACTTGAGTGACCCAGCTGCAATATGGGATAACGTTTCCAAGGCGTGAGTCCCGGGGCAAAGAGGTATCCGCTACTGACATGTTCCGCGGGGCACGTATTCGCGTGCATCTGGGCGCCTGAGAGCACGAATTTAGCTTGGCGGTTGTTCAGCGGCGCTCAGCAAACATGAAGGCAAGACCACCGCAACGAAGCAGTTTCTTATCAAAATATCATAGAACGGTTAAGCATCTTGTCCCAAAAAGTTGTAACAGAAAAATGGTTGGTCCGAGTCGGTTTGTGCGCACTGACTCTACTACCCGTCGCACATCTGACCTCACTGGGCGTGATGGAGATAGCTGGGTTTGTTCTGCTGGTCGTTTGTGCCGGTCTTTTTGTCAACGAGGCCATCAATGACGGACTAATCGCTCTGAATCGGCTGCGATCTGCGTCAGCTCTGCCCATTCTGGGGTATACCGCAGTGACTTTAATCAGCATCACGCTGATGTTGGAGCATGCTGCTGATCAGCTCTCGGCGCTGCGTGAATTAAAATGGGTGCTTTACTTTTTCGCGTTTGCCTATTTCTTTGAGCGCTACTTTAATACTGCGTGGGGCCGATACCTGCCCGTCTTCGCCGCTGTGATCACAGTAGTGGGTGCCTTCAGCATTGGCCAGTTCCTTTTCGGGATTGAATATCCTCGTCCGGAGTCGGTGTTAGAGCGTTGGGGTGATTACTTCCGTGTCACGGGGTTTTTCAACGTACCGCAGAGTTTCGCGGGAAATTTGGGGATGGCGGTCTTTTTTATGCTGGGCATGACACTGGGTCAGCACCGAGAAGCCGTATCTGTATCAATGGGTTTGCCTTGGAAATACCTTGTGACTTTGGCGCTCGGTGCAAGCGGTTTGGTCTTAAGTCTTACCCGCGCGGCCTGGGTCGCAAGTGCTGTTGTTGGGGTATTGGCGTTGGGCCGGGTCAGAAAGACGTGGGGGCTTTTATTACTCCTTTGCCTGATGGGCCTCGCAGTCTTGGGAAATGGTTCGCAGACTGTATTCGGCGACCGATTTTCGGGAGAGATTGATCGTAACCAACAGAGCATCGCCCATCGCGAAGCGCTTTGGGAGGCCAATTGGGAAATCGTGAAAGTGCACCCATGGCTCGGAGTCGGGCCATGGCAAAACGTGAAACAGTTGCCGGTCTACTCCGGGCAAGATCAGTCAATAACATCGTCATACATAGGGCATGCTCACAACAATGTGCTGCAAATACTGGCGAGTCAGGGTGCTTTCGCCGCGGTGTTTTATCTCTGGTTTTGCGCCTTCTTCTTGTGGGCTGCGTACTCTGTGTCTGAAAGGGAGAACGTCGACTGTTTGGTGCGAGGTCTAGCATTGGGCAGCCTCTATTCTCAGCTTTACTTTCATTTGCTCGGCTTGGTCGACAGCCCTTTTTTCGATCAGGAAGTGAAAAATATGATCGTATTTATTTGGGCGCTGACCTTTGCTTTATATCAGCGACAGGCGCGTCAGCTCGCCGATCATGTTCAGACTACTGGCTAGCTGCTTGTACCGGATTATGGGTCGTTCGTCTGTCGATATCATCAAGTCCGGCGGCTACAAACTGTCCGCTCTAGAAATTGAAAACACATTGTTCGCGCACCCGCAGATCGCCGAAGTGGCGGTTGTGGGTATCGCGGATCGCACCTGGGGAGAAGCCGTCGCTGCGGTGGTGGCCATGAAGGGTGACGATGACATGACCCTAGAGGACCTGAGAGGTTGGTGGCTTGCAAACTGTCATCATACAAAGTGCCCAAACAACTCCGTGTCGTGGGCGCACTGCCGCGCAACGCGATGGGCAAAGTGGTCAAGCCCTCCCTCAAGGCATTATTTGAACAACCTAACTTGAGTGACCCAGCTGCAATATGGGATCACTTGACCAAGGCGTCAGCTCCGGGGCAAAGAGGCGGCTTTCCGTTTGGCGCTGTCATAAGCAAGTAGTGGCCCCCGGTTAGCATCAGGGCCGCGCGGCGGCTTCCTGCGGCGTCTCTGCTCGCGAGAGCAGGTAGTAGGTGAGCGTGGAGAGTAGCAGGGCCGGGAAGACCTCGTGAAGCTCCTGCCGCAACCCAGCGGCAATCCAGACAAGCAAGGCAGAGATACCAACCGCCATTGACCAGAGCACGGTGTGAGGCGAGCCGCGTTGCCAGTACAGCCCAAATACCACTGCGGGGAAAAAGCAGACTGCGTAAAGACTGCCCGAGAAGATCGTGATCTCGACGATGTCGCCTGGCGGGTTGAGCGCTAATAGCGC
Source organism: Halieaceae bacterium (assembly GCA_902520195.1). Classification (GTDB taxonomy): domain Bacteria; phylum Pseudomonadota; class Gammaproteobacteria; order Pseudomonadales; family Halieaceae; genus Luminiphilus. The sequence continues at coordinate 60,600 of CABYND010000008.1, forward strand.
CGCGACAATCGAGAATCCCATGACCGCGGTGCGGGTCCACAGGAGCTCGCGGGATGACGGCCTAAAAGGCGCCACGATGTTTTTGTAAAGCGTGGAGGCGGCGACCAGCAGCACGCTGTCCATCGACGACATTGCCGCCGCCAAGATCGAGACGACCAGAAAATCCGTCGCCCAAAAGGGAAATACTGAGGCATCGTTGACCAACGAGGGCACGATCAGGTCGGTATCGGTGACGTCCGTCAAAATGAGGTGCGCATAGATGCCGACAGGGAACAGGCACCCAAGCACAATCGCCAGGCCGATCGTGGCAATCCACTTGCCGCGGAGCACCTCGGCCTCGTCTTTTAGCGCATAAAATCGCGATAGCTGCCGCGGGTCAGCCAACAGCTTCAGCGAACCTGACAGCGATACGCCTAGCAACACGGCAAAAGGGATGCCGCCATTCAGCTCAAACAAAAACTGTTTTTCCGGTAACGCACTTAATCTCGAAATCGATGCCACCCCACCGGCGGCGCGGGTCACAAAATAAAATATGACCACGCTGCCCACAAGCATTAGCAGGCCCTGCATGACGTCAGTTCTTACCACCGAGACAAAGCCGCCCACGCAGGTATAGAGCACGACGATCAGCAGGGTAAGCCCCACGCCCGCCTCGTAAGGTACATCGATGAACATTTGCAACAGATGTCCCGTGCCCTTAAAGATGGCCAGCAGGTACAGCAGGCTCGCAAAAACGATTACGAGGGCTGAGGTTTGTACTAGCGGATGTCGGCCCTGCTGATTTGAACTGGAGATGTATCGACTACCCAGAAAGTCCGGAATCGTCAGCGCATCCCACTGCGAGGCGAAGCGGCGCAAAGGCGGGCCGATCCAGCGCCATGAAATCCAGCTGAACACCACAAGCAGTATCGCCATCGTGAACCATGCTACTCCGTAGTCGTAGGCTTTGCCGGCGTGCCCGATGTAGGTGTTGGTTGAGGCAAAGGTCGCAAAGAAAGAAATACCTACGACGATACCGCCCATCTCGCGGTTGCCCACGTAGTAGCCCGCCATGCCGCGGCTGGCTTGGCTGCCGAGATAGGTGTTGTAAAGTAGCGCGCCTGTGTAACCTGCCAACAGAATCAGCGACAGCCAGTGTTGTTCTATCCAACTCATTGGATTTGCATCTTAGATATTTTCGGAAACTGTGCTGCTCACTCCGGCTGCAGATCAAATTGTTATGCTATCGAATTATGACTTGAGGCAACATATATGGTTCATGGCGGTGACATTAAAACAGGCGTCAAATCAGAAGCTCTTCAGGGAGCGATAGAGAAACACATCCCCAACAGGGTACCTATTAATGGTTGAGAAAAGACAAATCTCATGCTTCGTAATCGTATTTAATGAAGCTGAACGAATAGAACGGTGCCTGCAATCTGTTGCTCCGTGGGTGGATCAACTTGTTATTTTAGATAGCGGCAGTATCGATGGTACCGCTGACATTTGCAGGCGTTTCACTGATGAAGTGCACTCAACTGATTGGCCGGGTTTTGGGGCGCAACGGAATCGCGCTTTGGAGTTATGCCGACATGAATGGGTGCTGAATATCGATGCTGATGAGGTAGTGCCTGTTGAGTTGAGAACGGAAATAGAAACCCTTATGCGACGCGAGATGATCGATTTCAATCTGGTGAAAATTCCATGGCATACAGTGCTCTTTGGCAAACGGTTGAAGTTTGGCAGATATTCGACACCTCAAGGAAAGCTATTCCTTAAAGAGGGGGCACAATTCAAACAGAGATCGGTGCACGAGACGTTGTTAATACCCTCAGAACACAGCCTTACATTAACCTCAGGATTGGATCATTATAGTTGGCGGGACTACAAGCATCTCGTTTCCAAGCACACTGAATATGCTGCGCTGAGTGCCACCGACAAGTACGCTGCCGGGAAATCTAGTAACTTAATTTACGCTTACCTTCGGTTAGTAACGGACTTTTTACAGCAGTATGTCCTGCGATTGGGCTTCTTGGATGGTTGGCGAGGCCTCTTGATGGCGGGTGTGTTAGGACAATATGCATTCCACAAGTATGCATGTCTATGGTCGATGAATCAGCGAGATAGCATGCCGAAGGATACTAACTAATTTTACAATCCTCTTGCCATGTCTGAATCTATCAGTGTTTTCCTCATTACATTGAACGAGGTAGCACATATCGAGCAAGTACTCGAGAGTGTAGCTTGGGCTGATGAGGTGATTGTTTTGGATTCTGGCTCCACAGATGGCACGGTTGAAATCTGTAAAAGGATGGGAGTGGATTTACATCATCAAGATTGGTTGGGCTATTCCGCACAAAAGGCCGCCGCGCTTCAACGTTGCCGTAATGACTGGTGTCTGAATGTCGACGGAGACGAGATAGTCTCCGCCGAACTAGCAAAGGAACTACAGGATTTGACTGCCAGCAAGGAGGTTTCGGCCGTTGAGATCTCTATCAATGATTTAATTATGGGCAAGTTTCTAAGCCGATTTTCGCGAAAACGCCGGATCATTCGACTATTCCGCCGATCGCAGGCGGCTTATCCCACTAACCGTACTGTTCACGAAAACCTGCAAGTCAGTGGCTCGGTTGGTAGATCTAAACATTGCCTGCATCATCTTGGCTATGATGACCCAATAAAGTATTTCGCGAAGCAAATTAAGTATGCTCAGCTGCGGGCTGAAGATAAATTTCGGGACGGCAAGAGCGGCAGTCTAATCAAACTGTGGTTGGTTGGGCCTTTTACGTTTTTCCGAACGTTTTTGCTAAGTCGGTTGTTACTGTCTGGAAGGGCGGGATTAATTATCGCGGCCGCCGAGACCAGCTATGCCTTCTGTAAAGAAGCACACTTAATTAGACTCAGCCAACAGAAAAGCTACGGTGCCGAGGAATCGCAGCAGCAACGACATTAAGAGTCCTGATGCTACTCTGAAGCTTTTACTGATAACGGCGACTAAAACTTTTAGCTGCCAACAAGGCACGCTAGTGTTGAGCAGGTAAGTCCCTTGTGTTCCAGCCTTGACTCAATGTTTGATCGATCAGCGAGATTACTTGGTCGGTGGAGATCTCGCTCATTAATGATGCACCCTTTAAGCGATGCCCCCATAAATACATTGACTCGGTTTGCTTCCTTGCTACAAGTTCTGGGGTGTAGGCGTCGGCGATTGCTGCTTGGTCTCCATAAGGTCCGGTCCGTTTCGGATTGCTATGGGCATAAAGCCCGATCACTGGCGTGAGTTGAGTGGTCGCCATATGAACAGTGCCTGAGTCTGGACCGATAACCAATCTGGCGAACCTACAGAGCCCTAAAAGCTCCTTTAGGTTTGTTTTTCCCGCGAGGTTTACGATGTGCACCCCCGCTAACTCCTCTATGTCTCTGGCAAGTGCTATCTCCTGTTCTGCTTTGCTGCCTGTGAGTACCACAACCAACCCCTTCCTAAAACAGTGCCGAGCGATGGCGGCGTAACGACTAGGCAGCCAATTCCGTTCGATGTTGCTGGCACTAGGTGAGATGACTACGTGCCCGCTCTTTCCGTTGAGCCAATTACTAATGTTTGCGATCGCGGAAGATGGGATGGGTATATCCCACCGGGCTTCAAAGTTGGGAACATTAATTCCAGACGCAAAATGCTTGAAAACATCGAGCACATGAAAGGCTTCGGTTTCTGGTAGGTGCTCGCCGACAAAGAACCGATGTAGCTCTCTTGCCTTGCTGGCCGGAAACCCAATTTTTCGCTTAGCCTTTATGATTCCGCCGACCAGATTACTTCTTAACGATGTTTGCATTTGCAGCAGGACATCATAAGGGGGCGTGCCGACCATCTTTTTGTGCAGATCCAGAAAGCTATTCAGTCCGCGCTTTTTGTCGAAAACGACGAACTTGACACCAGGAATATCGCTCACTAGCGAATGCTCGATCCGACCAATAACCCACGTTATGTCAGCGTCGGGATAATGTCTTTGTATCGCTTGCACAGTTGCAACAGCGTGGCAGACGTCTCCTATGGCGGATAGGCGTACAATGCAGATTGATTTGAGCAATTCGTAATTCCGCTGCATGCAATTGACGGAGAGGAGATGCCCCTCGGGGCCGAACACGGTAAAGGATTGTCGACAGACTACATGACGCTTGATATCCAAACAATTCGCGAAAGTCCTGGCCGCTACGTTGTGTTCGACAAAGATCTTGTCTTGAACCCGTCCCGGGAATTTTTTCAACCCGACTCATGGTTTGATCAAGCAGAACCTCATGTTGAGGGTCGTGGCACCGTGTGGAGGATTAATGCAGGAGAGCAGCAATGGATCCTGAAACATTACTTGCGAGGTGGCCTTATTTCGCATCTGGTATCAGCGCGGTATTTTTTTACTGGCTACGAGCGAACTCGCATGGCCAACGAGTTTTCGATACTCCAAAAGCTTTATCTTGCTGGACTGCCAGTGCCGCGCCCTGTGGCTGCGTCCGCCCAACGAAAATCTCTTTTGACCTACTCAGGTGCCTTAATCACTGAGTACCTTCCCAATAGTCGGTCGCTAGCATCATTGATCAGGTTAGGCGATTGGGAGAATGCCCCTTGGGAGGCTATTGGCAAAACAATCCGTCGTTTCCACGAGTATGGTGCAATGCATCGTGATCTGAACGCGAGCAACATCTTACTAGTAGAGGGCTACACTTACCTGATTGACTTTGATAAGGGTAAGCTAGTGGGGCGCCGATCCAAGGCTTCCTGGAAGCAGATGAACTTGCGACGCCTCAGGCGTTCGCTAAACAAGCTCTCAGGGTCTACTGCTGCCATCGATAGCGCGTGGAATCGAATGCTCACAGGCTACGGTGCCGAATCTGATTGAGAGCGGAATAGGCTAAGTCACTAGGCTGTTTTAGTGTGGTGAAGATCAATCGCTTCAGCGACGAGTTCAATATATTCCTCTACCCTATTGGGTAAGTTTCGGTAAGCAGCAATCGTAGCCGCCTCCAACCGATGCCGCGCTGAATCGCCCCCCGATACCGCGGCCCACTTTGAGGCCAATTCCTGCTCGTTTTCCGCTATTTCAATCGCGCCTCTTGATCTGAGGTATTCCACTTCATCCTTGAAGTTATCTGTATGAGGACCCACGATAATCGCCTTACCGCGCGCCGCAGCTTCAATTACATTATGTCCTCCGTGTTTTACCATTGAGCCTCCCATAAAGATGAGTTTTGCGTGGGCGCAGAAATCATCTACCTCTCCTGTGGTGTCTGCGATCAAGATATCGGTATCGGATACTGGAATCCTGTGCTCGGTGCGAAGCGTCACTCGTAGGCCGTTTTCTTCGAGCAATCGTGCAATTGAGGCGCCACGTTGTGCGTGCCTGGGAATAATTACAAGCAGGTGATTGTCAGAAGCTGCTCGCCAGGCTCGAGCGATCACAAGTTCTTCACTAGCGTGAGTCGAGACGGCAAGGCTAAATTCTATGCCTAACAACGGATGCTCCGGTGTCGCACGCGTTTCTTGGCGTGTCATTTTGATGCTGCCAACCACTGTCGCCCTGTCGAGAGGGCATCCCATGTCTAGGAACCGCTGTCTGTCTTCAGAGTTTCTTGCCCACACTTTGGTGACGGTCTGTAGCGCCCGACGGTAAAAGAGCCGTAAAAGGAAATTGGCCTGATAAGTTTTGTTGCTGATTCGGCCGTTAATAATATGAACTGGAATGCTGTGCTCTGCGCACTGAAAGTATAGTTCTGGCCAAAGTTCGGTTTCAATAATAAATGAAACAGCAGGCTGATAATGGCGAAGTAGCTGTCTTACTGACCACGCATAATCAAGGGGACAGTAATGGATTGTGACGCTATCCCCCCATTTTTGAACAGCGAGCCTGTAGGCGTCCGGGGTATTACATGTGACCAACACGCCATAACGAACTGCCGATTTGATTAGCGGCATGGCCAGTCGGATCTCCCCTACTGATGCCGCGTGGAACCAGACTGGCGCAGGCCGACTCCCTATACGATATAGCCCAAATCTCTCCCGAAAATACAGTTGTCCCCCAGAACGCGACACCATCTGTTGGATAGACCACAAGACAATCAGAGGGGTCAGAAGTAACCAGAGTAGTCTATAGGCAACCAATGTTTTTTTTTCAGCTATGAGGCTGATCCCCGCAGGTGTGAGGTATTTGGAGCCTCAAGCAGCATAGTTAGTGAAAGAGTCAATGTATCCAATATGCGCTTGGTAGCAACTGCTGAATCTGCGTGCGCTCCAGACAGAAAAATCTGGAACTGAGTCGGAACTCAAGCTTAACTGGCCAACAGCAAGATTGATAGGCAAGCTGCTTAAAGAAGTTTGTATAGGTTTTTGCTGGCGTCGAAAGGTTGCAAGAGTACAATTGGAAGACCGCGGTATATGGCCTGTAAAGTAATTGGTATGTGGGGTTGCCCGCATGCTATTGGTCACCAATTAATTCAACCGCACCCGCCATTGATAACACTTAACGAAGGTTGCTGATGCCCGCCTTACCCAAACCGCGATGGCTTGAGAACCTTGCTTATTATGTCACGCTCTTCGCTCTGTCAGTGTTTCGCGTATTGCCATTGCAAGCTGCGAGATTACTAGGTGGAGGAATGGGACGCCTAGCTTATTATCTTAGTCATAAATCGCGTCGTACCACTCATATAAATTTACGACTTGCATTCCCAGAAAAAGATCCAAAGGAAAAACGTGACTTGGCAGCGCGGAGGTTCCAGGAGATAGGCAAATTTGTTGCGGAATTAGGCCATCTCTGGCTAAGACCATGGCCCTCAATGAGCCACCACATTACTGTAGAAGGGAGAGAATTAATAACGACATCAGAATTCGGAGGCCCGGGTTGCATAGTGCTAATCCCGCACCTAGGAAATTGGGAAGTGATGAGCCTGTTTCTTGCTTCTGAGTACAATTTGGTTGCCCTGTACAAACCTATCCGCTTTTCAAGGCTAGATGACTTTGTTAAGTCAGGCCGTCAAAAAGCTGGTGCCAGACTTGTTCCAGTAAGCGGCCGAGGCGTGACGGAAATATTACGGGCCGTTCGATCTGGGGGTGTGACAGCAATCCTTCCTGATCAAGTGCCCGCCAACGAAAGTTCAGGACTTAATATTCCATTTTTCGGAATCAAGTGTGCCACGGCGACACTCCCCTACAAGCTCAAAGAAAAGTCAGCCGCAAAGGTGATTCTTGGAACTGCTTTGCGCACCAAAAATGGTTTTAGCTTAATTTTTCGTGACCTTGATACAATCATGTCCAATGGGCCGGAGGAGGCACTTACCGGTATCAATAGGGCGATCGAAGAGGCTATTATTGGTAACGAGGCCCAGTATTTGTGGGAATACAAGCGGTTTAAATGTCGCCCCGCGGGAGAGATCGATCATTACGGTTAAAAATCAAGATATATTTTCAACAATATACCCAGTGTGCTTTGTGCGGTCAGGTACTTGGGTCCGGTGAAAACTATGTCTTCAAGGTGGTGGCACAATGGAATATGGCAGGTATCCAAGTATGCGTCTCAGCGAGAAAAGAATAAACTCGCAGTTTCGCTCGCGCGGTTTTTGTGCTCACTTTGTTTTTTTTATGTCGGTATCGTAAAAGCCGATTGGGTGGCAGGCGTTACAACCGATGTTGACACCAACGGTATTGGCGGCGTCGTTGAGTACCATGCAAAAGAATTTGGTAGCTATTTTGGTTGGTCAGCGAACTTTGCTGGTGCTGCTCGCCTAGATGACGACGGCGATGGTTGGGTTGGCTTGGGAGTCGCTGGTAAATATGAGTTAGGTGAGCGTTTCGTCGTTGAGGCCAGCTTTATGCCCGGTGCCTATAAAACCGGCGAGACCGACCTAGGCGGGCAGCTCCATTTTCGATCTCTGATTGGAGTGGGGTATAAACTGAGTGAGACCACAACGCTCTCTTTTTCAATTGATCATATGTCTAACGGCAGCACGCAGTCAGAAAATCCCGGTTCTGACGCGCTCACGCTGAGGTTCATCTATTCAACAGGCAATAATTAAAACCTCGCAACGTATCTAAATTACACAGCGCCCACCTTAACTGTGAAGTATGAGTTTCCTTTTGATTGCAGAGGATAGGATAAGAAATCACCGTTGTAATATTTCATTTGCTGCCAAGACACTTCAGGTGCGAAACGGAAGCCGTCGAGGCGTCGACAAGCGCATCATCTTTCAACATAAGAAACAGCATGCGCTCAGACACGTCAGTCCGCTCGGTATGTCTGTCTTAATGTGAGCGGGATAGCCATCCCGTTAAGAGGGCATTCGACGGCAGCACAACCCGAAGCCCACCGTGTTTTCCATCATAATTCCGCTACCGTTAGACAACATCGGAATAGGAAACGAACATGAGTGATTGGTTCGCACGGAGCATGACAGCGTTTTTCCGCTTCTTTGCGGACGTGTTCTTTACCACTCGCTACGGCCATCGTGCCGTCGTATTGGAGACAGTCGCAGGAGTGCCTGGAATGGTTGCGGGTATGTGGGTTCACCTCAAGAGCCTGCGGCAAGCCAAGACAGGTTACGGCCCACTGATACGGGAACTGCTAGCCGAGGCTGAGAACGAGCGTATGCACCTTATGTTCTTTATCGAAATTGCACAGCCTAGCTGGCTAGAGAGAGCGCTGATATTAACTGCACAGTTGGTCTTTATGGCTTACTACTTCGTCCTTTACATCGTGTCCCCTAAGACAGCGCACAAGATGATCCACTACTTCGAGGAGGAAGCGGTCAGAAGTTACACAAGCTACTTAGAGCAGATAGAGGCTGGCGAGATAGACAACTGTCCAGCGCCGCGTCTTGCCATCGATTACTACGACCTGCCGGCTGACGCGAAGCTGTCGGACATGATTCTCAAGGTTAGAGCTGACGAGCAGGGGCACGCAAACGCTAATCTTACGTTCTCAGAGGCATACTCATAGAGAAACGGCTAGTAGCGAATACCAGATCAGCAATGAAGTCAGGGCCCAGTTATTTGATGGCTCTGATTACTGCTGCATCCTTTGCTGAAGCGTTGGCTATCTGTATGTCTTGCAGAACTCAACAATTCGTAAGATTTTATAGTTTGACGGTCTACAGCGGAGAGCCGCCATAAAAGTATTCTAACTCTGGCTGCTACAGGAAATTCGACCTCCCCAGATCAGTCACTCACAAAAGACCCCGCGTTAACGGGGTTTTCTTGACTTCTTTGGATGTTGCTGTTTCTCAATTTGGTGGGGGCGGCGGGATTTGAACCGATACTCGCAAGCCCAGATAAATCAACTACTTTCGACGTTGTATCACCCCGTTCAAGCTCCAAAACGTAGCACAGAATGTAGCACCGTCTAAAAGGGCCGGGGCAGGTGGCTAGACCCTATGGTAGCGATATAAAAGATGGTTGGACTTGATGCCGCGTTGAAGGTGTAGAGTAGTGAGGTGTGAGTCAAGGCCAGCGCAGATTAAATGGAGCTGACAGTTGATCAAGCATTGCAACGAGGAGTTGCGGCGCACAAGGAAGGCAAGCTGCAGAACGCTGAGCGATTTTACCGCGCCGTCTTGCAGATTCAGCCAAAACATCCGGATGCTAACCACAATTTAGGTGTGCTGGCGGTTTCAGTTGGGAAGATTGAGGAGGCATTACCGCTTTTAAAGCAGGCGCTGGATCTAAACCCTGAAAAAGAACAGTTCTGGTTGAGCTACCTTGATGGACTTATAAGGGCAGGGAAGGTTGATGCGGCCACGCGGGTTGTAGCCGACGGCAAGCATCTTGGAGTTGCCAAAGATAAGTTAAGTGCACTAATCGAACGAATCAGGCAAATTCCGCCTCAGCGTGCGCAGACCGATACAGAAACATTTGTGGCACCCGAAACAAACGGAACAATGCTTACTACAGAAAGCCGCAAAAACCGAGTGATGAGAGACGACGTGTTAGGGACAGAACCGTCGCAAGATCAAGTTCAAAGTGTCTTGAAACAATATCAACAAGGCCGCCTCCCTGAAGCGAGGATGTTGGCAGCGTGGCTTGTTGAGAAATATCCTAATCACCAATTTGGCTGGAAAATGCTAGGTGCTGTTCTCGTGCGAATGGAGCGGTTCCACGAGTCTTTAGACTTTCAGAAAAAGTCTGTGGAGTTGGTGCCTCACGATGCAGACGCGCACAACAATCTAGGTGTCACGCTCCAGAAACTGAGGAGTTTGGATGCGGCTGAACTTTGCTATCGGCAGGCCATAGCCCTCAAACCGTCTTATGCCGAGGCATACTGCAACTTGGCTAACACGCTCCAAGAGCAAGGTAGGTTTAAAGATGCAGAGGCATGTTATCGGCAAGCCTTAGAGTTGAGACCTGATTACCCTGAGGCGCACAGTAACTTGGGGATCACGCTAAAAGCCATTGGCAAGTTAGGGGAGGCTATAAGGCACTATGCTGAGGCAATTATCCTGAGTCCAGATTTTGCCGTCGCAAAATTAAATTTAGGTTCAGCCTTAACGATCGCAATTTTCGATCATTATGAACCTAGGCTTTATCCACCAATCATTGATTTGCTCACAACTGGAAGTTTTGTGCGTTCTCGCGAAGTCGGTCGCGGAATTACAAGCCTCCTGCGACGGGATCCTCTCATTGAAACTTTGTTGGCTGAGAACAACCCTCCCAGCGATCTGAAAGCAGTCATGACTGCGATTTACACCCTTGACAAACTTCCGCTCTTACACGAAATGATGCGCATTTGTTCTCTGCCCGATACAGCGTTGGAAACGATGTTTGTATCTATTAGGAGAGTACTGCTTAAGGAGCGCAATACGCTTGAGGCGTCACCTCAGGTAGTCACTTTTTTGTCCACGCTGGCTCTACATTGTTTCACGAATGAGTTTGTTTATCCCGAAAGCGAGGAAGAAGAAAAACAAGTAGACAACTTAGGGGATCAGATTTCGACAAAGGTCATGCTGAACAAACAGCCTAGCCTCCTGGAGGTACTGTGTTTTGCCGCTTACCGCCCGATACACCACAACGATTGGGTCACACAGTTAGCAGTGCTTGATCAATGCGAGGATCTGAAGAGGCGGCTAGTAGAAGAACCGTTAATTGAGCGGGAAATTTCAAGAGACATTCCATCGTTGGGAAAGATATCAGACAACGTCTCTACCATAGTTAGAGAGCAGTACGAGGTGAACCCTTACCCTCGCTGGGTGAGATTGGCGATGCCTCTGGGTACCGTGTCTTTGGATTGGCTCTGCCAAGAATTCGAGCTAAAGCAACTGCAGTGTCGTGGGGCAAATCGACCCACTGCGACCGAAATATTGGTAGCAGGTTGTGGTACTGGACAGCACGCGATCGGAGTGGCCTCACGTTTTACCAACTGTAATGTTACCGCCGTCGACTTGAGCGTAGCTAGTTTGGCATACGCCCAGCGAAAAACACGCGAGCTTCTAGTCGAAAACATAGAATATTTACAAGCTGATGTTTTAGATCTCCACAAGCTGAAAAGACAGTTCGACATAATACAAAGTTCGGGTGTGCTCCATCACATGCAGGATCCGATGGAAGGCTGGAGAGCGCTGACAAACTTATTAAGGCCTGGAGGCTGGATGAAGATAGGGCTTTATAGCGAGCATGCGAGACGCCCGATTACTAGACTCAGATCAGAGGTTGCATCACTGGATATGCCAGCGTCAAAGGCTGAAATCAAAAAATTCAGACAATTAGTAATTGAATCAGAAAGGGAGGAACATCGCCGTATTACCGAGTTCACAGACTTTTACAGCTCGAGTGAAATTACTGATTTGATATTTCATGTGCAGGAACAAAATTTCACTTTGCCGCAAATCGAGAATTATCTAAACGAGCTGGGTTTGGAATTCAGCGGCTTCGAGAGCAAAGAAATCGTCGCCGAATTTCGACGCTACTTTGGAGATGGAGCAGATATTTACGATTTATCGCTTTGGGATCGCTTCGAAAGACATAATCCTAATACCTTCACTTCAATGTATCAGTTCTGGTGTCAGAGGTCAGCATAGAGGTGCAGCTTGGACGCTTGATTCTCGGCGTTATCCTTAGAGAACCTGAGGGGCGTCTTTGGACAATCTACAGTCTGTGCCTGCGTCAAACGTCTATTATTGCGGCAATTCTAGAGTGCTTCGCGAGTCCACGTGGGAAAGTTGCAACGAGTATGGCAGCAACCAGGGATAATGCCAGAGCTCGCAGACACGCAATGCGACACGACACAAATCAGCTACCCACACTGGTCAGACGCCTATCTCTGCTGAACAACATCGTGTCTGGATGTAGTCATCGGAACTGCGAGTGTAAGCAGAATGCAAACTTACTGGCCCCTCGCAGAAGGGACGGAGTTATCTGCCATCGTGGTCGTGCTAGTCACCGCCCATTTAAACTAGATAAATTCAATAGGCAGCTTGGCACCAAATTCACGATCCACTCACACAAGCAGACGCAACCCCGTTACCGAGGAATATGGTGTCCCGATTTAAAGATGTCTAGCGATTAACAAAGCAACCGCTGCCTAAATGTAAACTCCGAATTGAAAGATGTGAAACTTGCTGCCCTCAAGTGGACGCCATTGTCTGAACGAGGTGCCTTTGCATTAGCATTAGCGTTAGCATAAATGTAAGACCACCAGCTAGAGTATTAGAGAAATTGAGTTTTAGGGGCCTGTATGGAACTTACAATTGATCAGGCTCTTCAACGAGGGGTCAATGCGCATCGGAACAGCGAATTCAAAGAGGCTGAACGTCTATACCGAGCGATATTGCAGGTTCAACCGAATCATTCAGATGCCAATCACAATCTTGGTGTTTTAATAGTGGCTGTTGGCAAGGTTGCAGATGCACTGCCGTTGTTTAAAACCGCTCTTGAGGCCAAGCCAAACGTAGAACAGTATTGGCTTAGCTACATTGATGCACTCATAAATGAAAATAAGTGTGAAGAGGCACAACGGGTTTTAGCAGATGGAAAAAGATCCGGCATAAACTCGACAAAGCTTAAGGCTTTGGAGAGCCGACTTCCCTCACCATTGAGAGAGACAGTACCGTCGCCAGGCCTCCTAGATAATGCTTTAAAACTTTATCAGAATGGTCATCTCACAAAAGCTGAAGATTCAGCAAGGTCGCTAACGCAAGAGTTCCCCAAGCACCTCTTCGGCTGGACCTTGCTTGGGGCGATACTTAACAAGACGAATCAGCTTCACGAGTCAATGGCTGCAATGCAAAAGTGCATTCAGTTGGCGCCAACAGACCCGGCAGCTTTCAATAATCTTGGCAGTACTCTGCGGCGTCTGGGTAAGCTAGAGAAAGCTTTAGTGAGTCTTAGGCAGGCGATTAAAATAAATCCTAGGTTTGCCGAGGCACATAACAATTTGGGCAACACGTTGAGGCAACTGGGTCGGCTCGAGGAATCAGAAGCAAGTTTTCGACAGGCGCTTGAACTCAATCGAAGCTACGCAAAAGCCTATAACAACCTTGGTCTTACCCTCCAGCAAGCAGGTAGAATAGAAGAAGCCCAAGTCAGTTTTAATCAGGCATTAACCCATGAGCCAGACTATCAGGAAGCCCATGTAAATATGGGCCAGGCCCTCAGCGCTCAGGGCGATCTTCAGCAAGCTCTCGAGTTTTTCAAAGGTGCGCTTTCAATAGGCCCTGGCGATGATTACGCCTATAGAGTCATTGCTGGAGTGCTAAAAACCAGTCGATTTAATAAATGCGACAGGAGTCTTTATCCTTTGCTGAGGGATGTCCTACTTAGCGGAAATTATGTAAGGCCAAAAAAATTAGCCACTGCTATCTTAGACTTACTCAGTCACGACGAGCTAATTATTCAATTGCTGGATGACAACTCCGCGGGTGTCAGTACTGGTACCACGATATCTGCGATAGAGACGCTACACAGCCTCCCGATACTGCATGACTTGATGCGCATTTGCCCATTACCTGATCTTCCACTCGAGAGACTTTTTACGTCTATGAGGCGCACTCTTCTCCTAAACATAGGTAAGCTCGAGCAGACAGACAGACTTCTGCAGTTTCAAGAAACGCTTGCCCTCCACTGCTTTACCAATGAATACGTCTATTATGAAGCGGCCGACGAGATGTCCCACATCAACGCGTTAGAGCACAGAATAACCGAGTGCATTTCACTTGGAGGTGAACCTAAAATTTCCGATGTTCTGTGCTTGGCGTCTTACCGCGCACTGTACAAATATGGTTGGTGCGAGAGCATACAGATAGTCAATCAGTTGCCAGAAGTTAAAAGAAGACTCATTGAAGAGCCTCGAGAAGAGAATTTAATAGCAAGCAACATCCCAGTTTTACAGGACACCAACAATCAGATATCCATTAAGGTAAGGGAGCAGTATGAGGAAAACCCCTATCCGAGATGGGTAAAATTCTCAGGGGGCTTTAAAAACATCTCGGTCATAGAATTCGTGAGCGACGTTGGCCTTCGGCTTAAGGATAAAAATATTCTGGGGATTGATTCTCCAGAGATACTGATAGCTGGTTGCGGCACAGGGCAGCAATCTCTGGAGACAGGCTGTTGCTTTAGCAATTGTGAAGTATTAAGCGTCGATCTAAGCACCCGAAGCCTTGCCTACGCCAAGCGGAAAGCAGACGAAATCGGCGCAAAAAACCTGCACTTCTTGCGGGCCGATATTTTGGATCTGGAGAGGCTTGGCCGCCAATTCGACATTATCCAATGCTCTGGGGTTTTACATCATATGGATGACCCAATCGAAGGATGGCGTGTGCTTGTCCGCTTATTAAGAACGGGCGGCTTACTAAATATAGGGTTATATAGTGACTTGGCTCGGCGTCACGTAACACAAGTTCGAGAAGAAGTGGCGGCTCTAGGTGTTGGTGCCTCTGAATCGGAAATCCGTAACGTCAGACATTTGATTACTCAATCACAACAAACAGAACACAAGAGGCTGCTTGAGTCTCCCGACTTCTTTGATCTGAGCTCAGTGAGAGACTTACTTTTCCATGTGCAAGAGCATCGATTTACAATTCCCCAAATACAAAAGTACCTGACTGATCTGAAACTGGAATTCTGCGGTTTTGAAAGCAAAGAGATAACCAGTAAATTCACACGTTTTCACGGTGAAAACTCAGATGTTCGTGATTTATCTCTTTGGGCACTTTATGAAGAAAATGATCCTCTTGTCTTTTCTGGCATGTACCAGTTTTGGTGTCAGAAAATTTGAAGCACGCCTCTAGTGCGTTCTGGCAAATGATTGGGCGTTTACGCTCCTCAATTTATATTTAGACGACACAGCCAAAACCTACGTTGCTCCTACAACACCCCATCAAGCCCAACCAAACCTATACATCCTAGGGTAGCTTCATGGTCATTTGCCTTGGTGTGGCAGCACTATTGGTAATATCAAACAGTCCCTTTACGGATTAGGTGGCTTTAGGAAATGCTTGGTTTTCAGAAATATTTGAAGAGAAGTGGTGCCTTGGTCCAGACATGATCAAGCCTCAGGGCACCAGCTAAAGATATTTAAAATATCCAACGTCTGGTAAAACCTCTGATTCCTCAGATGGCTTGTGAAATTTGGGACGGGAATGATGCACAAACAGCAGCCTTTAAAACAAGAGTTATTCTACTCACAAATATCGCAAGGGCGGAGTCGGAAACCGGAGAGGTAGGGATCACATGATGCGTTGCCTCTCAAGGGAGGGACTAAAGACTAAGGAGACACTACCCCGATCCTAGGTGATCTAGCGCACCATTAAGGTAAGGACGATAGCGCTCCCAACGATCAGAGCTACCCTGATAAACCGGCTTCCTCACCTGAACGCTCGATGCTGTAGCAACCTGTCTTTTATTGCTTTGTGGCGACAGGCATGCGTCTTCCCAGCTCAGATCTAGATGTTCAATTAGTTTACGTGTCTCTTGATTCTGATTGGCAGTGAGACTCTCGTACTGCAAGTCATAAATTCTCTCGCCAAGTGACTGCTGCCAATACCGCATGAGATCCGCGTATTCGTTGTAATAGTGCAAAATATCGCTGAGACAATAGCAGTAGCTAAGCCCTTTCTTGGCAAAATACATCGTGTAATTTGCCCAAACGACTGCCGCAGTGCGCCGCTTTACATGAATTATTTTAGCCTCAGGAAAAACTGAAGCGATCAGTCCCAAAAAACGAAAGTTTTGCGGCATCTTGTCGGTGAGATAAATATGGTGCCTCCATTTAGGCTGCGTGGCACCCAAGTACTGCTCCCTGAATTGTCTCATGGCGGCCATGTTTACGGTAGATATGCCAGACGCCAATTCACCGCCGTGCTTAGCTACGAACGGTAACTCTCCGCCAGCAGCTACTAGTGAATGCGAAGAAATAATCTGCTCAACTAATGTTGTGCCAGACCGAGGCATTCCTACGATAAAAATGGGGGATTTCGCGGGAGTGATAACGTTCTCTTCCAGCCTTTTCGCCGCTAAATTTGCGTAATTGAATTTCAGCTTCTCAAACGATTCTGTGACTAGCGCCCTGTCATGGCCTAAATGCTTTCGTCGCAGGGCGTTGCCCTCAGAGTAGTACTCAAATGCAGCCGCAAAATCACCGAGATTTTCACAGACAGTTGCCAGAGCAAAGCATATTTGACATCGATGCTCTTCGGACAAGCTGTTGTCTTGATGTAAGTCGCGCATCTGTAAAACTTCTCTGTCTTTCGCATCAAACTTTTTTATGGCAGAGAGAGCACGGTAGGCCTCAGTGTAGTCTGGTTGAAGTGCTATAGCTTGGCTGTAGCTCGCCTGGGCTTCTTCCAATTTACCCAACGACCTGAGTGTATTACCCAAATTAACTTGAGCCTTTGCGTAAGCGGGCATTAAATCGATAGCGGCTTTGTAGCTCGACTCAGCTTCGGTCAGTTGGCCAAGCTCTTCAAGCGTAGTACCCAAATTATTGAAGGCTTCGGCAAAGTTAGGCTCGTGGATTATCGCTTGCCTGAAGCAGGTCTCTGCCTCGTCTAATTTACCTCGTCCCATTAATGTTGTTCCCAAATTGTTGAGGACTTCGGCATTGCCGGGCTTAAATTCCAAAGCCCGCCTGAAACAAACTTCGGCCTCTTCCAATCGACCCAAGTCAAGTAGCGCATTGCCTAGGTTGTTGTGGGCTTCTAGAAAGTCCCGCCTGAGGGCTATGGCTCGTTCGTAACTCCCTACGCATTCATCAAGTCTACCCGCTGATTTGAGCATGTTACCCAACGCATTATGGGCTTCCGTAAAGTCTGGCTTTAAAGCTAAGGCGCGTTTGTAGGTTGCTTCAGCCTCCTCTATTCTGCCTCGTTTTTGAGATACATTACCCAGATTAAAAAGGCTTTCAGCATAATCAGGCTTCAGCGCGACAGCTTTCTTGAAATGATCCTCGGCGGCGTCCACCCTATCCAATTGCAAGAGCGTGACCCCTAAATTGTTGTGAGCTTCGGCGTCTTGAATAGCTAGCTCCACCGACTTTCGCTCAGCCTTTAGAGCTTCGTTTAGTCTGCCTGTCTTTTTAAGGACAGCCCCCAGTACTTTCCAACCAATTTGCTGGGCCGGAAATTTCCTTGTCAAGGATCTTGCTAATAACTCAGCATCCGCAAGGCGGTCGTCCTGAAAATATTCTCTCAAAAGACGAATTTGCTCCGCCGATGGCATTGAGTTTAGTGATGTTCCGTCTAGCATTTTTCAATGGTGCTATTTTTTGTTCAGGTCTGTGTTTCTGGGGGCCCTCATGTTGCTCCCAAAATTTTTGTTGATGACAAATGTTGTCAGATTGATTTGCCTTGCGCCCGTAGCCATTTTTGCGCCGGCGACACAGTTTAAAAGGACGGTCGTTAGCCCGTTCGTCGCTTGCTGGAGCTGCTCTAATTCAGTGAATCCAGCTACGTACCCTAAGAAAGCTTTTGTGCTCCGGGGTTGACACTTAGACCGAACTGGAAAGGCGGCAGAGCCTCCAACATCATGCTACGTGACGTGGTCAATAAAACCAAATTTGGATCGGCACCTCGATAATTCGATTGTGTCTGAAGAATAGCAAGTGAGGTATGCCCTTCAGCAAAGCTCTGCCTACCGATGAAGCCATTCGACTCTATGTGGGCCATTTTGATTCATGGCTGCTTCAGATTCTGAAAACCTGATCAAGTCCGGCCGCATACGCACCCGAGATTTTTATTACTCGCCTTCATTTTTTAATGCTACTCCGCGTCATGGTTTACGCCTACCTTCGCTGCCTATTTACGCATTGTTTTTCCACGCTACACAATCTAGAAGTCATCGAGGCAATCGAACGTCACGAGCTTCTATTTTTAAACAATCCACGATAAGTCGATCATCCCGCAAATCGAAGTATGGAATACCAACGAGGCAAGCATGCGAGAAGGCTCCGGAGAAGTTGATGGTTTTAGCGAGTACTATTTAGCATCAAAATGGTCAAATACGCCGTTGAGATACGGACGGAAACGCTTCCATCGCTCAGAGCTGCCCCGATACACGTGCTTTCTAACTTGCGCAAAAGAGGCCGTATCAACCCCCCTTTTGTTCTTCTGAGGAGACATGCAAGCGTCATCCCAATCTAGCCCGAGGTGGTCAACTAATTTGCGGGTTTCCTCTTCCTGATCCTCTGTGAGGACCTCATAATCCAGGTCGTAAATTCTGTTCGGCAGTTCCTGATGCCAATATTTCATTAGATCTAGGTATAAGTCGTGATGGTGCAAAATGTCGTGAATATCATAGCAATAGGTCAGGTCTTCACTATCAAAGTATTGCGTATAATTCGCCCAGCACACTGCGGCAGGATCTCTTTTGACATGAATGATCTTTGCGTCAGGTAAAGTGGCAGCGATCAGGCCGATCATAAGAAAATTATGCGGCATCTTATCTATAACAAAAGGATTGCCCTCTGAGCGTTGCCCCAGGGCGCCAAGATACTGTTCTCTGAAAGTCGTTAGTGCGATCGGATCTGCTGATGTCTGGCCAACCACTAATGAGCGCCCGTAGTGAGCCACAAAGGGCAATTCGCCCGCTCCCGTAACTTGTTGATGCGATGAAATTATTTGCTCGATCAGTGTCGTCCCAGAACGAAGCATACCGACTATAAAAACAGGGGAGTGTTCAGAAGAAATAGTCTCGGAGTCGAGTGTATACGCAGAAATGCGTGGGTAACTCGCCTTGAGCCTTTCAAACAACTTCTTATCCTGTGTTTTGTCATAACCCAACTGTCTTTTTCGTAGAGCATTCCCATCTGCATAGAACTGATAAGCAGCAGCGCAGTCTTCTAGATTGTCAGACGCTCTTGCTAAAGCAAAGCAGATGTGACAGCGATCACTCTCAGAAATATTTGGGTCATGATAAAGCTCTTGCATCTGAGTAAATTGATCGTCTTTTGACGAAAACGTTTTGTTATTCGCTAGGTTTCGGTGAGCTTCGGCATAGTTAGGCTTGTGTGCTATCGCTTGCCTCAGGCTTGCTTCAGCGTCATCTGACCTGCCTAATTTCTGGAGTGTGTTACCCAAGTTGTTGTGGGCCTTGGCGTAGTCAGGCTTGTGAGCTATCGCTAGTTTATAGGCTGCTTCAGCTTCATCTAATCTGCCCAACTCTTGGAGTGTATTACCCAAGTTATAGTGGGCTTCGGCGAGGTCAGGCTTCAGGGATATCGCTTGTCTGAGGCTAGCTTCAGCTTCGGCTGGCTTGCCTATTTCTGTGAGCATGTTACCCAAGTTGTTGTGAACTTCGGCATAGTCAGGCTTTAGAGCTATTGCTTTTTTATAACTTGCTTCAGCCTCGTCGAACCTGCCAAGTGCTCTCAGGGTAACACCTAAATTAGTGTGAGCTTCGGCGTCTTGCTGAGAAAGCAGAACAGACTTCTTCAAAGGCAACAGAGATTCATCCAGCCTACCCATTTGCTTCAGAAGTACACCCATAACCTTCCATCCAAATGGGTGCTCGGGGAACTGTTGAGTTAGTGACATAGCGAGTGCATGGGCTTCTGCCAATCTATCAGCTTGGTAGAGTTCTATGGCGTGATTCATTTGAGCCTGTGTTGGACCGGCGGCTATAACAGGGGTTTTTTGAAGTTTTTGGCCAAAGAAATACAGCCTCTCCGCAGAAACACCATTTTGCTCTGCCTCAATTATTACCTTCTCGGCGGTACTAGAACGTCCAACTTTTATCAAGGCATCGATGTAGTTAAGCCAAAATTGTTCTGTCTTCGGGTTGGCATCCAGCGCCTGTTCAAAAAGTGGTAATGAATCTAGAGCTTTGCCGACTGCAACAGTAAGGACACCCAAGTTGTGATTGGCGTCAGGATGGTTGGGCTGAGCCTGCAAGACGGCGCGGTAAAATCGCTCAGCGTTCCGCAGCTTGCCTTGCTTGTGCGCCGCGATTCCCCGCTGGAATGCTTGATCAACTGTCAGTTCCATTTAATTTGCGCTGGCCTTGACGGAAACTTCCTTTATTTACACCTTTAATACTCTATTAAGCTTTGCGACACCCCTCCTGAAATATAAGACGCCACCGCGGCAAGTCAGATAAAAACTTGTGTTCAAAATGTATCACCCGATGTAGCAAATTGATGCTTTTGGGTGACGCAATATCAGCCGCACTGCACATAACATATTGCAAGTTACAGCGATGCTCCAAATATGGTGGAGGCGGCGGGAGACGAATAGTCTCCATAAGATGTTGTTTCTGCGTGGATAATTAGCCACATGCTGGCTGATATGCCCCCAAATATGCCCCCAGCGGGCACATTTTTTTCCCCTAATGCTCTCGGGGTAGGGCGCTAACTGCCGTTGTGATTGTGATGGTTACCGCCCAGATACATTGGGGGATGAAGTTGGGGCGTGGTCGAATTTAGTTTCAGGTGCTATTAAATTCGCAACACGTTGCGGCAAGGACTTAGGTTATGCCTTGCGTTAGTGTGCTGTTGGAAAGGCTGTCGTGAAACCCTGCTTTCCGCAGTACGGCACCCTTTAACGATGATTAGCGGACATGTCTGATCAAGAAATTTTTGTTGAGAAAAGAGGATTTTTGGTATGAGAAGTTTTTTAAAAACTACCGCGTGTCTACTGTTATTTATCAGTGGGCAGTCTTTTGCAGACAGTCATCCAGTTCATTTTATGGCTTGTAATTTCACGGAAGGGAAAGGCATGGATGACATGATGACTTATGTTGAAAAATGGAACGCAGCTTTGGGGGACGTAGATGGTTACGAGGCGTACATAATGACGCCAACCTTCACTAGCGGCCCGGACACACCGGACTTCATATGGGCTGGAGCGTGGGAGAGCATGACGTCAATGGGCGCAGGTATGGACGCTTACGCAGCCAATGAGGCAGTTGCGTCAGTCGACAACGAGGATTGGCCTGCCACGTGCGAGATGCATACTTTGTGGTCATCTACTCAAGTCCGTGAGGGCTGATAGCTCAGTGATGCGGGTCTCAGTGCATGCGACAGATTGTCGCCTTCAATGTTGAATTGTTAAAGCTCGCTCGACTCCCGCCCGCAACTGGGCGGGAGGGTTTGCTGGTGACCGACTAAGTTAACGCCCAGATACATTAGGGGGTGGAATTGGAAAGAAGCACAAAGTTACCTCTAAATGGGTTGCGCTGGTCATTCCCTAACCATGCAAAAACCTCTAACCAGACTTTCCTCTGTCATCAGTGTGGCATTTGTCGCCATACCGACCGTGCCAAGAGTAAATGTGGGCATCCGATGTTGGCGACCAATCAGCGGCTCCCCATCTGGCACTCCCTTTGTAATTACAATTACCTCAGCGAAATAACCGGCAATTTGCGTTATTACGATTATATTATCGTCTTCTTTGATTTCGTGTTTCTCGTAATAAGGGAAACCAAGCCACTTGTTGCTGGACTCCATTGCGAAACCTTTGGGAGTTCTAGTGATAGTCACAACGTATTTAAGCTGCTCATTGGAAACGTTCTCAACATTACAGACGTACTCTTCCGACCACACGGACAACGGCAGTAACAGCAGAATGGCGAGTAGTGGTTTAGTCATTTGCAACATCACTTCCCTAAGGTCAGATTGCCGTTTACGAAACCCGACTTAAGTTTCCATGCACCATCTCTATTAACTAATAAGTAGATTACATCGCTTGTGCTAATCACGGCGTCTGCTGAATCAAAGCGCGAGAAATTGATATTGACCATCGCGGTCATATCATCTTCATAGACCAATTCATTTTGATGAATACGAGAGTAAGCCCAACCTGAACTCTCAAGACCTCCAAAATCAACGGCATCACCATATTTATTCCACTTACTAATCTTTCCACCATTGATGAGCGTGAATGGCTGGCCTGACGCGTTATTCAACGAATCAATATCTTTTGCATTGAAGTACTCAAAGTACTTTTGAATCGCTACCTGAGGTGCAGAAAGGTCAGAAGAGTTCGCACTCAGAGAGACTAACAAGAGGATCAGACTAAGAGGCTTCATAGCTACACACCTTTGGACGACATCCCCCGAGCTTACCGCAGGACTATCTCAATGTGAGAGCTCATGTCAGAGCAAATTGGGTACCGGGGGGGCTAACTGCCGTTGTGATTGTGATGGTTACCGCCCAGATACATTAAGGGGTGGGACTGGGTAGGCACCTGCAATGGTTTTTTTGGATCAGCTCATGAGGCCACCAACAAGACGGCTACTCAAACTTTGAAGCAGGCCCCACTTCTAAGTCATCCAAATGACTACACATTTGGCTGAAAATGATATTGTTCTTAACAAACTCTCGTGAAAAATCCGTTTGATTAATTACCTGTTTGACCTCCGCCGCCCTGAGTAACCAGTCTTCCTCAGGAAAAATACCGGCTTCATAAAGCTTAAATAGCTTAAGACCTTGGTTCAGGTACACACGCAGTATGAGGTTCAGCTTATACGCATCTAACTCGCTGAGCTGGACGTGCTTGTCCATCAGCAGATTTCTAGCCAACTCCGGGTTTTCGAGGAACATAGAGGCCATCTCGTTATAGCCGTCTACAGCTGTCTGGTAGACAGAGGTTGTGAGGAGTTTTGAGTTTTCTTTAATCTGCTTTGCAAGATATAGAAGAGTAAGCAGAACAGAGATAGCCCCCAATAGGCTACCTAGCGCGCCAATTGCTTCCCATGACATCACGTGCCTCCCAGCTCATTGAGGTAATTACGGACATATCAATTTAACCACTAAGACATGCCGTAGTGATGGTTACCGCCCAGATACATTAGGGGGTGGACTAGGTTCGGCTTCCGGTGTCGGTAATGTTACCTCAAGTGTTTTTGCGTCTCTCACTGATGCACACGGATCTGCCTGACTCGCGGAGGCGCGTGTAGTGTTTGACGTGTGGGTGGAGACATCCGTTACGTTGGCTCCCAGAAAGATATTGGTGTTGGAGACGAGCCGGTTTTCGCGGGACTGATTTAAGTCATCTGAGCCAACAACTACCAAAACATTGTCTGTTATGGGGTCAGTTGCGGGGGTAGTTTGCGTCCTACTGGTGATGCCAGCCGCTGCCATCTTGCTACAGACATCTCTGTAAGAGGCACTCCCCAAGACACGTTTCTCACCTCCCTGGGCAAGAAGTGGCAGCAACAGCAGAACGGTGAGTAGTGGTTTAGTCATAGACAAGTGGTGATAGAGCCAGTGGTGGTACATCTGATTATCTGGCCGTTGATGTTGTAGGTCTGCGAGTGTGTCTTGGATGGGGTAGGTGAAGACGTGGTGCCGTTCATCAGATCAATCCCAAACTGCATCATCCGCAGACTCGCCTCTAGCTCCTGAATCCGCTTCCGCTCTTTATTGGTGGCTTCCTGAATTGCTTGCTGACGCGCAAGAGCCGCTGTTTGCTGATTGTTTGATGAAGTAACGGCCGTCCCCGTGCCTTGATTCTGATCGTTCATGTAGAGCTTCATGGCGCATTCAGCGTGGGCTTGTGTGCCGCGTTCAAAGCCAAAAGAATCGCAAGCCTCTAAGCGTTGCTCCGGCGAGGCGGGCGACACGCTGGCACGTGCGTTAGAAGCTTGTTGCTCTGCGACTAGTCTTATTGGTTCGCAAATTTTTTCTACTTCGTTACGTGACGACGCTGTGTTGTATTTACTGTCTGGCTTTGTCTCGTCGTAGTAGGCCTTTGACTTGCCGTTTTCCCAGCATCTAATCGAAATTCCATACTTACTTTGCTGGCTCATCGTTTGAGGGTGGCACCACCTTATTAGGTCCAGCCCGTTGATGATGCCGTTTGATCCGTATTCTTTGTGGGCTACGGATCGGGTTTCTTTTGATCCGAGAGGCCCAAGGGCGTAAAAAGTTCGTTCTATCTCGCAATTGAAGTATTGCGGGGACCGGCCTTTTACCTCAACGGAGTTACAAGGCGGCAATCGCTTAAAATACGCTCCGCCGGCGTCATACATCGATTGCCGGTTTTCACTCACACAAGCAACAAGTGCAAGCAAAACGCCTACCACCGCCAGCTTCACCGCCACACCTGTGTTATTCAGAAACGTCATACCCTCAGCTTACCGCAGGACTATCTCAATGTGAGAGGTCATGTCAGAGCACATGTGATAATTTCTCAGCCCTACGTCCAACTAGCCTCAAAGCATTGGTTGCGTTTTGAAACCTGAGGAGAATCTTCGAATGGCTGTAACCCAGGAAGCACCAGCCGAGCCGATTTTATATGTGAATGGAGAGTTTCTCCCTCTATCAGCCGCTCGAGTTTCCCCTTTAGATCAAGGGTTTTTATTGGGCGATGGAATTTTTGATGTGGTTTCAGCTTGGAGGGGGAAAATTTTTAAGCTTGAGGAGCATTTGGACCGCTTCTTTGATTCTATTCGGGCTGCAAGGTTAGAGACACGGTTGTCCAAAGATGCTTGGGCCAGCGCAATTCTGGAGACAGTTCGCCGCAATTCGCTAGGAGATGCCAGCATTCGCTTTATCCTTACAAGAGGGGTGCCCGAGGGTGTTGTAGCTGACCCCCGCGAGATAACACCCACGGAAATAGTCTGGGTGGCACCATATGTCTTTCTAGCTGATGAAGCTAAACGGGCGAGGGGCATTCGCCTTATGATTAGTGCGACTAGAGGTTTCACGCCAGATACCCTCGATCCACGCTTCAAATGTTTAGACAGACTTCACTCACAACTAATAAGGCTGGAGGCATTAGAGGCTGGATATGATGATGCACTGTGGCTGGACAATCAGGGTTATGTGGCAGAGGCCGCAGCCAGTAATGTCTTCTTGGTCAAAAAGGGCACTTTGTATACTCCACAAACCGGAATATTACGAGGAATTACAAGGGCTACAGTCATTGATTGCGCGGCCAGAGCGGAAATACCTTGCTGCGAGGCGCCAGTGACGAGTTTCGATCTGTATTCAGCGGACGAAGTTTTCACATGCAGTACCGCCGGAGGTGCCTTACCTGTTCGGGAGGTAGCGGGCAGAGCAATTCCCGGCCCCGTCCCTGGTCCTATATGCCAGAGGATAGATCAAGTCTATTGGGAGATGAGAGACGGCGGCGAATTCGCCACTGTTATATAGCTTGGTGACGGCGTGAGTTTTTTCTCTTCAGCCACAGCACAACTCACAGGGTCCAAACGCGCTGAAGAACAGCTACGTGCACAAGCGGCTGAAGAGGTTGCCTGTGGTCAGGGTGGGCTAATCGCTATTGTGATCGTGATGGTTACCGCCCAGATACATTAGGGGGTGGAATTGGGTGTAATCTGAGGACGCCAATAGTTGGAGTCGCATTGCAGTGACCGCTCTTCATGATTTTTCATCGACGAACTTGAATACTTTGAGCGTCAATATCCCGAGGATTTAGAGCATATATTCGCTCTGTGTGGGCCCGAGATGCCGCTGCTGATTTTTACGGGGACCAGAGACAACTGGCATGTCACATAGTGACAGGAACATCTCGCCCTTATTGAGAACAGGATAGATTTCTTATTTTGCCTGTTTTTCCATGTCTTGATCGATCAGGCGTTGCACAGTACCCGGCGCAGCGAGCGATTTAACACGCGGTCAGCTTTCCGACGCCACGTCGCGCAGCCAAAGTTTCATGGAGTCCTAGCCACAGCCCACAGCAATATAAGTCCTTTTTACCTCCTAACATCAGCGGCATTATGGCTGGATGATGAGACCGATGCGGACAAAAAGCTCATCGCCTACAGCAGATTATTTCGCCATGAGAGCGAGGAGCAAGGTATTGCTTACGATTTCCTTGTCACATGCGCTATCGCTAGCGCAACACAAACATTCGCCCATCACTGCAGTGATTTCGTCCGTCCATACTTTCATAATCAAAAGCCAGATATGAAATTACTTGGATCGTGGGGATCATTGTTATTGAGAGAGCTTGGCGTCACTGACGCAAACCAAAGTGATGTTTGAGCAGATGTGAGATGTTAATAGGCGCTGATTGGAGAGACTTTTATAAGTAAAATCCGCTACGTCACAGGTCGCCTTGGTAACGCGCAAGGCGGATTGAGCGTCCACTTAGCGACGCTTTCACCGGATTTTGACGCGCTAGCGATTGATGCGGTCTTCCTACAGCAGTCGTTCGAAGATCAAGTTAATTCCATGCGGAAGTTCAGCGACATCGGCGAGGGTTTCATCATCGCCACTTCATATGGCGCATACCTCCTTTTGCAGTCATTGATTGATCAACCGCCCTTGGCCGCCAACGTGATGCTGCTGTCACCTGTTTTAGGCCGTGCTTTGGACAGCGAGCGGATGGTGTTTAGCCGGCAGCCTCGAGAAAAGGCTCTACGCACGGCAATCGAGACACAAAGACTGGGAATGCCATCACGTCTAGCGATCGTCACGGGGAAGGAGGACGAGGTTTGCGATTGGCAACTGGCAACTCAGATAGCGGCAAAGCTGGGAATAGATATCTCAGTGCTAAAAGATGAGGGCCACATGATTGCTCCTGAGAAGGTGTCACTGGCTATCGCACAGTTCCTTGCATCTGGACATTAGGCGGTCGGATGTAGCTCAAAAGGATCTTCTTAGGTATTGTGGGTGTGTCTTGACGCAAGTCCGGACTAAACATTAAGAGAGGGCTGACGCCCCGCCAACCTGCTGCTGAGCAAGGTGGTTTCCTTCGGGAGATGTGGCCCACGTGGCAATATCAGCGTCAGCCTCTATATTCCGTATGGAGGCTTCAAACCATGAACAAAAACACATCGACCAGTGATCAAAGCGCCGTAGGTGGCCGGGTTTATAAATTTCGCGTTCGCGAGCCGGGTGAATTGGTCTCTCACACTTTCATCGTCAAGTCGGAGACAGACATGTCATACATCGCCCGTGACATTACGGGGTGGTTTACTACGGACTTGGACAAAGTATTTGAGCTTTTAGTCAGATATGCCCGACCCAAAGACTTGTGGGGACTTCGCGTGAGCGGTTGGGGTGACCTTGCTACGCGAGTCAGGAGGGCACAGTGCTCAAGCGGGGAAGTAGATTGAGTAACATTTTGTAGGATGCACCTGCAACGGTGCCTCTGCGTCGGTGGAGGCCGCCAATAGTTTGTATAAACGCATGATTTATATGATAAATGAATCAGCTCACAGCCCCTCATGCCACCGGAGCTAATTTATAATGCGGTAGGCAAAGCGATTTTTTGGGTCAATCTATGCCAAGAGGCGGAAGGAGACAGGGTGCGGGGCGTCCGCCTGGCTCCCTCAATAAAGTTAGGGCTTGCCAGTCTAAAACGTTGTCAGAGTGTGCCAGGGAATACTCTGAAGAGGCGCTACTGACTCTGGTTTCAGTCGCAAGAAGTGGCCGCACCGATGCCGCACGAGTTGCTGCGGCAGTTGCCCTGTTGGATAGGGCTTATGGCAAGCCAACCCTCATGACTGAGCGTGAGCCAGTCGATTTACCGCCAGTCGTTATTGAACTTCGGGCTGCAAAAACTGACGAAAACTGAGTTTCTGTTTAAGCCACTGGGCGCTCAGGTCGGGTCGTAACCACCTGATTTTTGTCTGAGGATCACTTGGTTTAATCTGCCGGCATGGCGAGTTTCGATGAGTTCAAATCCTCGTTCCCTTCCGATAGTTATCAGAAGGGCAAGGCGTTTGAACGATTCCTCTGTCAATGGTTCTTTACCAGTCACCCCCTATATCGGAACAAATTTAGAAAAGTTTGGCTCTGGGAAGATTGGCCGAAGCCCGCAGGGATTCAGGCTCAAGACTTGGGAACTGACCTAATCGCCGAGGACACGGAAGGGAAAATCTGCGCCATTCAGGCAAAGTTTTATGACGCGGATTACAAAATCCGATTCGATGATGTTGCGACCTTTCTCGCAGACAGTTCGAAGCCTTACATCGACTATCGCCTGCTGATTGCCACCTGCGAACTTGGCCTCACTGCGAGGAAGCAGCTCAGCACTCAAGAAAAACCGGTCCAGATATTCCTCTTAAATAATTTTGACTCTTGGGCAATCGATTGGCCTGAGTCGCTGGAGGACATCAGCACAGTAAGGCTGAGTGGACCCCATGATCCGAGGCCACATCAAAGTGAAGCCGTAGATGATGTTTGCTCAAAGCTCAATGGTCGGGGCAAACTTATTATGGCCTGCGGCACCGGTAAGACGTTAACTGCGCAGCGCATCGCTGAACGATTGGATTCTCGCAGCACGTTACTGCTTCTGCCTTCGCTGCTTCTGCTCTCCAATACGCTATCAGAATGGTTACAGCACACAAAAGTAGGGTTTAAGTTTTTGCCCGTGTGCTCAGATTCAACGGTACTTAAAAGAGCAGATGATGCGATAAATATCAACGTTGCCGAATTGGGATGTCATGCCACGACCGATCCAAGAGAAATACTGAATTTCCTCGAAAGCCCGGGCAATAAAGTGGTTTTTTCCACTTATCAAAGTAGCAGCAAGATTGCTGAGGTCTTTGCGTCTTCAACTTTGGAGCCCTTCGATCTAATCATTGCCGATGAGGCGCACCGCTGTGCGGGCAAAGTTTCTTCTGATTATGCCGACGTCCTTGATCATCAAAAATTACCGTCTAAAAACAGACTTTTCATGACTGCTACGCCACGGGTATATACCCCCCGATTGAAAAAGGCGGCCAGGGACGCAGAGATTCAGTTGGCATCGATGGATGACGAGACGGTGTTTGGCCCTGTACTGCACCATTTACCGTTTGGTAACGCCATTGATCGAAACTTGTTGTCGGACTACCGAGTCGTAGTGGTGGGGGTTGATGATGAGCAGTGTAAAAGAATGGTAGAGGATCGAGCCTTAATCTCTACTGAGACTGGCATAGAACAAGATGCGAAAAGCTTCGCCTCTCAGTTGGGGCTGATTAATGCGATACGTAAATATGACCTCCGACGAATTATCAGTTTCCACAGTCGCATAAAGGCCGCTTCTGCCTTCACCGCTGAATTTTCAAAGGTATTAGATTACGTTGAGGACAGTTATCGCCCCGAAGGTGCGATTACCTGCGATCACCTGAGTGGGGCAATGCCCACCTCAGAGCGCAACGGAAAACTCAAGGCGTTGGGTAAACTAGAGAGGGAAGATCGGTATCTTTTGGCGAATGCCAAATGTCTATCGGAGGGTGTGGATGTGCCCGCGTTAGATGGCGTGGCATTCATCGATCCAAGGCGCTCAGAGATCGATATTATCCAGGCAGTGGGCAGGGCAATCCGCCTTTCATCAGAAAAAGATAAAGGAACCATCATCATCCCGGTTTTTTTGGGAGAGGGGGATGATCCAGAGGTCACGCTCAATAGGTCAGATTTTGAGCCAGTCTGGAAAATTGTGACTGCCCTAAGAGCCCACGACGAGCAACTGGGTGAGGAATTGGACCAATTGCGGGTCAAACTTGGGCGTGGGTCATCGGTAAAGCTTCCCAGTGAAAAGATTATTCTGGACATTCCCACGCAAATCACCCGCGCATTTTCTGAGGCATTTGAGGCGAGGTTGATTGAAGCAACCACCAGCTCTTGGGAATTTTGGTTCGGTTTGTTGCAACGTTACAAAGAAGAACATGGAAATTGCTCGGTCCCACAAGGATTCAGATTAGAGGGATTTAAGTTGGGGTCGTGGGTTAGTAATCAACGGTCTAGAAGGGATTTCGCCACTCCTGGTCAGCTGAAAAGATTGGAAGATGTTGGATTTATTTGGGATGTGCTGGAGCACCAGTGGGAAGAGGGTTTTAGCTGTCTGAAACTTTACAAACAAGAACATGGTAACTGTCTGGTGCCGGCTCAATTTAAATTAGAAGGGTATAAGTTGGGCGCCTGGGTTAGTGAGCAGCGATCCAGAAAGGATTCCGCCACTCCTGATCAGCTTAAAAGACTTACGGATATTGGATTTATTTGGGATGTGCTGGAGCACCAGTGGGAAGAGGGTTTTAGCTATCTGACACGGTATAAAAAAGAACGTGGCGATTGCTTGGTCCCACAAAGATTTAAATTAGAGGGTTTTAATTTGGGGGTGTGGGTTAATTCTCAGCGATCCAGAAAGGAGTTCGCCACCCCTGATCAGCTAAGAAGATTGGAAGATATTGGATTTATTTGGGATGTGCTGGAGCACCGTTGGGAGGAAGGCTATCGATATCTCCAGCGGTATGAGGAACAGCATGGCAACTGTCTAGTTCCAAAAACATTTAAGTTAGAGGGGTTTAACTTGGGCCAGTGGGTGGGAACCCAACGAACACGGAGAGCCTCTCTAACTCCCGATGCTTTGCAGCGATTGGAGGATATTGGGTTTATTTGGGATTCGTTGAAGTACAAGTGGGAGGAGGGCTTTCATCATCTTCAACGCTATAAGAATAAACATGGCGACTGCCTAGTCCCACAAAAATTAAGACTAGAGGGATTTAAGTTGGGAAGCTGGGTAAATACTCAAAGGACAACGAGAGACACATTAAGTGCTGATCAATTGCAGAGACTGAAGGATATTGGATTTATTTGGGATGTGCTGGAGCACCGTTGGGAGGAAGGCTATCGATATCTCCAGCGGTATCAAGAACAGCATGGCGACTGTCTGGTTCCACAAATATTTAAATTAGGAGGATTTAGATTAGGGATTTGGGTTGCGAATCTGCGCAGGAAAAAAGAAACCCTCACCCCCGAGCAATTACAGAGACTTGAGGCTCTTGGATTTATTTGGGATGTGATGGAGTATCAGTGGGAGGAGGGCTTTGACTATCTAACACTCTACAAAAAAGAATTTGGTAATTGTCTGGTTCCGCAGTCATTCAGATTAGCCGGATTTAAGTTGGGCCAGTGGGTCTCTGTCCAACGAATGAGAAGAGAGTCTCTCCGTCCCGATCGATTGCAGAGATTGGAGGACATTGGGTTTGTTTGGGATACCGAGAGAAGATAGTCCAAAATCCCATCACCTTCTTACTATTAAGCCACGCGCCTTGATTACTTTGATTGGCGTCTGCGTTTTGTTGATGACATTAAATTCGACCTGCGAGATTTTTGATACCCAGGCTTCAGGATTCCCCATCCACCTGGGCCGCAGCATTAAGACGAAGATATCCAACCCGCTGCGCTCATCAAGGGTCGAATCTTTGCCAAGCGACTTCCCCCAAACTCCTGTCTAATCTGGGTTTGAGGGTTTTTTACGCAGGTACAGGTAAAGGTAACGGTAAAGGTGAAAGTAAAACACCGGCCGCTTACTCAATTACCCTAACGAGTCTGGCGATTTTTGAGTATTGTAGGGCCTTGGGTATTTTCCTCCCCCGCGCTGCTGTCACCACAGTGACATCTGCCTCGATGACTACACCATTGAACAGCGACATTGGTATTCGATCTTTCCGATTGGGCTGGTGGTAAAACAAGGTATGAATCTCTCGGAGCAGATCGCCTTTTTTACTCGCCGAGAAGTTTCCGTGCTGACCCGCTTTGCCGTGAAATCTGAGTACGTTGTAGTACCTCGGGAGGCGCACCCCAAAATATTCGCCGAAAGAAACGATGGAGAAATCGAGGATGAGCTTGTGCGCTTTGTTAAACATCAGTGCTGTTCTGTAGTCGTCTAGCATCACCCTGTAGCGCCCCGGAGCGACTAGGGGTGGAATGTCGTCAGCGACCTTAAAATCTCCCCCAAACGATTTCTCTTGCCTTCCTTCCGCGGGGGTTACCGCAGTCACAGTGTTGCTCCTTGTTCCTTGGATGACTCGTTAATGCGTTGTTCGATCCAATCATCGATATCTGAGTCGATCCACCCGACCGATCTCTCACCCAGCTTCACTGTTCTAGGGAACTGCCCTCTAGACATGCGTAAATAGATGGTTGAGCGGCTCAGACCGACCTTGGCTCGAACATCGGGAAGTCTTAAGAATCTACAAGTCATGTTGGAACTACCTCGTCGTGAGTGGAACATGACTGGATTCTTATGCGACCGTGCCCACGGGTCATGGGGTGAGAATTAGTCGTTTATCTACCCCTTGTTAGGAAAATCGCCGAATCGCGTTGATGACAACGTCAGTCGATACGGCCCTTACGTGCTTCGCGTCAGCAGATGCTTCGCTAGTGATTGTGGCGGCGGTATCTCGCGTCGCCAACTCGTTGTTCGTATATAGCTGTAAGCCAAATTGAGCCGAAACTTCTCGAGCGCAAGTGTTGAGTCGATAGTCACGCAGGTATGTGTCGTCGCTGCTTCGGCCTCGCTTGCTCAGCCGTGATCGCTTTCCTTCCAGAACGTCGGCAGCATAATGCGCAATCTCCTCTGGTAAGGGCGAACCCTCCCTCAAGCTAGAGGCGGCCACCAGCATCAACGTGTCATGTGCGTTACTGTCTGGATTCTCAACTGCGGCACACAGTGCGGCGCCCACCTGATGCAATGCGTCTTGGGTAATGGGAGCAAAGCGGTGGAGGAGTTCGTCAAACTCCAAGTCGAGCAGTTCGACTGCGAACTTTTTGATGGAATCAGTCTCTGCCATAGACCCGTGTCTCTTCTGCAAGGGAGGGCAAGTTGGC
>CABYND010000009.1 GCA_902520195.1 Halieaceae bacterium
CCCTCCCCACAGCCCACGTCGACACAAACGGTTCCCGGCGACAACGCCAGTTTATCGAGATCAACCGTCAGCATGCGTCAATGCAGGCCCGGTATTGCGCGGCCATTTGCTGTGCGCAAACTGACCAGCAGAAGTGTCGCTCAACCCGCTGCCTGCCTTTATCACCCAATGCTGCAGCCAAAGTGGGGTCGGCGAGAACGCGCCCGAGCGTTTCCGCCAGCGCATCGCTGTCACCTGCTGGAACCACCAAACCGCCTTCAGCGACCACCTCTGCCAGCGCACCGCCATCGCTCGACACCAGGGGAATGCCGGCGGCCATCGCCTCCACCGCAGGCAAACCGAAGCCCTCATAAAGAGAGGGGACAACCGCTACCGCGCTCTCAGCATATAGGCGGTTGATTTCTTCGTGGCTCGCGTCACAGACAAAACGAATGTGGTCAAACAATCCAAGGCGCTCGATCAGCGCTTCGGTATCGCCACCCGCTTTCGGTCGTGCAATTAGCACCAGCTGCCGCTCTGGCCCCGCCTCGACCAGCCTCTTGAACGCGTGCAGCAACACCGGTAGCCCTTTAAGCGGCGCATCCGCCGACGCGGTGGCGATGATCTGGCCGGGTTTGCGTGTCACTGAAGGCAGCGGTTTAAACAGTTCCGTATCCACGCCATTGGGCACAACGCGAAGCGCCCCCGGAAGCACGCCAAAATCGGTGGCGATGTCCGCGGCAGAGCAGCGCGAGACTGTGACAATATGGCGCAGTCGCCCGGCGACTCTGGATTGCATGCCGAGAAACCCGTGCCAACGACGGATCATGAGCCGCCACCACCAGCGGGATTCTCCTGCCAAAGCGACCCTGAGATCCCTGGTGATGGGGTGGTGAATCGTCGTCACTACCGGCAGACCCGCGCGCTGCAGATCCAGAATGCCGTCGGCGAGGGTCTGGTTGTCGTGCACAACGTCAAACTTGTCGGCATGATCGAGCAGCCAATCCCGCGCGCGCTCGCCAAATGTCTCGGGCTCGGCAAACCCCCCGCTTAGCTTGCTGAGCCATTCTTTGCGCCCCAGCCGATCACCTAGCTCTGCGCGAGCCACGCTCCAGAGGTCTCGAGAGTACAAATCGAGGCTGGGTAATTGGACCAGCTCCACCCCCTCGACCAGATGCGGATACGGCGGGCCCGAGATGACAGTGACCTGATGACCCAGCTGCATGAGCGCCTGGCTGAGGTAGCGCAGATAAACGCCCTGCCCCCCTGAAAATGGGGCTGATCGATAGCCCAAAAGCGCCACGCGCAAGGGCCTGCTGTCGGGCACGGCGCCATGAGCTTCAATAGCATTGGGCGTGTGGAGGGGTGCGTTGATGGAAGGCTCCGGGTGGATCGCTACTAATGGCAGTAACCGTGCCATATTATCGAGCGGCTATCGCAAAGTACAGGCGATGCAGTGTAGCGGCCGCTCGCCAACTCTGCCATCGGCCTGTAAACTCCGTCGCCCCGTGAGCAGATCGTAGCACCATGGCTGAGCACACCGCGTACAAGGGCATTATGCTCGCTGGTGGGTCTGGCACCCGCCTGCACCCGCTGACCACCACGGTCAGCAAGCAATTGATGCCCGTATACGACAAACCCTTGATTTACTACCCGCTTGCCACGCTGATGCAATCGGGCATTCGCGACATCTTAATTATCACCTCGCCTCGCGATCAGCTCGCTTATGCCGACCTGTTGGGCGATGGCAGCCAATGGGGTATCAACCTTCAGTATACGATTCAGGCCAGCCCCGATGGCCTAGCTCAGGCTTTTGTGCTGGCTGAAGACTTCATTGGCCAAAGCCCAGTGTGCCTGGTGCTGGGTGACAATATTTTTTATGGAGCGGGCTTCACCGGCAAACTTAGACGCGCAGCACAGCGCAGCGATGGCGCCTCTGTCTTTGCCTATTACGTCCATGACCCCGAACGCTACGGCGTGGTCGAGTTCGACGCTGAGGGCCGCGCGATTGGTATTGAAGAAAAACCTGATGCGCCGCGATCTCATTATGCTGTGACCGGCCTCTATTTTTACGACAACGACGTCATATCGGTGGCGAGGGGCATTACCCCATCGGCGCGCGGCGAACTTGAGATTACGGATGTGAATCGTCACTACCTTGAGCAGGGATCACTGCAGGTGGAAGTCATGGGCCAGGGCACGGCTTGGCTGGATACCGGCACGCATCAATCTCTGCTCGACGCGGGGAATTTCATTCGCGTCATCGAGGAAAGACAGGGTCTGAAAGTCGCCTGCCTGGAAGAAATCGCCTACCGGCTAGGGTACATCACGGCCGATGAGGTGCTGGCACTGGCGGCGCCACTTGTGAAAAGCGGATATGGCGCTTATCTCGAGACCATGGTCAGCGAAGGCGGCCCGGTATTCGATGAAGATTGAATCGACGCCACTGACGGGTGTGACGCTGATCACACCCAAGGTACACGGCGATGCCCGGGGCTTTTTTCTCGAGACTTGGCACGCCGAGCGCTATGTGGATGCGGGCATCGACCTCCCCTTTGTGCAGGACAACCACAGCCGTTCGAGCCGCGGCACTCTGCGCGGATTACACCTGCAGACTGAGAGGCCCCAGGGAAAGCTGGTGCGTATGACTTCGGGTGCCGTCTTTGATGTGGTGGTCGATTGCCGGGCGGATTCGCCGAGCTGTGGCCAGTGGCATGGCGTCACGCTGACGGCCGAAGGACAAGAGCAACTATGGGTACCCCCCGGCTGTGCGCATGGCTTCTATGTGCTGACTGAGTCGGCGGATTTTCTCTACAAGTGCACCGACTATTACCACCCAGAGAGCGAAATCTCGCTGGCCTGGGATGACCCTACCATCGGCGTTGACTGGCCAACCCGAGAAGGTGAGGCACCCCAGCTCTCAGCAAAAGACCGCTCGGGGGTTCGGTGGGAAGATTGTCCGCTCTATGAGGGACTGATCTAGCTCGCAGTGGCCGCCCGCTCCAGTAGCGGCCGCCACCAGGCCTCGTTGGCGAGGTACCAATCGATCGTTTTTGCCAAACCCGTCTGAAAGGTCTCGTTGGGGACAAAGCCCAGCGCCTGCTCGATTTTTGAGGCATCGATCGCATAGCGCCAGTCGTGCCCAGCACGGTCCGTGACGAACTGGATCAGCGAATCACTGCGCTCGCCGCGGACCTGCGGCGCATTGGGGAACCGTGTCGCCAGCACAGGGTGATTTGCGAAACGCTCATCCATCACGCGGCACAGCAGGTTCACGATATCGAGGTTCGCCCACTCATTGTGACCGCCGATGTTATAGACCTCACCGGGCGTGCCGGCTTCCAGAATACGGGCGATGCCCCGCGCGTGATCCTCAACGAACAGCCAGTCGCGAATATTACTGCCAACGCCGTACACCGGGATCACGCCGCCATCGAGAATCCGCGTGAGGCACAGCGGAATCAGCTTCTCCGGAAAATGGTAGGGCCCGTAGTTGTTCGAGCAGTGACTCGTGGTGACCTGGAGGCCATAGGTGTGCTGGTAAGCGCGCACGAGATGGTCACTACCCGCTTTGCTGGCTGAGTAGGGCGAGTTCGGTTCGTAGCGCGTGGTCTCGGTGAAGGCAGGGTCTTCCGGCGCCAATGACCCGTAAACCTCATCAGTAGAGACATGATGAAAGCGATGCTCGCGACCTGACCCTGACAGCCAGGCGCTGTGGGCCGCCGCCAAAAGCGTGTGGGTGCCCTCAAGATTGGTGCGAATAAACGCATCAGGCCCAGTGATGGAGCGATCCACATGGCTCTCTGCGGCAAAGTTTACGATCGTGTCGATATCGTGATCCGCTATAACCCGTGCGACCAGATCCGCATTGCAAATATCGCCCTCGACAAAGTGAATACACTCGGCCTGCTCCAGAGGCTCAAGGTTCAGACGGTTACCCGCATAGGTCAGCGCATCCAGCACTACGACCGTGTCGTCCGGGTTCGCTTCGACCCAGTGGTAGACAAAGTTCGCGCCGATGAACCCCGCCCCGCCCGTGACCATCACTGACCGCGCCATCACACTGTTCCCTCAAGTTGCTGTTGTGACCGTAGCATGTCGCGCAACGCATCGCGCCATGGCTGTTGAGTCACGTTGAGAGCACTGCAGGTGTCTCTACAGTCGAGCACGCTATAGGAGGGTCGCTGTGCTTTGGTCGGAAAAGCATCCGTTGAAACCGGTTCAATCGTTGCAGGAGCAGAGAGCAGACCCAGCGCCAAGGCCTCATCGTGTATACCACAGGCAAAATCGTACCAACTGATCGCGCCTGCATCGGACCAGTGAAACACTCCCCCAGCGTCATCATTAAGCGCCAACAACCAGCAGATTTCTGCAAGACCGCGGGCCGAGGTCGGCGAACCGATTTGATCATTCACAACGCGCACGGTGCCCTGCTCGCGCATCAGTCGCAGCATCGTCAGCACGAAATTACGGCCGCCGGGGCCATAGACCCAGCTGGTACGCACCACGGCATGGCTCGCGCCACTGGCGAACACAGCCTGCTCGCCTCGCCACTTGCTTGCGCCATAAATACCTAAAGGTGCGGGATCTGCGGCAGGGACATACGGCCGATGCGCTCGGCCATCAAAAACAAAGTCGGTGGAGATATGCACGAGTCGCAGATCGCGCCGGGCACACAGCGCACCCAGTATGGCGGGAGCATTGGCGTTCACGGCATCAGCTGACTCAGGGTCATCCTCGGCGGCATCTACAGCAGTATAGGCGGCCGCATTGATCACAATTTGAGGGTCAACTTCATCTATGACTCTGCGCAGCGCCGCATCATCGGTCACGTCGCAGGTCACCCGGCTGAATCCCTCTGCCACTACCAGCTCAGGGGCGCAATCCATGCACGCCCTGCCGAGTTGTCCCGCGACACCCAGCACCAGTGCCCGCTGGGCGCTCACAAATGAGATTCCAGCCAGTTAACGTAGCGGGAAATCACCTCCTCGGATTCAGGTTCATTCAGGATCTCGTGGTAAAGACCCGGCCAGAAGTCGAGGGTCTTGTCCTGAGCGCCCAGTGCGTCGAAGAAAGCCTGCGAACCCTCCGGCCCCGCCATCACATCGGCGTCGCCATGGGCAATGTAAATAGGCAGCGTGATCTCGCCCGCACGGGCAATCGCAACCTCCATGGCATCCAGCATTTCGATGCCAAGGCCGCTCGTGATCTTGCCGTTATAAACCAGGGGGTCGGCAATATAGTCGGCCACGACCGCCGGGTCGCGGCTCACCCCGTTAGCGTCCAAAGAGACCATGCCCAGCTTGGGCAGTAAGTAGCTAAGCAAGCGGCCAATCAGCATGACGGGCGCCGGCGCCGGATCCGCGTGGAACGCGGGACCCGACAGCATCGCGCCGTGAAAAGCAGCCTGGAATAAAAGCAGTAAGTGGGCGCTGATGAGCCCCCCCATGCTGTGGCCCATCAGGAACACCGGTCGCCCTGGATACCAGTCATCAATGTGGGCGCGGAGTGCCTGCATCGGTTCGAGATACTCGGAGAAAGTTTTCAGGTATACACGCACACCGGGCGACGCTCCGTGCCCGATATGATCGGGGCCCGCCACGGCCACGCCGCGCTCATTAAAGCGCGCAGCAACATGCTCGTAGCGTCCGGTATGCTCGGCAAGACCATGCGCGAGCAGCACGCAGGCCTTGGCGTCTTCGACCGGCCAGTGCCGGTATTGAATACCGCTGGCGAGGCTCTCCATGAGGTCAGTGCCCCCTAGTCAGCCACCGGGGCCAGCCACTCCGCGTACTGGGACTGCTCGCCGCGAACAGCTTCAAAATAGATGCTTTGTAGTTTTTCCGTGATCGGGCCGCGCGTGCCGCTGCCGATCATCCGGTTATCGAGCTCACGGATCGGCACCACCTCTGCCGCGGTACCGGTAAAAAACGCCTCGTCGGCGACATAGACCTCGTCCCGGGTAATCCGCTTTTCTTTCACTGTCAGACCTTGATCCGCCGCGATACGCAAAATGCTGTCTCGCGTTATCCCCTCCAGGCACGAGGTCAGTTCGGGCGTATAGAGGACGCCGTCACGGACGAGGAAAAAATTCTCGCCGCTGCCCTCTGCAACATAGCCCTCGTTATCGAGCAACAAGGCCTCCTCGAAGCCTGCGTCCATGGCCTCTCTCAGCGCCAGAATAGAGTTGATGTAATTGCCGTTGGCCTTAGCTTTGCACATTGTGATGTTGACGTGGTGCCGCGTGTAGCTGGACGTCGCAATACGAATGCCGCGATCTCTGGCCTCAGGGTCCATATAGGAAGGCCACGCCCACGAGGCCACCATGACATGAGTCTTAAGGTTATCGGCACGCAAGCCCATTCCTTCAGAACCGAGAAAACACATGGGCCGGATGTACGCCTCATCCAGACCGTTTGCCCTGACGACTTCACGCTGTGCCGCGCTCAAGGTCTCTTTGTCGTAGGGCATGTCCATGCGCAGAATGTGCGCCGAGCGGAACAGTCGGTCAGTGTGCTCCTCGAGGCGGAAAATTGACGCACCGTCAGGGGTCTTGTAAGCACGAACACCCTCAAACACACCCAAGCCGTAATGAAAGGTGTGGGTCAGCACATGAACCCGCGCTTCCTGCCAGGGCACCATTTCGCCGTCGAGCCAGATGTGGCCGGTGAGTTTTGAGAGGTCCATGTCGTTTCCTTTCTATTTATGCTGGTGGTTTGTGCTGTGTCCGCAGGTTTGCAGTGACAGTATGAGACATCGGCGCACCGGGCGCAGGATTCTACCTTGCTCGCATCATGGGTAAATACCCAAACTCACTAGCGCTGGTCATTAGGCGTGCGGTAATCTCACCGAGGCGGCCTTTCAGCCCTGCGGGTTAGTCCGCATCCCGTGACATCTCGTGGCCTGTTCTGTCCACCTAGTACCCTAAGCCTATCGGCAAGGGGCTGGCCCCGCCACTCGCGGCGACACGGGCGGGACATGAAGATTTTTACCCTTTCTCACCACCGGAAGACTCGGTAGGATGCGCGTCCCTGAAAGGCCGCTTGATTGTGGCCTATCGATATCAATACCAGCAGATACCATGACCGACACAGCGCATCACATTGCCTGGTTTCGCCACACGGGTC
This sequence comes from Halieaceae bacterium, assembly GCA_902520195.1. Classification (GTDB taxonomy): domain Bacteria; phylum Pseudomonadota; class Gammaproteobacteria; order Pseudomonadales; family Halieaceae; genus Luminiphilus. The sequence goes on from CABYND010000009.1 coordinate 7,107, forward strand.
CCTATATCAAGGCACACCGTGGGCGCACCTTTGTGTTGTATTTGGGCAACGGCGCGCTGGAGTCGGCGGGACACGCGACACTGATCCAAGATGTGGCACTGCTCCACTCTCTGGGAATCAAGTTGGTGCTGGTTCACGCTACCCGGGAGGCCATTGATGCCGCTCTGCCCACCGATAGGCCGGCGCAGTTCCATGACGGCCTTCGCATTACCGACGACCTCGCGCTGTCAGTAGCTATCGAGACAGCAGCGCGACAGCGGGTGCAGCTGGAGCAACAGCTCTCGATGGGGCTACCCAATACGCCGCTGACTGGTGCCCGACTCAGAATTCTGGGTGGCAATGTGGTGACCGCAAAGCCTATTGGCATCCACGATGGCGTGGACTATCTGCACAGTGGCACGGTACGCCGGGTCGATGCCGAGGGGGTGCGCGGCATCCTCGATCAGGACGCGATCGCGCTGCTGTCACCGCTCGGCTACTCACCAGCGGGTGAAATCTTCAGTGTCAGCGCCAGCGAGGTTGCCGAAAAAGTGGCCGTGGCCATTGGCGCGGACAAGCTGATTTTCCTAGACCGACAGCCGGGCCTGCACGCCGCTGACGGCGAACTGATTCGGCAGTGCACGATTGACTCCGCATGGGCGCTCGATATTGTTGATGCAGAACAACAGCGCCTGCGGGACAGTGCCTGCCGATCCTGTACCAACGGCGTCGCGCGAAGTCATTTGCTCAGCTACGAGCGCGAGGGCGCGCTCCTCGAGGAGCTTTTCACCCATGACGGCTCTGGCACCTTGATCGCACAAAACCCCTACGAGCAGGCCAGGTCAGCGGACATCAACGATATCGCCAGTATCGTCGAGGTGATCCGACCGCTCGAAGACAGTGGCGCTCTCGTTAAACGGTCCCGCGAACGGCTTGAGGAAGAGATCGGTTATTTTTCCATACTCGAGCGGGATGGCCGGGTACTGGCCTGCGCCGCACTCTATCCCTATGAGGCCGAGAGTGTGGGAGAGATCGCTTGTGTCGCGACGCATCCTGACTATCGTGGCACAGGCCGCGCCCGACAGCTTCTGGATGAACTGCTCGCCGAGGCGAAAGCGCTCTCGCTCACGCACGTCTTTGCACTCACCACGCAAAGCACACACTGGTTTCTCGAACAGGGCTTCGAAGCCGCGAGCCTTGACGACTTGCCGGTCGAAAAACAGCTGCTCTATAACTGGCAGCGCAACGCGACGGTACTGCGACGAGCAGTCTGAAGTCCTCAGGCGCCAATGGTAAGATAGCGACCGCTTTTTCATCACCACCCGGAGAATTCGATGCCCCAATATCGATCTCGCACCTCGACAGCCGGACGCAATATGGCAGGCGCCCGAGCCTTGTGGCGCGCAACCGGCATGCAGGATGAGGACTTTGAGAAGCCCATCATCGCGGTGGTGAATTCGTTCACCCAGTTCGTGCCCGGCCACGTGCACCTCAAAGATCTGGGGCAATTGGTGGCGCGTGAGATCGAAGCGGCTGGCGGCGTCGCCAAAGAGTTCAACACCATTGCCGTGGACGACGGTATTGCCATGGGCCACGACGGCATGCTCTATAGCCTGCCGTCCCGGGATCTTATCGCCGATTCTGTGGAGTACATGGTCAACGCGCACTGCGCCGATGCCATGGTCTGTATTTCCAATTGCGACAAGATCACCCCCGGTATGTTGAACGCCGCCATGCGGCTAAATATCCCGGTGGTGTTTGTGTCGGGTGGTCCGATGGAAGCGGGCAAAACCGCACTGTCTGAGCACAAGCTGGATCTGGTCGATGCCATGGTGATCGCCGCAGATCCCAGCGCCGACGACGCTACGGTAGAGGCCTATGAGCGCTCGGCTTGTCCAACCTGTGGCTCCTGCTCTGGCATGTTCACCGCCAACTCCATGAATTGCCTGACCGAGGCTTTGGGGCTGAGTTTGCCCGGCAACGGCTCGCTGCTGGCGACCCACGCGGACCGGGAACAGTTGTTCTTGCGCGCGGGACGTCTGATCGTCAAGTTGGCGCGGCGCTGGTACGAGCAGAATGACGCCACGGCGCTGCCTCGTGAGATTGCCAGCCGACGCGCGTTTGAAAACGCCATGAGTCTTGATATCGCGATGGGTGGTTCGACCAACACGATCTTGCACCTGCTCGCTGCTGCGCAGGAGGCCGGGGTGGACTTCGACATGGCCGCGATCGACGCGCTGTCGCGTAAAATTCCGCAGCTGTGCAAGGTCGCACCGAGCACACCGCTCTACCATATGGAAGACGTGCACCGCGCCGGTGGGGTCATGGCTATCCTCGGAGAGCTCGCTCGGGGAGACCTGCTCCACCTGGACTGCCCAACGGTGCACAGTGCCAGCCTCGGCGATGCCTTGCATCGTTGGGACATCATGCAGACCGAAGCAGAAGATGTTCGTACCCTCTATGCAGCGGGGCCTGCCGGCATTCCTACTCAGCAGGCTTTCAGTCAGGATCTCCGGTGGCCCAGCCTCGACACTGATCGCGAGGGCGGCTGCGTGAGAGAGATGGCGCACGCCTACTCGCAGGAAGGCGGGCTGGCGGTCCTGTTCGGCAACATTGCAGAGCTGGGCTGTGTGGTCAAAACCGCCGGCGTGGACGATGAGTCACTCCAGTTCACCGGTCCTGCTCACATTTGTGACAGCCAGGAGGCCGCGGTAGCCGACATTCTTGAGGACCGCGTGCAGGCAGGGGATGTGGTCATTGTTCGTTATGAGGGGCCACGCGGCGGGCCCGGCATGCAAGAGATGCTCTACCCCACCAGCTACCTCAAATCCAAAGGGCTTGGAAAAGCCTGCGCACTCATTACCGATGGCCGCTTCTCCGGTGGCACCTCTGGGCTGTCGATTGGGCATGTGTCACCGGAGGCTGCGGCCGGCGGTGCGATTGCTCTGATCGAACCGGGCGACCCGATCGAAATCGATATCCCCGCGCGAACCATCAATGTGTCGGTGGATGACGCCACGCTGGCGAGTCGGAGAGAAGCCATGGACCAGAATCCCCGCGCCTGGCAACCCGCGACAGACCGCCCCCGTCAAGTATCGACGGCGCTTAAGGTCTACGCGAGTATGGTGACGAGTGCCGATAAAGGCGCGATCCGCGATCAATCGCTGATCAAGGGCTGACTGACTCAACGTCTTGCATCGCAAGCGCGGCAAGGTCGTCGCGCAAGGACTGCAAGCGGCTGCGTAGTTTCCGGTCCTGTTTGTCAGTCCGCGCAATCAATACGTCTCGCGATAACTGCAAAATGACCTCGCCATTGTGATCGATGCCCTCACGGTAGGCGGGCAACAGGGCGTCGTCGCGCCCTGCGATCAAAGCACGCACCTGATCAGGCCAGTCAGGTTCCGCTTCCAGCAAAAACACTGACAAGTCCGCGATCCAGAACCTTCGGTCCTCAAGCCAGAACCGATCGAGGCGCGTCATCTCGGCGACGCCCGCCGTGACGCGATCCGTTTGCTCTGCGGTAAGCGGCCCGAGGTATCGGCTTAACTGCTTATCGAACCGCTCTTCAAGATCTTCTCGATACTCCGAATCGCTGCGCGCGAGCAGGTCTTCCTCAAACGCTTCCTGCTTGGACATCAGGTTGTCGACAAACTGCTGCTTCTGCTCGGGCGTCAGGTCCTGACCCGTGCTCAGCAACAATTCTAGAAAGGGATCCTGAAAACGAATCGCCGCGTCTTCGATGCGATCAGTCATCGCCCATGCGTCCTTCAGCGGCACACCCTCATCGAGGATGGTCAGGGCATCATCGAGCAGAACCACATAGGCTGGTAACTCCTCGCGACGGTGCCATTCGAGCAGCGCCTCCAGGCGGCCGTCGAAACGCGCCTGCTGGGCTCGATCCAGTGACACATAGTCATCGAGGTACCAGCGTAAGAGGATATCGACACGGTTGTAGATGAACTGGGTGGCCGAGCAGCTGCTAAAGGTGAGCACAATGAGGCACCAGGAAAGGCCTCGCATCACGCGCGAAACAACGCCGCTATTGGGTTTCTGCAGATCAGTCACAGTGCGAGGTGACGTCCCGCGGTGCAGGAGTACAGATTGCCGCCCCGGCCCGCGCGCAAAACGACGGGCCGAAGCCTCGGTTAGGCCGCGTTGGCGAGCACCTGTCCGCGCCCATCCAGAGCAGAGAGAATGGCTGCCAGCGACGCCTGCACGATATCGTGGCTGCGGCCGACACCACAGGGGCGCTCGCCATCGATGTTGAGTTGCACGTAACACACTGCCTCCGCGTCGGCACTCTGGCCCAGCGTGTGCTCAGAGTATTCAACCACTACGATATGTCGGCCAGTGAACGTCTCCATGGCCTGCGCAAAGGCGTCGACCACCCCGTTACCCTGGCCAGTCAACGTTACCTCTCCTTGAGGTCCATGCAACGTGACCTCAAGCCCATCGGACTCGTCCCGCCGCGACAGCTGGTAATTGCCCAACTGCCATCGGTCAGCGGTGCTCAGGTAAGTCTCGCTGAACAACGCAAAGATATCGTCGCTGTAGACTTCGGTTTCGCTGTCCTCCGCCAGGCCCTGCACGGCTGTACTGAAGTCGACCTGCAACCAGCGCGGCAGCTCCAGCCCGTAGTCTCGACGCAGCACATGGGCAACACCGCCCTTGCCCGACTGACTATTGATCCGAATCACTTCCTGATACGTGCGACCGATGTCGGTAGGATCAATCGGTAGATAGGCCACTTCCCAGGCGTCATCGGCGTCACGTTTGGACAGGCACTTGTGGATCGCGTCCTGATGACTGCCGGAGAAAGCTGTGAATACTAGCTCTCCTGCGTAGGGATGGCGCGGATGGACCGGCAACTGCGTGCATTCACGAGCCACCGTGCAAATCTCATCCATGTGCGTGAAATCCAACAGCGGGTCCACGCCCTGACTGTAGAGATTCATCGCCATGGTCATGATGTCCATGTTGCCCGTGCGCTCGCCATTGCCCAACAGCGTGCCCTCCACCCGGTCCGCACCCGCCATCACGCCGAGCTCGGCGGCAGCGACCGCGCAGCCCCGGTCATTGTGGGTGTGCAGGGAGATGATCAGCGCGTCACGATTTTTAACCTGATCACAGAACCACTCGATCTGATCTGCATAGATATTCGGCGTGCTCATTTCAACCGTAGCGGGCAGGTTGATGATGACCGGCCGATCAGGGGTCGGCGCCAACACCTCGTTCACCGCATCGCAGACCGATACGGCGAAATCCATCTCCGTGCCGGTAAAGCTCTCGGGACTATACTCAAACACCCACTCTGTTTCAGGGCGCGCGTCTGCGGCCTCTTTAATCAGGCGCGCACCATTGACGGCAATATCGCGAATGCCATCTCGATCGAGACCGAAAACGTATTCCCGCTGCACCGTCGAGGTGCTGTTGTAAAAGTGCACCACGGCCCGCTTGACACCCTCGAGCGCGGCAAAGGTTTCCTCTATGAGATCCGCTCGCGCCTGCACCAGCACCTGCACGGTGACGTCATCAGGGATGCGATCCTCCTCAATCAGTTTCCGCAGAAAGGCGAAATCGTGGCTTGAAGCCGAAGGGAACCCCACCTCAATCTGCTTAAAACCGATCGATACCAATAGCTCCCACAGGCGAAGCTTCTGCTCGGCATTCATCGGCTCCACCAAAGCCTGGTTGCCATCTCGCAAATCAACGGAGCACCACTCCGGCGCAGCCTGAATCACGTTGTCCGGCCAGCGGCGGTCTGGCTTGGCAATCGACTGAAACGCGCGGTACTTACGATAATCAAAGCGGGCGTTTTCCACGGCATTGGTCCTGATCCTATTTGAGGACGCGTAGTGTACCGGCGAGGGTTAGGGGATAATCACCAAAAACCGTGATATTTGCCCATATATGAGTGTTTAGTGCTATAAAATAAGCGATCAATTACTATTTTCACTAATGCGAAAGATTTTTATGGATAATTCACTACCGATACTGGACCGGCTTGATCGCCGTATTTTGCGGGTGTTGCAGGACGATGCCGGGCTTAGCAACCTCGAGCTGGCTGAGCGGGTGGGCCTTTCTGCTACACCCTGCGCACGTCGCGTTAAACGGCTGGTGACAGAAGGTGTCATTACCCACCAGGCAGCGATGGTCGACCCCAAGAAGTTGGGCCTGAATTTAACCGCCCACATCAGTGTCACCATGGATCGCCACACTCCCGACCGCTTCGAGGCATTTGAGGAGACGGTGCTGTCGCTGCCGGAGGTGGTCGATTGCTGCGTGGTCACCGGCCAGAGTGCCGACTACCTGCTGAAAGCGGTCGTGCGCGATATGGCGCACTACGAACAGTTTTTATTGGGCAAGCTCACCCGGATCCCCGGGGTTACTGGCGTCCATTCGAGTTTCGAACTGAGGCGGGTCGTGACACGGACCGCGGTGTCCGTGCCGGAGGAATAATCAGCGCGCGGCCAGTTCCTTGTCGATCAGGAAGCTGGCGATTTCGAGCATATTGGTTTGGCTACCGGCGGCACGGGTTTCGATCAGGTACTTCCCTGCCACCATCAACGAGGGGGTGCCCGAAATTTTGGCAGACCGCGCTCGAGAATCAGCCTGCCGCACTTGCGAGTCGACACCAAAAGAATCAAATGCCTTATCAAACTGCGCAGGATCCACGCCGTTATCCTCGAACAGATCGCGCAACTCGAGCCGGGATACCAATCGCTTTCGCTGCACGTGCATCGCGTCGAAAATGACGGAATGCAGCGTCTCCTTCACGCCGAGCACTTCTGCGATGTAGTAAGCCTTGGCGTGCATGCGCATGGGGTCGTTCCATACGGCTGGCGAGGGTTGCAACACCGCACCTTCAGGCAACTGCTTGCCCCAGGCGGTCAGCATGGGCTCAAAGGTGTAGCAGTGGCCGCAGCCATACCAAAAGAATTCCGTGACCACGACGTCGCTACCTCGACCCACGGCAACCGGTGGCGTCAATGTTTGGTAGTGCTGGCCTTCGACCCAACGACCTTCTGCCACAGCGACCGGCGCGGTTGCACAGCCGACAACGGCACTTAAGGCCAGTATGAGTGTGACGAAGGTTTGGCGACGACCTGTCATGTTTTCCTCCTTCCCTGGAACACAACCGGGGTCAATATCGGGGCGCGCTACCCCGACGGCATTACGGCGTAGGCTGTAGGCCCGCAATATAGCTCGCGACAGCCTCAATCTCCATATCGCTCATGCGGAAAGCAGTGGTCCGCATAATTTTGGCCTCGCCGCCATTGATACGACCGGTCGGATCTTCATAACCCTTTCGGAACATCTTCAGCTGCGCCGCGATGTAGTCGGCGTGTTGACCGCCCAGCGCCGGATAGCCTGCCGGGCCGTTGCCGTTACCTGTGGGGCTGTGGCAGCCCGAACAGGCTGGTACCTGTCGCTCAGCGATGCCGGCAAGGTAGACCTTGCGACCCAGCGCCACCTTGTCGGGATCTGCCATACCACCAGTACGAGACTGGGAGTCATAAAAGGCTGCGATGTCGGAGAGGTCCTGGTCCGTCATATTGTCGACCTGCCCCGCCATCAGCGCGACCGGACGACGACCATCACGGATATCCTGCATTTGCTTCAGCAGATACTTGTGGCCGAGCCCCGCCAGCTTGGGAAACGTCGGCACAGCACTGTTGCCGTCTACACCGTGGCACGCCACACAGGTCGCCGCCTTGGCCTGCCCTGCTTCGGCGTCACCGGCAGCATAGGCGCTCGTTCCCATCGCCATGGTGACGGCCAGAAGCGTGACTTTTAAAAGAGAAAGATACATAGGAACACCTATTGAAATTGGCATGGCCCGCTTCAGGCCGTTAGCGGGCTAGCTTACCGGCCCGCCGTACTTAGCGCGCTTACTGTGCCGCGGCCATATAAGTGATCAGCGCAGCGTAATCCTCGTCGCTACAGCTGTTACACAGACCGCCGGGAGGCATGGCATTGAGACCGTTACGGACAGAAGCAACCAACGCCTCCATACCTTTCTCCATGCGTGGCGCCCAGGCTTCAGCGTTTCCCGTTGCCGGCGCACCTGCTACACCCACGGCATGGCAAGCACCACAGGAGGCCGCGTACTGGGGAGGCGGATCACCCGCCAGCACTGTCGGCGCAACGGCCAGGGCCGCAATCGCAGTAAACTGGATAGCAGTGGAGCGGATAAAAGCAATCGTTCTCATGGTCAAACCCTCAGATGTCTTAATCTTTCGTCTTTCTACTTACTATCTAAAGCCTTCAACTTTTAACCTTGGGTGCTGCCTCAATGGCCGCAGGTCAATGTACCCTGTAAGGAGTACGTTTTTGTTGTGTCAGGCTTGGCGGCGTCACGCATGACGCACATTGTCAAAAATCACTCAAGTATTTCGGGCATGGTGCCCCAAAGAGCGTGGCATTATAGACGTTCCGTGTCTTGGCACAAATCGCAAAATGACCGACATTAGCGCCGCTCCCAGCCCCGTGAATTTCCGCCACGCTGCGTTTATGCAAAGCGCCAGCGCGGTCGAGAACGCACCGCCCGATGTCGGTTGGGAGGTCGCGTTTGCGGGCAGATCTAATTCCGGAAAATCCAGCGCAATCAATACGTTAACTGAGCAGGGGAAGCTCGCGCGGACCTCGCGCACGCCTGGGCGCACGCAACTCATCAACTTTTTCGGCCTCAGCGATAGCCAGAGGCTCGTTGACCTGCCGGGCTACGGTTTCGCCAAAGTGCCGCTGGCAGTCAAAAAAAAGTGGAATCAGCAGCTGGAGCGCTACCTGCAATACCGGGAAAGCCTGCGGGGTCTGGTGATGCTAATGGATATCCGGCACCCGCTGACGGATCCGGACAAGCAGATGCTAGGCTGGGCCGTTGCCGCCAGCATGCCGGTGCATATCCTGCTCACCAAAGCGGACAAACTGAAGCGCGGCCCCGCACAAAATACCCTGCTGTCTGTCCGGGGCGAGCTCTCAGCCCATGCCGAGCTGGTCAGCGTGCAGTGTTTTTCGTCTCTGAAGCGTCAGGGTGTTGACGAACTGGGTAAACAGATCAACCGCTGGCTCACCGACGCATCGGTCATGGACCCACTGCCGGAGTCTCACGAAGCAGACTAAAGCCAGTCAGTGGGCCTCGTCCCAGTTGTCGCCCGTGCCCGCCTCGACGAGCAACGGCACATCAAGCAAACCGACCTCTGACATCAGCTTCCCCACCGTCTCGCAAAGCTCATCTACCGCACCCGCCTCGACCTCGAACACCAGCTCATCATGCACCTGCATGATCATCCTCGCGTCGATGGTGCAGCCTGTGAGCCACCCATCAACCGCCAACATGGCCATCTTGATCATATCCGCAGCGGTACCCTGCATAGGCGCATTGATCGCCGTGCGCTCAGCCGCTTGCTGGCGCTGTCGATTCTTGGCGTTGATCTCTGGCAAGTACAGGCGGCGACCCTTTAACGTTTCCACATACCCGGTGTCGTGTGCCAACTCGCGGGTTCGCGCCATGTAATCTGCCACCCCGGGGTACCGGGCAAAGTATAGATCGATGTACTCCTGCGCCTCGTTCCTGCCCAGGCCCAGCTGTTTGGCCAAACCAAAGGCCGACATACCGTAGATCAGACCGAAATTGATCGCCTTCGCTTTGCGCCGCTGGTCCCCGGAGACTTCGCCAATCTCGACCCCGAAAACCTCGGCAGCGGTGGCACTGTGCACGTCCAGCTCATTGGCAAACGCTTTAAGCAATCCCTCGTCCTGCGAGAGGTGCGCCATGATGCGCAGTTCGATCTGTGAGTAATCGGCCGCGACAATTTTGCAGCCAGGTGCGGCGATAAAGGCCTGCCGGATACGCCGACCTTCCTCGGTGCGGATCGGAATGTTCTGAAGGTTGGGATCGGATGAAGACAAGCGGCCGGTCGCCGTGACTGCCTGGTGGTAAGACGTGTGCACTCGACCGGTCCGCGCATCAATCATCTCTGGCAGCTTATCCGTATAGGTTGATTTCAGCTTGCTGAGACCGCGGTATTCCATCAGCACTGCTGGCAGTGGGTAGTCGAGGGCCAGCTCCGCCAGGACGTCCTCCGCCGTTGATGGCGCGCCCTTGGGCGTCTTGCGCAATACCGGTAGCTCCAGCTGGTTGAATAGGATCTCACCGAGTTGCTTGGGAGAACCGAGATTAAACGGCCCGCCCGCCAGATCGTGGGCCTTGGCCTCCAGCGACAGAATGCGCTCTCCTAACTCCTGGCTGTGGGCCGCAAGCGTGTCCCGGCAAACCAGTGCGCCATTTCGTTCAATGCGCGAGAGCACGGGTACCAGCGGCATCTCCAGCTCCCGATAGAGCGTGGACAGCGAGGGCGCCTGATTGAGCTTTTCCGACAGCATTTGGTGCAAACGGAGCGTGACCTCGGCGTCCTCAGCAGCATAAGGCGCGGCCTGTTCTATTGGCACCTGGTTGAAGGTCAGCTGCTTGGCGCCTTTGCCCGCGATATCTTCAAAATGAATGGTCCGCTGACCGAGGTATTTGAGCGCCAGGGTATCGAGGTCGTGTCGGCTCCCCGCGGCATCGAGTATGTAGGACTCCAGCATCGTGTCGTCGTGAATGCCGCGCAGGGTAATACCGTGATTGGCCAGCACGTTGGCATCATATTTTAGATGCTGGCCCACCTTAGAGGTCTCGGCATCTTCCAACAGCGGCTTCAGCGCCTCGAGCACTGCGTCACGACTCAGTTGATCCGGCGCGCCCGGATAATCATGCGCAAGGGGCACATAGGCCGCGGCACCGGGCTCCACCGCAAAGGACACGCCGACCACCTCCGCGACCATGTAATCGAGGCTCGTCGTCTCGGTGTCAAAGGCAAATAGCTCGGCGGCTTCAAGTTTGGCAAGCCATTCATCGAAAACTGCCTGTTCCAATACGGTGGTGACCTCAACCGCGGCAACAGCAGGCGCCAACTCTGAAGCCTTCTCTGCACTATCCGCAAAGGGCGCATCCTTTCCCGCCGTCCCGGTGGCGGCTGCCCCGCCCCCTTTGAGCAGGGCCTCGAGCCAGGTTTTGAATTCCAGCTCCCGAAACAGTTCAACCAAGGCCTCATCATCCAACGGGCTCGAATCAAGGTCTCCTTCGGCCAACTCCAGATCACAATCGGTCTTGATGGTTGCGAGCTCATAGCTCAGCTCGGCATCGCCCCGGGCACCTTCCAGTTTGGCCGCGAGACTCTTCGCACCCCGGATCGGCAAGTCCGCCACGGCATCGAGCCGCTCATAGATGGCGTCGATCCCACCTAGGTGCTGCAGCAAAGCGGTGGCCGTTTTTTCTCCCACTCCCGCCACACCGGGAATGTTGTCGACTTTGTCGCCCATCAGCGCCAACAGATCAATGATCAGTGTGGGCGGTACGCCGAACTTGTCGACGACACCTTCGTGATCCATGGTCGTGTTGTTCATGGTGTTGATAAGCGTGACATGGTCGTTAACCAGTTGTGCCATGTCCTTATCACCGGTTGAGATCACCACCTCTCGCCCACTGCCCGCGGCTTGCACTGACAGCGTGCCGATGACGTCGTCTGCCTCGACACCCCCAATACAAATCAGCGGCAAGCCCATGGCGCGGATGGTGTCGTGGATCGGCTCGATCTGCTCGCGCAGCTCATCCGGCATGGGCGGGCGATTAGCCTTGTACTCAGGGTATATGTCGTTGCGAAAGGTGGGGCCCTTGGCATCGAATATCACGACGACCTGATCGCCTGCGTAATCGGCCACCAGCTTTCGGATCATGCCGATTACCCCTTTGGCCGCGCCAGTGTTCAGACCCTTGGAGTTCGTAAGTGCGGGCAGGGCGTGATAAGCGCGAAACAGATACGACGATCCGTCCACCAGAATGAGCCGATTTGCCATCAGGTCAGTGCTCCCACACGTACTGCGTAGAGCGTAAGGTTACCCGCATTTTGGGAATGTCGAGCGGTGCACGGAAAAATCCGTGGTAGTCACCGCGGGGGTTAATCAACATGACGTTGGCGCTGTGCTCCATTTGATAGGCGCCCTCGGGCTCGCTGACCTTGCGAAACGGGACATTGAGCCGCTGCGCAAAGCTGAGGATGTCCGCAAACTCCCCCGTAACGCCCAAAAAGTCGGGATGAAAATACGGGACATACTCGGCCATGCGCTCGGGTGTGTCGCGGGCAGGGTCGACAGACACCATCGCAACACGGGCGTCCCGCGCTTCTGTGTCAGCCAACTGCGCCTTGAGCTCGGCGAGCTCCGCCATCGTGGTCGGACAGATATCGGGGCAGTGGGTGAAACCAAAAAACACCAGCGTCCAGTGGCCAATCAAAGCCGTTTGGGTGAATGGCTCGGCGTTGTGATCAACCAACGAAAAGTCGCCCAGCGCCCTAGGGGTATCAAAAATAAACAGCCCGTTGGCCCGGGTTTCCGCTGCGCTCATGATGCGCGGCTCGCCAATGCGGTGAATAAAGCTGGCGACCACCACTGTCATGAACAGCAGGACCCCGACGATAGTCAGACGCACGCCGCGCTTCGCAGATTCAGACATCGCGGTTCAGCCCCCCGAGTGCTTCAGCAGAAAGCGGAGATCTGAAATCACGTCTTTATAGTAAAGGTCATCCGAGACCCGCATCATGATCCAGCCTGCGGGATCGACCACGAACCACTGCGCCGAGGATGCCAGTACCTCTGGCACAAGCGTGCTCAGCCTCTCCGAGGACACCGTCAACGCGGTCATACCGACGTGCTCCTGAGCAAGCCACTCAGACAGACTTACACCCGCAACACTCTGCCCTGCCTCAGGTGTGAGGGTGACCGCTGTCGGAGCAGTGTCGCTCAAGACGACCCTGCCAACGCGATTGAAGTCCTTGCCCAGCGCGAGATGGATTTGCCGGGTTTGATACAGCTGCTGCTGACAGATCGCGTCGCAATTCTCACCACGCTGGACGACCAGCAACCGCCACTTTGCTGGTAAGTCCTGCCACAGCGTCTCGGCGACACCCTCATGTTGAAAGACGACATCCGTCACAGAGCGCGGCGGGTCGATCAGCTTTCCATGGTTCGCCGTGCCCACACTGCCCAAAACATCGACATGCCCCTGCTCCACTGCCCACCACAGCGCGGTCGCCCCGAGCATCATGCTGAGCGGAATGCCGGCGATCAGAATCAGCACCAGCCGGGCGCGGCGACGCTGCGATGGCATAGCGGCGTCAGTCATGGGCGCGACCCCCTGCTGAAAAGGGACCGTAGGTTGGTCAGGCGCAACAGCCCAATGATCACGAGCACGGCCGCCATCGCAAACCACTGCACCGCGTAGCCAATATGCTTTGAGGGCGACTGATTGACGACCGTCCATTCCGCCACCAGTGCATGGGGTGAGTCCGGCTGAATTCGGACCTCATAGGGAAACACGGCGCGGCCCGACAGGGCTTCGAGGGAACGCTGCCAGTTATCCCAGTAAAGCGTCTGCACCGTCGCCGGCAACGTCGCGGGTGGCTCGGGCTTTTGCATCATTAAAGGCGCACCACTCGGCACATAAATCCGTCCCTCTAACTCGACAGGCCCTGTCGGGAGCGTGGGGGTTGGCGTCGTTCTGCGGGAAGGGTCTCCAGCTAGCCAACCTAAATTAACCGGGATGAGGCCGGCGTCCGATTTGGCGAGCGCGATGACGTGATACCCGGCCCGGCCGTGGTGCAGACGGTTGTCGAGCAACAAGTAATGGTCCGCCGAAAAAGATGCCTGCCACCGCACCTGACGGTCAGCGAGTGCCGCAGCGGCTTCGGTAGAGGGCGCGTCGGACAAGAGCACCTCGGGTGCCATTGCCGGCATGGCCGCGCGGGCTTCCCAGCGAGCCGCCAGCGCAGACTTTTCGCCCGCACGGCCCAACTGCCACGACCCAAGGTTCACCAACAGCGCAAACAGGACCAGACCGGCCAGCACGGCGCGCACATCACCGCTAATACGGAGCGGGCCCAGGCTTCGGTTAAACTGCACCGCTTTCAGACTCATGTTTCATCCGCTTTCCCACTATTTGCAAGGCGGAGCCAAAAGGATTGCCATCATGCTCAAGACCCTCATCGTGCTGCTCATGATAGCGCTTGTCGCCAGTCTAGCCTCGGGTCTGGTGTTTCTGATGTCTGACCAAGGCAACCCGGATAAAAAGCGATTATTCACCTCACTGGGCGTTCGCCTTGGCCTTGGTGCCTGCCTGATTCTGGTGATTCTCTACGGCGTCATGACGGGCCAGCTGGGACAACAAAACCCGTGGGATCCGGGCCCAAGTAATACTGAAGAGGCTGCATTACAAGACTAGTCCTGTGGTTTGAGCAATCTAACTCTACCCGCGATAGGCTCAGCGCCTGCTTGTTAAGACACAATGAGGCCACTACCCCAGCGCACTTGATTGCAGCACGTGCGCTCTCAACGCTATCTGTTCAAGTTCCGCACGCTGAGTGCTCATTATTTCAGTACTCGTAAAATTTAAGCATCCGCTTTAGTTAAGCCGCCTTTGTCACCATGCATTTCATGTCCGGAATCGGCGGCAACGAAAAGGGGCGCCGCAGCGCCCCTCTGAGTGCCCTGCTTCGATTACAGGATGTAGACGAACAGGAACAGAAACACCCACACCACATCGACGAAATGCCAATACCAGCTCGACGCCTCAAAACCAAAGTGGTCAGTTGCGGTGAAGTGCTCTCTCCTCACGGAGCGGACCAGCTGGATCAGCAACATGGTCATGCCCATCGCCACATGGAAACCATGGAATCCGGTCAGCATAAAAAAGGTGGAACCATAAATGCCAGAGTTCAGCGTCAGCCCATACAGCACATACGCTTCATAATATTCCGCTGCCTGCAGGCCGAGGAAAATTAGCGCGAGGCCAACGGTAATGCCGAGCCAGCGATTAAACTTTTTGCGGTTACCGGCCAGAATCGCGGTGTGCGCAACATGCACCGTCGCACTCGATGACAACAGAATCAGCGTGTTCCACATTGGCAGCCAGGCGTACCAGGCGTGGGCGTCAGCCGGCGCCATGGATTTCTCCTGAGAGACAAATGCACCGTTATTGGCAATCACTTGCGAGTCGACACCACCCACGATCTCCTGAGGTGTTGTCATCGGAGGCCACGCAAATTCAAAGCCGGGCCACAACAGCCCGTTCATCCGACCACCCTCTCCTTCGCCCGCGAGCCAGGGGCCCACAAACTGCCTAACGTAAAGCAACGCGCCGAAGAATGCGGCGAAAAACATCACCTCCGAGAAGATGAACCAAAACATTCCCAGCACGTAGCTCTGGTGGAGCTGGCTGCTGTTCATACCGGCTAGGTTTTCCCGGATCGCGGTGCCAAACCAGCTGGCGAGAGTAAAAATGAAAAACACCAGACCAGCAGTGAGCACCCACACCGAGGTGCTGGACTCCTCGGCACCGCCGAAGGTCATGTCGTTCAGCACCATAGCCGCACCAAACACCGACAAGATCAGGCCGATGGTGGCTCTGACTGCCAGGCTCGAGGACTCGGGCACATAATATTTTTCGTGACCGGCTGAGGCTGATGATGGATTGGCCATGTTTCTCTCCTCGACCAGACGCTAGCGCGAGGCTAACCCGTCGGTCACCGTTCCGGTGACATCGAATATTGTGTATGACAGTGTGATGGTATGAATATCTGCGGGCAGATCCTTATCCACGATGAACTGCAGCGGCATCTCTGCGCTCGATTGACCTTCGAGCATCTGCTGGTCAAAGCAGAAGCATTCGGTTTTATGGAAGTAGGCCGCAGCTCGACTGGGCGAAATACTGGGGATGGCCTGGGCCACCATATCGGCGTCGGTCGGGTTCAAGGCATGGAAGACCACGCCGTTTGCCGAACCCGGATTGACCCGCATCATGCGTGTGTCGGGGGTGAAGGACCACGGCATACCATCGTTGTTGACCGCCACAAACTGCACCGTGACCTCGCGGCTCTCGTCGACTGCCGCCGGGACGGCTGTGTAGGCCTGGCTGGACGTCTTGCCATTGATGCCAAGCGCGTCACAGAGCACGTTATATAGCGGCACCATGACAACGAAGACGAAGGCAAACATGGCGACCGCAACCGTCACCAGTTTCAATGCTGTGTCGATGGCCGGCACGCGGCTAAACCGCAGACTGCTCATCTCATTCCCCCGTCTCGTCCAGTGTCCCGCTAGATCGTGCCCGCGGGCTTGGGCACCGCCGGCGGCTCTTCAAAGGTGTGATACGGCGCGGGTGTGGGTACCGTCCATTCAAGCCCCTCTGCACCGTCCCAAACTTTTTCATCACTCACAGGCTTGCCCGCCAAGACGGTCGCGATCACGTTGTAAAGGAACAGCAGCTGAGACGCGCCGTAAATAAAGGCACCGATCGACGACATCATATTGAAGTCGGCAAACTGCAGCGCATAGTCCGGAATGCGCCTTGGCATTCCCGCAAGCCCCACAAAATGCTGGGGGAAGAACGTGATGTTGAAACCGATGAATGAGATCCAGAAATGGGTCTTGCCCATGGCTTCGTTGTACATCCGGCCACACCACTTGGGCAGCCAGTAGTAAACCGCTGCTGTCATGGAGAACACCGCACCCGCCACCATCACATAGTGAAAGTGGGCCACCACAAAATAGGTGTCGTGGTACTGGAAGTCAGCGGGCGCTATCGACAGCATCAAGCCAGTAAAGCCACCCAAAGTGAACAGAATCAGAAAACCGATGCAAAACAGCATGGGGGTTTCAAAACTCAACGCGCCGCGCCACATTGTCGAGATCCAGTTAAAGACCTTCACGCCGGTCGGTACCGCAATGAGCATGGTGGCATACATAAAGAACAGCTCACCTGCGATCGGCATACCCACCGTGTACATGTGGTGAGCCCAGACAATGAACGAGAGGAACGCAATAGACGCCGTGGCGTAGACCATTGAGGCGTAGCCAAACAGTGGCTTTCTGGAAAACGCGGGAATGATCTGGGACACCACGCCAAAAGCCGGCAGGATGATGATGTACACCTCGGGGTGGCCGAAAAACCAGAAAATGTGCTGGAACAATACGGGATCACCGCCGCCAGCAGCGCTGAAGAAACTGGTCCCGAAGTGGATGTCCATCAACATCATCGTAACGGCGCCGGCCAAGACCGGCATGACGGCAACCAGCAAGAATGCGGTGATCAACCAGGTCCACACGAACAGGGGCATCTTCATGTAGGTCATGCCGGGTGCGCGCATATTCATCACTGTCGCGATGATGTTGATCGAGCCCATGATGGAGGAAACGCCCAGAATATGGATCGCAAAAATAAAGAAGGTGACCGAGGGCGCCGCGTAAGTCGTCGATAGCGGCGCGTAGAAGGTCCAGCCGAAGGCCGGTGCACCGCCCTCCATAAAAAGCGTTGACGCCAGCATCAGGAAGGCCGGCGGCAGAATCCAGAAGCTCCAGTTGTTCATGCGGGGCAGCGCCATATCTGGCGCACCGATCATCATCGGGATCAGCCAGTTCGCCAGTCCGACGAAGGACGGCATGATGGCGCCGAATACCATCACCAGACCGTGCAATGTTGTCATCTGGTTAAAGAAGCCGGGCTCGACCAGCTGCATGCCGGGCTGGAATAACTCCGCGCGAATGACCATCGCGAAGAACCCACCGAGCAAAAACATGGCGAAAGAGAACCACAGGTACATCGTGCCGATGTCCTTGTGGTTAGTGGTAAACAGCCAGCGCGAAATGCCCTGAGCCGGTCCGTGATGATGTTCACCCATGGTCTTTTCCCCTTAACCGTTCTTCATGCCGTTGACGTCACCGGGCTGGACGACATCGCCCGTGTTGTTCCCGAATGCGTTGCGCTGGTAGGTCAGCACCGCGGCCATTTCGACATCGTTGAGCTGACCGCCAAAGGCCTGCATCGCTGTTCCCGACACGCCTTTGGCGACCACTGCCATGTGATTGGAAAGGTCGCCCATCACGACGGCACTGCCCGCAATGGCGTTACCGATACCGCCCTGACCCTGCGCCCCATGACAGGCCAGACAGGCGCTGTCGTAAACCGCTTTACCCTGGTCCATCAGGTCGTCCACCGACAGGGTTTGCATCGCCAGCTGGGTCTGCGCCGCCGCCGCACCGCGCTTGGCGGCCATCCAGGCGTCAAATTCGTCTCTCGACACGGCATGCACTTCGACGGGCATAAAGCCGTGGTAGGCGCCGCAAAGCTCCGTACACTGACCGCGATAGATGCCCTCTTCCGGTACCCGCGTCCAGGCTTCGTTGATGAACCCCGGGATCGCGTCGCGCTTCACCGCGATTTCCGGCACCCACCAGGAGTGAATGACATCATTGGCAGTGACCAGAAACCGCACCTTGGTATTGGTCGGGATCACCAGCGGCTCGTCGACTTCCAGTAGGTAATTATCCCCCTTTTTGTCGGTGTTGTAGATCTCTTCCTGGGACGTCGCGAGATTAGAGAAGAAAGCCACCGGCTCGCCGGATTCCAAGAGGTACTCATACTTCCATTTCCACTGGTACCCAGTAATCAGAATGTCCAGCTCGGCTTCGTCATTGTCGTAGACCTCGAGCAAGGTCGATGTTGCCGGCACCGCCATCGCGATCAGGATCAAAAAGGGGACCACCGTCCAAGCGACCTCAACCTTCGTGCTCTCGTGGAATTGAGATGCCTGATGCCCCTTTGATTTGCGGTGGGCGTAGATGGAGTAGAACATGACAGCGAACACCGCGACGCCAATCACCACGCAGATCCACATGATCAGCATGTGGAGCTCAAAAATATCTGCGCCGATCTCGGTCACCCCGGGTGACATGTTGACCTGGTTTTGGGCCGCAGCCAGCGGCGACAAAAATGCCAAGACCGCTCCTGAGAACACTCTCCCCATCGCGTGTGTACTCCGTCTGTTTTTGTGGCGTAGGACCCCAAGCCACTGAGGGGGCCGAAAAGCGCCGCGATTATAGCGAAGTTGCTGAAAAATACATGGACAAAAGCGCGCCGTCCGCCAGCGGAGCGTATGTTCAGCGGGCGGCATTATGAATGCCAATGTTTTCTATTAATTCCTCACATAAGTTAAGGTTATGTGAGGGGCGTAGGCTTGGCTTACTCGTCCAGTAAACGCACCGCCTCTGCCTCTGTCTCGACGCGCCGGGCGGCCGCTCGGGTGACACGGGTTGCCGGCATGGTGGCACCGGCATCGGGTCGCGCCTCGACGAAGCCGCAGGCGATGCATCGACGCTCATCGGTACTGCCGTCGATCACCATGCGATCCATTTCTTGGCAGCTGGGGCACACCGCGCCCGCCACAAATCGCGGCCGCTGTTTGGGTTCAGAACCAGAATCCGACATACTCGCTCCGCGGCATCCTCTACACAGCCCAACGTTTTCGAAGAACATCAAAACATTATTTTAACAACCTTGGCGCATGCCACAGACCGCCGCCCACCGCATGGCGGGCAGCGCCACCTGAAGCCAGCAGGAGAGACAGCTTGAGCACCATCGATTTTAGAGGCGATAGCAATATCCGCAAAGGACTGGGTATTACTCCTGTACTGGGCGAGCGCGTGATGATCGACCCCTCCGCTGTCGTCATGGGTGATGTCGCGCTGGGTGATGATGTTAGCGTGTGGCCCCATGCGGCGATGCGCGGCGATGTGCAGGTCATTCGGATCGGTGCACGCACCAACATTCAGGACGGCACCGTCCTGCATGTGACCCATGATGGCCCCTATAACCCGGGGGGCTTCCCGCTGCACATTGGCGAAGACGTGACCGTTGGGCATCGCGCGCTACTGCATGGCTGCACTGTCGGGAACCGTGTGCTGGTCGGCATGGGCGCCATCATTATGGACGCCGTGGTGGTAGAGGACGATGTGATGATAGCCGCCGGCGCGCTGGTGACACCGGGCAAAAGGCTACGTAGCGGTTATCTTTATGCGGGCAGCCCCGCCCGCGAGGTCCGCGCGCTGACGGAAAACGAGATCACATTCCTCCCCTACAGCGCAGCGGGCTATACCTCCCTAAAGCAGCGTTATCTCGACGGCAACGCCTGATAGAAAGGCCTTACTGCTGTCGCAAATCGGCGATCACCAGTTGTGTATTGGGATACTCACCGAGCCACAAATAAAAACTCTCGGCTGCCTGCTCAACGAGCATCCCCAAGCCGTCTCTGGCATCACGTGCACCCTGCTCTACCGCCCAACGCATGAACGGTGTCGGCCCCTTGCCATAGGCCATGTCATAGCAGCAGCACCCTTCGGCCAATACCGTCTCGCTGGGAAGGGCGGGCATGTCGTTAGAGAGTCCCGTGCTGGTGCCATTGATGATCACATCCCAAGGCGCCCCCGCCGCCTGCTCATAACCACCGCCCGATACGGGTATGGGCTGCGCCGCCCACTCTGCCACCAGCGCCTCCGCGCGTTCTGCGGTGCGATTCGCGATGACCAAGGCGGCGGGGCTGGCATCGAGTAATGACGGGATAACGCCCTTAACCGCGCCCCCGGCACCCAGCACCAAAATGCGCGCACCTTCCAAAATCCAGCCGGCGTTCGCCGTGACATCGATCAGCAAGCCTTTCCCATCGGTATTGTCTGCGTGGATCTCGCCCGCCTCATTTGCAGTCAGAAAATTGGCCGCACCCGTCAGCCGTGCCCTGTCCGATACCGTGTCAGCCATATCGAAGGCGCGAGTTTTAAAAGGTAAGGTGACGTTAAGGCCGTGACCCTCTGCGTTAAAGAAGGCTGATACCCAGCCCTCAAAGTCATCCACTCCGACCCGCTCGGCGCGATAGTCGATCTGCCTTCTGCCCTGTCGCGCGAAAGCCGCATGAATGCGCGGCGAGAGACTGTGCTCAACCGGATTGCCCACCACGGCGAAGCGCCCTGAAATCAGTTGATCATCGGTCATCGCTTGAGCGCTTTTCTATCAAGAGCATCAGCATCAACAGGCCCGGCCACCATCAGCTGGCTGTCGCACCCGCGTCGACCCCCAACCAGTCGCGCGGCCGCAAAAAGTCTGTCATAAGCGCCGCCTCGGGCGTCCCCTCCGCAGGCGTGTGCCCATACTCCCAGCGCACGAGGGGCGGCAGCGACATCAATATGGCCTCTGTGCGGCCATTGGTTTGCAAGCCAAACAGGGTGCCACGGTCGTGGACGAGGTTGAACTCCACGTAGCGCCCCCGTCGGTACAGCTGCCATTGGCGCTGCGGTTCCGTCCAGGGCGTGTCCATGCGCCGCTCCAATATGGGCGCATAGGCCTTGAGAAACCCGTCTCCCACGCTGCGCATGAACGAGAACGTCTCTTCAAAACCCCACTCATTGAGGTCGTCATAAAAAAGTCCGCCCACGCCGCGCGGCTCCTGGCGGTGGGGTAGATAGAAATAGTCGTCACACCATTTCTTAAGGCGAGGGTAAACATCCTCACCAAATGGGTCGCAAGCGGCTTTCGCCGTGGCGTGCCAATGGACGGCGTCTTCTTCATAACCATAGTAAGGGGTCAGGTCGAATCCACCACCCATCCACCAAACTGGCTCTTCGCCGCGTTTCTCAGCCATGAACATGCGTACGTTGGCGTGGGACGTCGGCGCATGCGGGTTGCGAGGGTGGATGACCAAAGAAACCCCCATGGCCCGAAAACTGCGCCCTGCGAGTTCCGGACGGTGCTGGGTAGCTGATGCCGGCATGCCCGCGCCCACCACGTGAGAAAAGTTCACGCCGCCTTTTTCGATGACATCACCCTCGGCCAAAACCCGGCTGATGCCGCCGCCACCCTCAGGTCGATCCCACGACTCGGTGGCGAAAGTTGCGCTGCCATCTATGGCCTCGAGTCCCCCGCAGATCTGATCCTGAAGTGATGTCAGGTAGGCCTCTACTGCCTCCGCATCCATGGACTGCTCCTTATTTTCTCTTTACCCGCGGATGACCGATCCATCTGCTACCCGACGAATTGTTGATGGTTTGCCGGTCGAGTCAATAGCGCCCGGCATTGCCGGAAGTGTCATACCGAAATACCTCCGAAGCTCCCAGATGCTGTGCGGTGGCGGCAGCCCAGCGGGATTTGCGCTGGTTGAGACTAATGGCCCGCCAAATGCCGCACACAGCGTAGCCAAGGCAGGTGATGACGTCACCCGAATCGCCACCTCGTCGCTATCGCCCGTTATCCAGGATGGGAAAAACCCTTTGTGGGGCACCAGCCAGGTATTGGGCCCGGGCCAGGATGCCAGCATCGTCTCACGCTGCTCGGATGGCAGGTCACTGAGCACATCAGCGAACACATCACTGCTCGCACCAACCACAATCAGGCCCTTGCTGACCTCGCGCTGCTTCATAGCCAAAAGGTCCAGCACCGCGCCTTCATCGAAGGGATCACAGCTCAGTCCCCACACGCCCTCTGCCGGACACGCCACCACCCCGCCCGCCCAGAGCGACTCCGCCAACTGGGGCGCTCGCCAGCGAGAGTGCAGCTCAGGTCCCAAATTCATCGCAATGCCAGCGCCGTGTAAAAGACAGGCCCGCACCTTACCCCAGACGCCAGCGCCGCCGCACCATCGGATACCACCAATACAGCAAGCGCACAGGTGACGATAAGTCGCCGGGCCACGGGTCGGCCCGACCCGTTCCAGTCGAGAAGGCCACCCATGCAGATCGCAATCCATTTGCTCACTTCCACAGCATTCATTCCATTGTGCACTGCCCGCCTCATCTGCCAACAGAGACTTGGCATCGCGGTATAATCTCAGTGTGTGGCGTTGATTCGGGCAGAGCAAGACCAAATCCGAACACTTTTCTCCACTACACATCCGCATTGGCACTGGAAGCGCGGCACATGGCCCTACTCCCTATTCTTGAGTTTCCCGACCCGCGACTGCGCACGCGCGCAGTACCTGTTGTCGCGGTCGATGCAAGAATTCAACAGCTTGTCGATGACATGTTCGAGACCATGTATGCGGCGCCCGGCATTGGCCTGGCGGCCAGTCAGGTCGATGTCCACGAGCGCGTGATTGTCATGGATCTCAGTGAGGATCATTCGGATCCCAGAGTCTTTATTAACCCCGAGATCACCGTCATCGATGAGACACTGGGTTCCTATGATGAGGGCTGTTTGTCTGTGCCCGGATTCTACGAGACCGTCGAGCGGCCCCAGATTGTTGAGGTCACGGCACTCGACCACGACGGCGCCGAATTCACAGAGCGACTCGATGGCCTCATGGGTATCTGTCTGCAGCACGAGATAGACCATCTTGAAGGCAAACTGTTCGTCGATTACCTGTCACCGCTGAAGCGACAGCGCATTCGCAGCAAGCTCGTCAAAGAACAAAAACGCCGCGCCTGATCGATGTCGATACCGCTCAAAGTGGTTTTCGCGGGCACCCCGGACTTCGCTGCCCGACATCTTCAGGGTCTGATTGATTCACCCCACCGGATCGTTGCGGTGATGAGCCAGCCCGATCGGCCCTCGGGCCGAGGAAAACGCCTGCAACCCTCCCCAGTCAAGGCGGTGGCACTCGACGCAGAACTGCCTATCTGGCAACCAGCGTCACTGAAAAACGCTGACAGCGAGGCCACCCTGTCGCATTACCACGCCGACATTCTGGTGGTTGTGGCCTATGGGCTGATTCTGCCCGCCGCCATATTGGATATCCCGCGGCTGGGTTGCCTCAATGTTCACGCCTCTTTATTACCGCGGTGGCGCGGTGCCGCACCGGTCCAGCGCGCGATCGAAGCGGGAGATACCGAGACGGGCGTCAGTATTATGGCGATGGAGCCCGGCCTGGATACCGGCCCCGTGCTCCTCACCCGAACGCTGCCCATCAGCACCAACCACTCCAGCGGCGCGCTGCTTGATGATCTTGCTCAACTCGGTGTCACCGCACTGGTCGACAGTCTTGAGAACATTCACAACCTATTAGCCACCGCCGCGCCACAGGATGACAGTCAGGCCACCTACGCCCATAAGATCTCCAAGCAGGAGGGTGCGCTCGATTGGTCAGCAGCCGCAGCCGTGCTGGCGCGACGAGTGCGAGCGTTTCATCCGGCGCCCGGCTGTTACACCCACCTTGGCGGCGACAGACTCAAGGTGTTATCCGCTCATGCCGTCGATGAACCTCACGAAGGGAACTCAGGCGAGATCATCGCAGCCGAGGAAGCCGGTATTCGGGTGAGCTGCGGTGAGGGACAACTGGTCATCACCGAGGCGCAGCTCCCCGGGGCGAAGGCACAGTCTGTGGCCACCCTCTTGCGTGGTCATCAGGCACTATTTCAACCCGGGCAGCGCCTTGGCGACGCTAACCTAAGCTGATCGTGTCCTCGCCCCGGGCCGTTGCGGCGGACATCATTGGTCGGGTAATCGCCGGGCAGTCATTAAACCGGCTCCTGCCGGAAGCACTCGATGCGGTAGCCACCATGCAGCGGCCACTTTGCCAGGAGTTGGTGTACGGCACGCTACGGGAATGGCACTGCCTCGAAGCAGTCTGCCTCAGCTTTCTCGCCAAGCCGCTGCGACGAAAAGACCAGGACATCATGGCCCTGCTGTGTATTGGGCTTTATGAGCTTGAGCACCTGAGCACCCCCGCCCACGCGGTCGTTTCAGAGACCGTCAACGCCTCCCGGGCACTTAAGAAGCCCTGGGCCAAAGGGGTGGTGAATGGCGTACTGCGCGCATACCAACGTCAGGAGAGTGTCGCCGCCGAGGCGCTGTCGCCAGCGGCACAGCGGGCACTGCCTGCCTGGCTGCACGCCGCGCTGAGCACTCAGTATGACGACGCCGCGGAGCAGATCGCCTTTGCTGCTCGCCATCGGCCGCCCATGACCTTGAGGGTCAACCAACTTAAAAGTACCCGGGATGACTACCTGCACTCGCTGACAGAAGCAGAGATAGAGGCAACACCCTGCGCCGTTTCAGACGACGGTGTCGTGCTCCGTCGACCGGTCGATGTGGGATCGTTGCCCGGCTTTATCGAGGGTGTCGCCAGCGTTCAGGACAGCGCGGCCCAACTGGTCGCTCGCCTCTTGGACCCGCAGGCCGGTGAGCGGATTCTCGATGCGTGTTCGGCACCGGGGGGTAAAGCCTGTCATCTGCTCGAGCTCCAGCCCGCCATTGAGGAGCTGGTCGCACTGGACATCAGCGAGCCCCGATTACAGCGCGTCATTGAAAATACCGAGCGGCTGGATCTTCAACTGACCCCGCTCGTAGCCGACGCCAGCGCGCTACCGGACACGCTTCTGGCCACACCCTTCGATGCCATTCTGGCCGACGTGCCCTGCTCTGCCACCGGTGTCATGAGACGCAACCCGGATATCAAAATCCTCAGAGAGCCAGACGACATCGCGGGTTTTGCCGGCCAACAACTGGCTATATTGGCTGGGCTCTGGCCGGCCCTGAAGCCGGGAGGTCGATTGCTTTATGTCACCTGCTCGGTGTTGGCCGCAGAAAACGACGAGGTCGTCGACCGGTTCGCCGCCCAACACGGTGCGCAGATTGACGCGCTAACACTTGGCACCGGGATGCCGCGCCAGCGTGGCTGGCAGACCTTGCCGGATCAGCATGGTGGCGACGGGCTGTATTTTGCGTTGTTGCGCAAAACCACCGAGTAGCACTGCAAGCCCCTCCACCAACGTAAGTAATCCACATGGCGTGGCGGGTTTCACTTGGTTTAAGGTGTCGTCGGGTCGTTGGGAGGGTCCAGAGGCCGGTGAAGATCATTATCCTCGGAGCGGGGCAAGTCGGCGGCACGCTGGCTGAACACCTCGCCGATGAGCAAAACGACATCACAGTCGTCGACGAGCGCGCCGTCACCCTGAAGCGACTCCAGGAACGGCTGGATATCCGGACGGTGTTGGGCAACGGGGCTCACCCCTCCGCATTACTGAACGCGGGCGCAGAGGACGCCGACATGCTGATTGCGGTCACCGACAGTGATGAGATCAACATGCTGGCCTGCTCAGTGGCTTTCACATTGTACAGAACGCCCACCAAGATCAGCCGCGTGCGCTCCGCAGACTACCTCGCCAAACATCAGGCGCTGTTTGAATCGGGTTCGATTCCGGTCGACGTCATCATCGGCCCCGAGCAGCTCGTGACAAAAAATATCGAGCAGCTCATCGCCAACCCCGGCTCACTGCAGGTGCTTGATTTTGCCGAGGGCCGCATTCGGCTGGTTGCGGTGAAAGCGGTCGCAGGCGGGCCCATTGTCGGGCGGGAATTGCAGGAGATTCGCGAGCACATGCCTCGGGTGGACACCCGGGTCGCGGCGATTTTCAGGCGCGGCGGCGAGCCCATCATTCCCGAGGGTGGGACGGTGGTCGAGCCTGACGACGAAGTGTTTTTTATTGCCGCCAGGGAACATATCCGCGATGTGACGTCCGAGCTTCGCGAGGTAGATAAGCCCTACAAACGGATCATGATTGCAGGGGGCGGCAACATCGGCGCCACACTCGCAAAGCGTCTCGAAAAGGACTACCAGGTCAAAGTCATCGAGCGCTCCTATGACCGGTGCCGGGTGCTATCAGACATACTGGAAAGCAGCATCGTATTGCACGGTAGCGGCAATGAACCGCTGCTGCTCCAACAGGAAAATATCGAAAATACCGACGTCTTTTGCGCACTCACGGACAACGACGAATCCAACATCATGATGTCCATGTTGGCGAAACGGCTTGGCGCGAAAAAGGCGATCACACTGATCACCAATTCAGCCTATGCGGACTTGATTGGCGAGGAAATCGACATCGCCATCTCACCGCAGCAAATCACTATTAGCAGCCTGCTCATGCATGTTCGACGCGGTGACATCAGCGCCGTGCACTCGTTGCGCCGCGGTGCCGCTGAGGCCATCGAAGTGACAGCGCATGGGGACTCACGATCATCCAAGGTCGTGGGACGAAGGCTGGACGGATTGAACCTCCCCTCTAGTGTGACCGTTGGGGCCATCCTGCGCGGAGACGCCGTGCTGATAGCGCATGATCATGTGGTGATCGAAGCCAATGACCACGTCATTCTTTTCTTGACCGACCGCACGCAGATTTCTGCAGTCGAAAAATTGTTTGCGGTGGGATTCGGCTTCATCTGATGCAATTCGCCATGGCGTTCAAGATCATCGGCGTCTTGCTGATCCTGTTCAGCACCGCGATGTTGCCATCGCTGCTCCTGTCGCTGATCGCCAAAGATGGTATCGAGTCCGCATTTGCCACAGGGCTCGCCACCACGCTGTTTGCCGGCGTTATGCTGTGGCTGCCGACGCGGCACCTGAGTCGCGATCTGAATATCCGCGACGGGTTCATGGTCACCGCGCTGTTTTGGGTTGTGCTGGGTTTGTTCGGCGCCATACCGCTGTGGCTTGCCCCCGATCTCGCCCTGACCCCCGTCGGCGCAATTTTTGAATCGATCTCGGGCCTCACCACCACCGGCGCAACGGTGATTACCGGCCTCGACAAATTGCCACAGTCGTTACTGTTCTACCGGCAACTGCTGCAGTGGCTGGGTGGCATCGGTATTATTGTGCTGGCCGTGGCGATCCTGCCCATGCTTGGCATCGGCGGCATGCAGCTATATCGGGCTGAGAGCGCCGGCCCCTCCAAAGATCGCAAGCTGACACCGCGTATTACCAGCACCGCCAAGGCCCTGTTCGGGATCTACTTGCTGTTAACCATTGCCTGCGCGGCGAGTTATTTCGCTGCGGGTATGTCGATGTTCCATGCGATCTGCCACGCTTTTTCCACAGTGGCGATTGGCGGCTTCTCCACCCATGACGCCAGTCTGGGGCACTACGAGCAGAACCGTGTGCTGCTGGTGAGCTCGGTATTCATGCTGCTGTCTGCCATCAACTTTGGGCTGCACTTTGTTGCGCTTCAGCGCCGCAACCTGCGCGTCTATGCTCGTGACTCCGAAACGGCATTTTTTATCACCGTGATTGCATCTGCGACGATCGTGGTCTGTTGCCTGCTGCTGACGACCGAAACCCTTAATTTCGAAAATAGTATGATTCACGGGCTCTTCCAGACTATCTCTATCGCCACCACAACCGGATTCACCACCCAGGATTTTTCGGTCTGGCCGCTGTTTCTGCCGATACTGCTGTTAATTCTGAGTTTTATGGGTGGCTGTGTGGGCTCCACCGGCGGCGGCATGAAGGCCATGCGCATTTTGCTCATCTTCCGCCAGGGTGTGCGGGAGCTGCGCCAGCTGCTCCACCCCAACGCGGTGATCCCCCTTAAGCTGGATGCTAGACGGGTACAAACCGAAGTAATCAGCGCCGTCTGGAGTTTCTTTGCGGTATATATGTTCTGCTTTGTGCTGATCTGGCTGGCCTTGCTGGCAACCAACCTAGACTTTGTCTCCGCTTTCTCCGCCGTGGTGGCCACGATGAACAATCTCGGGCCAGGGCTCGGCGAAGTGGCCAAACACTATGGTGCTGTCAGCGAACCGGGCAAGCTGACTCTTTGCCTCGCCATGCTCATGGGCCGGCTGGAGGTCTTTACCCTGCTGGTATTGCTTACGCCCGCGTTCTGGCGGCATTGATCTCATGTTGCTAACGCTGAGCTATTTTTTATATCTCGAATAATTTGCTTCGCAGTGAGCTTGCGCAGGAGCGTGGCTATTTAGCCCCGCGCGCTTGTTGAATAACCTCATAGGCGGCTGTGATTTCCTGGGCCCGTTCAGTGGCGACCCGGAGTAATTCATCGGGGACGCCCTCGGCGATGAGCTTGTCTGGGTGGTTCTGACTCATCAGCTTGCGATAGCGCCGCTTGATCTCCGCGTCCGAAGCGTCAGCCTTCAGACCCAGTGCGGCATAGGCGGTGTTCAGCTCCGTCTCGGCAGAGCGGGGGCGATAACCCCCTCCCGCACTCGATTGCTGGTAGCTTCGCTTCTGGAACTGGGCCTGCGCGTTGACCATGGAGATCAGCTGGTCCACCTCACGCCGCGGCAAGCCCAGCAACTCCGATAATCGGTATAACGCGCCGCGCTCAGTCTCCGAGAAAGTGCCATCAGCCAGTGCAATACCGATCAAAAAAGCCATCAGCGTGTGCTGTGCCTGACGCCGGGGACCCAGACAATCGTTGAACCTGGCGACGGTAGGAGCGGGATCGAAGCCGGACGCTGACCCCGTTTTGAAGTGCTCGATCGCACTGCGGCGCTGGGCGGCATTCAGTCGAAGCTGACCAAACAGCGTCTCGGTTTGGGCGACCTCCGCCTCGGACACGCGGCCATCCGCCTTGGCAACAAATCCCAGCAGGGTGAACGTGGTTTCAAAAAATTGCGCGCGCATGATGTGCACGGCCTCGGGCCCGGAAAGCTGCAGTGCACGCCACAGCCCTCTGTCAAAAGCGTGGCCCAACACCAAACCAAACAGGAGCCCGGCCGGGCCAAACGCCATAAACCCGATGAGACCCGCGATGGCTTTCCCGGTGATCTGGGTCATCTCTTTAGCCCCGCCTGATCCGACCGTTGAAATGATAAAGACCCGCCCCGACCGTTCTGCCCAACGCGCGGGCCCAAGCCAGTGGCATGAGGCGCGTCACCACGATCATCAATCTGATTAGCAAAATGACAGTCCACTCCAGCCAGAGGGGTTTGGGCGATGCAAGCATACGTTAAGGGGAATTTAACGGGGTCAGTGTTGGAAAAATGATTATGGCGCGGGCAACGCAGTTATACTAACCGCTCTCAACGACTTTAGGTTGTACCTCGTGGCGCCTGCAACATTTCAAGAGGTTATTCTGCGGTTGCAGGACTACTGGGCTGAGCACGGCTGCGTGGTGCTACAACCTCTGGACATGGAAGTGGGCGCCGGCACTTTTCATCCCGCCACCTTCTTGCGCGCGCTCGGCCCCGAAAACTGGAACGCTGCCTACGTCCAGCCCAGTCGGCGCCCCGCTGACGGTCGATATGGCGAAAACCCCAATCGCCTGCAGCACTACTACCAATTTCAGGTGGTCATGAAGCCTTCTCCGGCCGATTTTCAGGATCTTTACCTCGGCAGCCTGTTCGCGCTGGGCATCGACCCGCTGGTTCACGATATCCGTTTTGTCGAAGACAACTGGGAATCACCCACGCTGGGCGCCTGGGGCCTGGGTTGGGAGGTGTGGTTGAATGGCATGGAAGTCAGTCAGTTCACCTACTTTCAACAAGCCGGTGGGCTGGAGTGCCACCCCGTTACAGGTGAGCTGACCTACGGTCTGGAGCGCATCGCGATGTACCTGCAGGGTGTCGAGTCAGTCTATGACCTCGTCTGGGCAAACACCCCCTCCGGGCCGGTCACCTACGGCGATGTTTACCACCAGAACGAGGTGGAAATGTCGACCTTTAACTTTGTCGAGGCTGATGTCGACTATTTGTTCTCCCAGTTCGATTTCTATGAGCGCGAAGCGATGCGACTGGCAGAAAGGCAGTTGCCACTGCCCGCCTACGAGCACGTGATGAAGGCATCTCACACGTTCAATTTGCTTGATGCGCGTCGCGCGATTGGTGTGACAGAGCGACAGCGCTATATCTTGCGCGTCCGCGCATTGGCGCGGGCGGCTGCCGAGGCCTATGTGGCCGCACGAGGTGCGCTCGGCTTTCCGCAAGCTGATCCTGAACTGGCCGCTGCCACGCTCGCGCAACTGGAAGCGGCTGCAGGTAACAAATCATGAGCACCGCCGACTTATTGTTCGAGCTGGGCACCGAGGAGTTGCCTGCCGGTGAGATCTCGGCCATGGCCACCGCTTTGTGTCAGGGCGTAACCAATGGCCTGACGGAAGCTGGCCTGCCCTTCGCAAAAGCTCAGGCGTTTTCAACACCGCGACGCCTGACAGTATGGGTTGAAAATCTCGCGATCAAAGGCCCCGATAGTGAACATCAGGTGGTGGGGCCGCCCGTCTCTGCAGCCAAGGATGATAGCAGTGCGTGGACCAAGGCCGCAGAGGGTTTTGCCCGCAAACAAGGCGTCTCTGCAGACGACCTGATCGTCGTTGAGGAACAGGGCGTGGAGCGTGTCGCCGCTCACGTATCGTTAAAAGGCGCGCAGGCCGCCGAGGTGATTCCAGACATGATCGCCACTGCCGTTGCTGGCATACCCGTGTCAAAGCGTATGCGGTGGGGTCGGTCCCGCGACGAGTTTTTACGCCCCGTGCAGTGGCTGGTGTTGTTGCTTGGAGATGCCGTCCTGCCACTTCAGCTATTCGGACTGGAGAGCGGCCGGGAAAGTCGTGGGCATCGCTTTCATCACAACGCGCCCGTGGCCATCAGCTCTCCCGCAGCGTATCGAGATGCCCTACGCGAGGCACGAGTGCTGGTCGATCAGGACGAGCGACGCGCAATGATCGCAGAACAAGTCCTTGGGCTGGCGAATAAGGGCGAGGTCGTGGCGCTGTCTGATGACCTGTTGGATGAGGTCACGGGTCTTGTGGAATGGCCAACAGCCTTTCGGGGCAGCTTCGACCCAGAGTTTTTGGCTGTCCCCGCCCAGGCACTGATCTCGGCCATGAAGACCCATCAGAAGTACTTTCATCTCAACGATGCGAGCAGCGGGTCATTGCTACCCGCCTTCATCACTGTCGCCAACATTGAGAGCCAGCAGCCAGAGCAGGTTGTCGCAGGAAACGAGCGCGTGATCCGGCCCCGGTTGAGCGATGCGGCTTTCTTTTTCGCCAACGACAAGCAATCGCCGCTCATCTCGCGACAGGAGCGGTTGGGCAGCGTCGTGTTTCAACACCATTTGGGAAGCTTGCTGGACAAGACCCACCGCATCGTTGCTATCACCAAACAGCTGGCAGACGCGATCGGCGCCGACGAGGCGACCGCGGTCAGAGCGGCCGCGCTGAGCAAGTGCGACCTGGTGTCGGAAATGGTGCTCGAATTCCCCGAGCTACAGGGTATTGCCGGCGCAGAATATGCGCGCCATGATGACGAACGTGCCGGGGTAGCCGAGGCCATTGAGTACCAATATTACCCCCGGTTTGCCGGAGACGAATTGCCGCCGTCTCACGAGGCAACCGCCGTCGCATTGGCGGACCGCCTCGATACATTAGTAGGGATTTTTGGCATTGGTGAGCCCCCTACCGGCTCAAAAGATCCTTTTGCGCTGCGCAGAGCGTCGCTGGCTGTGATCAGGATGCTCATCAACCTTGAAAAGCCACTTTCTCTACCCAAGCTGTTGCAGGCCGTAGTCGAGCAACATACTGCCGAGCTATCTCCCGACACCCCCGACCTGGTGTCGCATTACATCACTGAGCGGCTGGGTAACTGGTACGACGACGACGGGATTAATATCTCTGTGGTCCGTGCAGCGCTGGCGGCGGGCGCGACCGACCTGTTTGACATCGATCTGCGCGTGCGGGCGCTGAGCGCCTTCGCCAAAACCGAAACGGCCGAGCACCTCGCCGCAGCCAATAAGCGAGTCGCCAATATTCTGGCGAAAGCCGACAACCTTGACGGCACACCCGCCGACCCCAACCTCTTCGTTCATGAGGCGGAGCACGCACTGCACGAGGCGATTAGCCGTGTTGGGTCGACATTAGCGCCGTTGCTGGCAGACAGGAACTATCAAAGCGCGCTCGATGAGCTCGCTCAACTTCGCGGACCTGTTGACGCGTTTTTTGACGGCGTCATGGTCAATGCGGAGGACCCCACTGAGCGCTTGAATCGCTTGCGACTGCTCGATGGTCTGCGAGTCCTGTTTACACAGGTCGCTGATCTGGCGCTGCTGTCATCGGCGGCGGAATGACCGTCGGGCCCCTCTTCTGGTTGGGCTTAGCCGCGGCCAGCGTAGCAGGCCTACTGCTGAGTTTGCTGCAACTGCAAAAGCGACGCCGGGAGCTCACCGCAGCGCAAGCAGAGGCCGTCGCGCAAAAGACCGCCGCAGCCCTGGCCAGTGAACGCAATCATGCCCTTGAATCCGAACTGTCGACCCTGCAGCAGGAGCTGTCCTCGGTAAAGGCACAGCTCAGCGCCCAGAGCGCCACCCTTTCAGAGCGCGACGCCCATCATCAGAACCAGATGAAATGGGTGGAAGAATCTCGCACCACCTTTCGCACTGAATTAGAGGTGATTGGCCAAAAGCTGCTCACATCGTCCGGTAAGGCATTGGAAACCACGAATCAAAAAAGCCTCGATAGCCTGCTGAAACCGCTCGCTGAAAAAATTGATCAGTTTCAAACGCGCGTCAATCAGGTGCACACCGATATGGTGCGCAACAGCGCATCGCTAGGGGAGCAGATCAAGCATCTCGAATCGGTCGGCGTCTCCATGTCGGGTGAAGCGCAGAATCTGACCCGCGCACTGAAGGGGGATAAAAAAGTGGTGGGTAACTGGGGTGAGGCCCAGTTGGAAAAAACCCTCGAGCTCGCCGGTCTTCGGCGAGGTGAGCACTACGACGCACAAGTCGCGGTAAGAGATGAGCGGGGTGATCGACACCTACCTGATTTCGTGATTCGACTCCCCGAGGGAAAAAACTTAGTCATCGACAGCAAGGTCTCACTGGTCGACTACGAGCGGGCGGTAACCGCTGAAAGCGATGCCGAACTCGCCACCGCGTTGGAAGCGCACGCAAAGGCGGTGAAAAATCACATCGATGCCCTGTCGGCCAAGGACTACGCGAACCTGCCCGGCATGGAGAGTCCCGATTTCGTGATGATGTTCATGCCGGTAGAGCCAGCGTACATCGAAGTGATGCGCAGCCAGCGAGAGCTGTTCAATCATGGTTACCAAAAAAATGTGGTGTTGGTGTCTCACACCACGCTGATGCCGATTCTCCGGACCGTCGCCAATCTGTGGATGATCGAGCACAGCAATCGGGAAGCACGGGAAATCAGTGAACGGGCCGGTGACATCTATAACACTGTCTGCCTGTTAGGTGACCGGCTCTACGCGCTCGGCAACGCCATTTCGACCACCGCCAACAAATACAATGACGTGGTCAAAGCGACTCAGGGCAAGCAAGGCTTGTTGGGCAAAGTGTCGCGATTTCAGTCGCTATCCCAGCGCGCAAACAAATCGTTTCCCGATGCCCTTGCGCCGATCGAGCCCGACGTTGAGACGGCGAAGCTCGAGGACATCAACGATCAGCTACCACCCAAAAAGACTGAATAGGGGCTGATCATCAAATATCAAGATTGGCCACTGCCAGCGCATTTTGTTCGATAAACTCCCGGCGCGGCTCCACATCGTCTCCCATCAACGTTGAGAACATCTGGTCGGCCAGGAAGGCATCCTCAATAGTGACCTGCAGCATGCGGCGGGCTTCCGGGTCCATCGTGGTTTCCCACAGTTGTTCCGGGTTCATCTCACCGAGACCTTTGTAGCGCTGAATCGTGCAGCCTTTCCTGGCCTCCGCCAGCAACCAGTCCAGGCCAGCGGCAAAGTCTTGCGTTTCGTGCCGCTTCTCTCCGCGCTGAAAAAAGCCGTCTGCCTCAATTAGGCCATCGAGACGCTCACCCACGGCGCGCAAAGCCAGATACTCTGGGGAGGCAAAAAAGCCTCGGCTCAGCACGGTATCCGTCGCAACACTGTGGACTGTGCGGCGCACTACGGGGTAATAAAACCCGCGCTCCGGATCCTGTCGCACGAAGATCTCGTATTGCACTGACTTGTCCTGCGGGGTAAGTATGTGTTCACTCAATGCAGTCGCAAATGCCTGAACCGCCCTCTCATCCGCTAAGTCTTCGGTCGCCAATGACGGCACTGTCATCATTGGCCAGAGCACGTCCCGCGGGTACACCCGGGCCAGCCGCTCGATGTCAGAAGCGACAGCCTGATATGACGAGACCAGTTCTGCCAGTGCCTCGCCTGCCAAGGGTGGCGCCTCCGAGTTGGTGAATATCGCCGCCTCTTCGAGCGCCGACTGCGTTAAATATTTCGCCAGAGCAGCTTCGTCCTTGAGGTACCGACTTTGCTTACCGCGCGCCAGTTTGTAGAGCGGGGGTTGCGCGATGTAGACATGCCCACGATCGATGAGCTCCCGCATCTCCCGGAAAAAGAAGGTCAAATACAGCGTGCGAATATGCGATCCATCTACATCCGCATCCGTCATGATAATGATACGGTGATATCGGAGCTTGTCTGGATCAAACTCGTCTTTACCAATGCCGCAGCCCAGCGCGGTCACAAGATTGCCGATCTCTGCGGAGCTCAGCATCTTGTCGAAGCGCGCCTTCTCCACATTCAGAATCTTGCCTTTAAGCGGCAAGATTGCCTGGAATTTTCGATCACGGCCTTGCTTGGCAGAGCCACCCGCAGAATCCCCCTCCACGAGGTAAAGCTCGCTCAGCGCCGGGTCGCGCTCCTGGCAGTCCGCCAATTTGCCTGGCAGGCCCGCAATATCCAGCGCGCCTTTGCGGCGAGTCATTTCCCGCGCCTTGCGCGCGGCCTCGCGGGCTCGCGCGGCGTCGATCATTTTTCCGACCACCAGTTTGGCATCGGCAGGGTTTTCCATCAGGAAGTCGCTAAAGAACTGGTTCATTGCCTGCTCAACCGCACCCTTCACTTCGCTGGACACCAATTTGTCTTTCGTTTGCGAGGAAAACTTGGGATCAGGCACCTTCACCGACACAATAGCCGTCAGACCCTCTCGCGCGTCATCGCCAGTGGTTGAGACCTTGGCTTTCTTCGCAAGTCCCTCTTTTTCAATGTAATTATTTAAACAGCGGGTGAGGGCAGCGCGAAAACCCGCCAGGTGTGTACCGCCGTCTCGCTGCGGGATATTGTTGGTGTAACAGTAAAGGCCTTCCTGGAATCCATCATTCCATTGCAAGGCCACCTCGACCTCGACACCCTCGTCGGCCTCTGCCTGAAAATGGCAAACTTTGGCGATAGGCGTCTTACTCTGATTCAAAAACTCGACGAAGGCTCGCAAACCGCCCTCGTAGGCGAACAACTCCTCTTCACCAGAGCGCTCATCCTTCAAGAAAATTCGAACGCCACTGTTCAAAAAAGCCAGCTCGCGTAACCGCTTTCCCAGCACATCGTAGTGAAAAGCAATATTGCTAAACGTCTCCGGTGAGGGTGTAAACCGCACGGCGGTGCCAGTCTCGCTAGTCTCACCCACAACCGTTAACGGCGTCTCAGGAACACCATGCGCATAAGTCTGTTCAAACAACTCGCCTTTGCGGCGAATCGTGAGCTGCAGGGTAGATGACAAGGCGTTGACTACCGAGACGCCCACACCGTGGAGGCCGCCCGACACCTTGTAGGTATTATCATCAAACTTACCGCCAGCGTGCAGCACCGTCATGATGACCTCTGCGGCCGACACACCTTCCTCGTGCTGTTCGGTGGGAATACCGCGGCCATTGTCAGCCACTGTCACTGACTCGTCTGGGTGAATGATGACGTCAATTTGGCTGCAGTGGCCAGCTAACGCCTCATCAATGCTGTTGTCCACCAGCTCAAATACCATGTGGTGCAGGCCGGTACCGTCATCCGTATCCCCAATGTACATACCGGGCCGCTTGCGCACAGCATCCAAGCCCTTCAGTACTTTGATGCTGGAGGAATCGTAATCCCCTGATTCTGGGTTCTCTACGTTTTCGTCTGACATGCAGCCCCACTCAACAATTAAATAAAATATGTCCGCAACACGACGCTTTGCGCCCGGGTCGACGTGATCACGCTTGGAGCACCTGGCCTTGCTCCACGTGGAACAAGTTAAGCGGTTTCTCGCCCCAAGCGGCCTCCAACGGCGCACGATCCACCGCGGTTAATATCACCTGCCGCCCGGCGCCCAGTTGCTCGCAGACTCTGGCACAGTGTTCCCGGTCCAACTCCGCCGGCAAGTCATCCACCAAATAAAGCGGTGGCAATGACGACGCCTCCTCAATCAGCACCCCCTGAACCAGCTTGAGCGCCACTAACGCTAGCTTTAGCTGGCCTCGCGACAGCACTTCAGCCGCCAAAACGCCGTCGCGCATTAACCGCAAGTCAGCCCTATGCGGGCCGACCTGAGTAAACCCTTGAGTGCTGTCGCTCTCCGCATTGCGCTCCAGCGCCTCGAATAGCGACAACTTTTGGTCCCAGCCAGTGCGAAAAACCACCTCAAGGCCCGCCAAATCATCGGAGAGGGCGGGC
Organism: Halieaceae bacterium; assembly: GCA_902520195.1. Taxonomy (GTDB): domain Bacteria; phylum Pseudomonadota; class Gammaproteobacteria; order Pseudomonadales; family Halieaceae; genus Luminiphilus. The sequence continues at coordinate 44,131 of CABYND010000009.1, forward strand.
GCCAATCTGGCCAGCTCATTGGCGAGCTTCTTAGCCACCGCCTGCCGTTGCTGTGTCAGCAGCGTCCCGGTTTCTGCGATCTCCTGGCGCCACGCTCTATCGCTACCAAGTGTACCACGGCGCAGCCCACTATTACGCTGTCGAACAGCCAAAGCATAGCGCTTCCAATGGGACAGAAACCCCTGTTCCACGTGGAACAAAGTGCCGTCCAGCAAACGCCGGCGACCCTCAGGTGGGCCCGTGACAATGCCCAATCCCTCGGTGTCCAACAACACCAGCGGGAGGTGCAACGCCAATTCGGATAGCGACGGCACGTTTTCACCGCCCACCCGCGCCTTAACACCGCCATCACGATGTTTTTCGAGTCCCATTATCGTTGCGCGCCCGCCACGCTGCACCTCTCCCACCACCCGACAATGCGCCATACCATGTCGAATCACGGGTTTTGATTGATGCGTGCGGAAAGAGCGGCCCACGGCCAGCAAATGGATCGCCTCAAGGAAGCTTGTTTTCCCTGAGCCGTTGGCGCCAAACAAAACCGTGGCGCCAGCCGGCAGGGCCACCTGAGCGTGCGCCAGGTTCCTGACGCCTTCGATGGTGATGTGCTTCAGCACTGAAGCGGTTAGGGTGGTAATCAGAGCCGCATGGGCATCACGACATAGAGTCGCTCGGGCTCACCATCTGAGGGCGCCTTCGCGTTTTCAAGTAACGCCGAGCTCGCCTCGTCTGACAGAGACAGCCGAACCTGGGGCTGCTCCAGCACCGACAAGACATCGAGCAAATAACTGACATTGAAACCAATTTCCAGCTCCCCCGCACTGTAGTGGACGCCCACCACTTCTTCGGCCTCTTCCTGCTCGGGGTTATTCGCTGTGATGTCGAGGTTGTTATCCGACAACTTTAATCGAACCCCGCGATATTTCTCGTTTGACAGAATCGCAGTGCGCGTGAAGGCCTGCTTCAACTCAGCTCGCTCGCCAATCACCGATTTGTCGGCATTTTTCGGGATTACGCGCTCATAATCGGGGAACTTGCCGTCAACAAGCTTGGAAGTGAAGGTAAATTGTTCATTGGCGGCGCGGATATGGTTGGTGCCAATCGCGAGCTCCAGGGGCGCGCTGCCATCCAACAGACGCGACAGCTCCAGCACGCCCTTGCGCGGAATGATGACCCCTGTGTCAGCGGCCTCAACCAAAGCTGGTGCGGTTGCCAAAGCGAGGCGGTGACCATCTGTGGCCACAACCCGCAAACGACCTCCTAATATTTCCAGGTACGAACCATTGAGGTAATAGCGAACATCCTGCTGGGCCATCGCAAACGCGGTGCTGTCGATCAGTTGCTTCACCAACGATTGATCGAGGGACAGCGTAACCGTGCCCGCGCCGCCCTCCACGGCCGGGAAGTCTGCGGCTGGCAAGGTGGACAAGGTGAAGCGGCTGCGACCAGCCTTCACCGTCGCCTTGCCCGCCTCCATTGAGAATTCTATTGTGGAACCCTCGGGAAGTGATTTACAGATATCAACCAGTTTTCTGGCGGGTACCGTGACCTCACCATCCACACCTGCCGCCTCCAGTTCGACACGTCCAACCAGTTCAACCTCGAGGTCGGTGCCGGTGAGCGAGAGGGTTTTGTCCTCGATGACCAGCAATACATTTGACAAAATGGGTAGCGTTTGCCGTCGCTCAACGACCCCCGCCACCAAATTCAATGGTTTGATGAGTGCATCGCGGGCAATGGAAAATTTCATATTTTCAGCTCGTTCCGTGTTTTGCAGTCACCGGACAGTGCGCACGCCCGGTCTTGGCCAATCAGGTGGTCAGCGCGCGCAGCAAGTTTTGATAGTCCTCGCTGATATCGGGGCTGACATCCCGTAGCTCTCTGATTTTACGACACGCATGCAAAACTGTCGTGTGGTCTCGCCCACCAAACGCATCACCGATCTCGGGCAAGCTGTGGTGTGTGAGCTCTTTTGCCATCGCCATCGCCACCTGTCTTGGCCTCGCCACCGAGCGATTGCGCCTCTTGGACATCAAGTCGGCCACCTTGATTTTGTAATACTCGGCCACCTTGCGCTTGATGTTATCCAGAGAGACCTGTTTGTCCTGCAGGGCAAGCAGGTCTTTGAGGCTGTCTTTAATCAAATCAATATCAAACGGCCGCCCCGTGAAATTCGCACTGGCGATCACCCGCTTCAACGCACCTTCAAGCTCCCGAACGTTAGAGCGGATGCGTTGCGCGATGAAAAATGCCGCGTCTGGTGCGAGCGATATATGACTTTGCTCCGCTTTTTTCATCAAGATCGCCACGCGTGTTTCCAAGTCTGGCGGATCCACCGCTACCGTCAAGCCCCAGCCGAAGCGAGACTTCAAGCGCTCCTCAACACCTTCTATTTCCTTGGGATAACGGTCGCAAGTGAGGATCATCTGCTGACCGCCCTCGAGCAGCGCGTTGAATGTGTGAAAGAACTCTTCCTGAGAGCGATCTTTGTTGGCGAAGAATTGAATGTCATCGATTAACAGGGCGTCGACGGAACGGTAGAAGCGCTTGAAGTCATTGATCGCGTTCAACTGCAGCGCCTTTACCATATCCGCGACAAATCGCTCAGAGTGCAGGTAAACAATTTTCGCCTCGGGGTTTTGGCGGCGCATGGCGTTGCCGACCGCGTGCATCAAGTGTGTCTTTCCGAGCCCGACACCGCCATACAAAAACAGGGGGTTGTAAGACGAGCCGGGATGCCCCGCTACCTGCTGCGCAGCCGCCAAGGCCAACTGATTGCTTTTGCCCTCGACAAACCGCTCAAAGGTGTAGCCCTCAACCAGATTGGACGGCGATAAGAGGGCGGCAGGTGCTGGGCGTGGAGGAGCGTCTGCAGGCCGCGAGAGTGCCTGCGCCGCGCCCGACGCAATCGGTGTCACCGAGGATGACGCCGTTGGCTGTCCGCTCTGCACGGTGACAGATGCCTGTGCCGCCGCCGGCGCCACCACATCGAGCAAATAGGTATGAATCAGCGGCAGATACTTTTCCGCCACGAAATCTCGGATGAACCGGTTCGGCGCGGATAACACCAGGCCAGATTCCTGCCACTCAGCCCGCAAAGGCCTGATCCAGGTATTAAATTGCTGCTGGGGAATATCACCGCTGAGTCGACTCAGGCAGTGCTGCCAGGGATCCGTGAGGGGCTGGGGGGCAACCAACGTGCTTCTCCGATTGTGTTCAAATCTTCCCTTTTACAAAGGCTATTCTTAGGGATGGCAGGCTCCTGCCGTTTCCCAAACTCTCCAGAGTGTGTTTGGCCGGTCCTACGCTGAAGGCGCCTAGTTATCCACAAACCCTTTTGTTGATCAACAGGTTTTAACTTGACAAAAATCAATGGTTTGGTTGTTTCTGTGTGGGCTAAACCAAGCGACCAGCATTTGCAAGAAAAAACTTTCCCACCTGTGGATAGGCTGTGTTTATCTTTGGGCCAACCTGTGGTTTTCGGCATCACCCCGAAATGCGTGGCTGCGGCGTGCCCATCACCTAAGAGGTAGACCGTCTGAGGCAAGCCCCTGAAATCGTAGCTTTTTCAGTGGATGCTTCGATCACACGCATTAGCCCCAAAACGGGTTGGCGAGCGTGGATTAAATTTTCCTCGCCCAGCACACGGAGCTGAGGTCGCTCATCCGACATCTTGCATAGACCGGAAAGGCTACCTATAATCCGCGCCCCGTAGAGCTACCAGGCCCGATAAGTGTCCCCAGTAGCAATCCTGTTGCAATACAGCGGCAGTATTAAACGAAGATGGAAAGGTAACCGCCATGAAGCGTACATTTCAGCCTAGCGTTCTCAAGCGTAAGCGCAATCACGGGTTCCGCGCCCGCATGGCTACCAAAAACGGCCGCAAAGCCCTTTCTCGTCGCCGCGCGCGAGGGCGCCGGCGTCTGTCCGCTTAAGCACCTCGCACAACCTGTCGTTGTGGGCCATGCCCACCTTTCCTCATACTGCCAAGCTATCTCAACCCGACCACTACCGGCGAGTGTTTGAGGGCTCGAAGTACAAGGTCAACAGCGGCGCCTTTCTTCTCCTTGCAATACCCGGCGCGACGCAATCGTCCAGACTGGGTGTTGTGGTCGCCAAAAAAAACATTCGCCGAGCCGCGAGGCGCAACCGCATCAAACGGCTGGTGCGGGAACAGTTCCGACGCCATCCTTTTGAAGCAGCCATGGATCTGGTGGTCCTGGCGCGGTCAGGTGCTGATCAAATGGATAACCCCAGCGTTTGGCGCGAGCTAGAACGGCTTTGGCGCACACTGGAACAAAAGGTGAACTCGTAATGCAGTGGCTACGGTGGGTTGACCTATATGTGGCCACCGGCCTTGCCTTGTTGATCCGCGGCTATCAACTGACCCTCAGCCCCTGGCTCGGCAGGTCCTGTCGTTTCACGCCCACCTGCTCACAATATGGGATTGACGCGCTGAAGACCCACGGTACTCTATCCGGCGTCTGGTTGACCGGTCGCAGATTATTGCGCTGTCACCCTTGGTGTGCAGGCGGCGCTGACCCCGTGCCACCAGCCAAAACCCCTCAACACACTCACTGAGATCGAGACCACATCATGGATATCCCTCGTTACGCCCTCATCGCTGCCAGTGTTTTGCTGGGCTTGATGCTGTTAGGGGAGTGGACCCGATTTAGCACCGCCCAGCAGGAGGCAGCGCTCCCCGCAGTGCCCATGGTGGAGGTAGAAACGGCGGCACCCGACACCCCCGGCGAGATGGCGGTGATGGGCAACACATCTCAAAACGACATGGATCTTCCCCCGGTCGAAGATATCAAACTTAACAGTGGCCAAGCACCTGACGGCGGCAGCCCTGCCAACACTGCGACTGGTCGGATTGTGACGGTGCATACCGATGTATTGGAGATCAAAATCGACCTTGAAGGTGGCGATGTGGTCGGCGCGGCACTCAAGAACTACCCAAAAACCCTTGATGACCCAGCCGATCCTTTTGTATTACTGGAGCGAAACGCGATGCGCACCTATGTTGCGCAATCGGGTTTGGTTGGGCCCAACGGGATCGACCAAAACCAGCGCGCGCGTTACCGCGCGTCGCAAGACCTGTACACCATGTCAGGGGGAGAGCCGCTGGAAGTAATCATTGACTACACCGGCACCGGCAGCGCGCTACGAGTAAGCAAGCACTTTGACTTTGAGCCCGGTAGCCACACCATCGGCGTTCACTACACCGTCACCAACCTGGCAGCCGAAGCGGCTCAGTTGACGCCGTTTGTGCAGCTCAAACGCGACAGCTCGCCCGCGCCTGTTGCCAGTGACGCGGGGATGGGTATGCAACCTTTTCTCGGATCTGCCCTGACACAACCCGACCAGCGATTTACCAAGTTCGACTTTGAGGATATGGCCAAGGACCCCTTCCGTGCTGATATCACCGGCGGTTGGATTGCGATGCTGCAACATTATTTTGTCAGCGCGTGGGTGCCCGATCCGGATAACACCTACCGGTTCAGGACACGCCAAACCCGATCCGGCGACAACATCATCGGTTACACCGGCCCCGCCATGGTGATTGCACCGGCAGAAACAAAGACCATCAGTAACTGGCTGTACGTGGGACCCAAAAATCAGTCTGTGCTGGCCGACCTGGCGACACATCTTGATCTGGTGGTGGATTACGGCTGGCTTTGGTGGATTGCCCAGCCCCTTTTCTGGTTGTTGACGATGATCCAAAGCGTTGTGATCAATTGGGGGGTCGCCATCATCTTCCTCACGTTGCTGGTAAAACTGGCGTTCTTCCAGCTGTCTGCCGCAGGCTATAAGTCGATGGCACGAATGCGCAAAGTGCAGCCCCGCATTCTGGCGATAAGAGAAGAATATGCCAATGACAAGGCCAAGCAATCTCAAGCCATGATGGAGCTTTATAAAAAAGAAAAAATTAATCCGCTGGGAGGCTGCTTCCCCATCCTCATCCAGATGCCTGTATTTATCGCGCTGTACTGGGTATTGATGGAGTCGGTTGAATTGAGGCAGGCGCCTTTCGCCTTGTGGATCGAAGACCTGTCGGTCATGGATCCATATTTTGTGCTGCCCATTCTGATGGGGGCGAGCATGTATTACATGCAGAAGTTGAACCCGGCACCACCAGATCCCATGCAGGCAAAAATCATGCAATGGATGCCCATTGTCTTCACCTTTTTCTTTTTATGGTTCCCGGCGGGACTGGTGCTCTATTGGCTCTGCAATAACTTGCTGTCAATGGGACAGCAATTCCTCATCAATCGCAGAATTGAGAGCAGTGCCGTCTGAGCCACTGCGCTATTAGCTACTGTGTCATCCAACAGTCTCGCGCTTGATCAGGACACCATAGCCGCCATTGCGACACCTCCCGGGCGCGGTGGCGTCAGCATTATTCGTGTGTCCGGGCCAAAAGCACTTCCCATTGCCGAGCTTCTGACACATAAAACCGTACACGCCAGACAGCCTCTCCTCACCCGTTTTTTCGCCGAGGACAATAGCGTTCTCGATACAGGTCTAACGCTTTTTTTTCAAAGCCCGGCCTCATTCACCGGAGAAGATGTTGTCGAGTTCCATTGCCACGGCGGCGTGATGGTGACCAACCTGCTACTCGAAGCCTGTCTGGCTCGGGGCGCGCGGTTAGCGAGACCAGGAGAATTCTCTGAGCGGGCCTTTCTCAATAACAAAATGGACCTCACTCAGGCTGAAGGCCTCGCCGACTTAATCGATGCGCCGACGCAACAAGCGGCCCGGCAAGCCACCGCTTCCTTACAGGGGGCATTCTCAGAAGCCGTTAATCAGATCAATCAGCGCGTCATTGACCTCAGGATCTATGTCGAGGCTGCTATCGACTTTCCCGAGGAAGAAGTCGACTTTCTCAATGAAGGACGGATCGCCAGTTCACTGCTCGAATTAAAGGAAGCGTTAGCGACATTAACCACCCAGGCCAGGAGGGGGGCGCTGTTGAGTCGCGGCGCACAAATTGTGATGACCGGTGCGCCCAACGCGGGCAAAAGTAGCCTGATGAATCGGTTAGCCGATCAGGCTGTGGCTATCGTAACCGACGTTCCGGGGACCACACGCGATGTCATCAGACAATCGATTGCTATCGAGGGCGTGGCGATCCAACTGTGCGATACGGCAGGTATCCGCGCCGCTACCGATGCCATAGAGCAAAAGGGGATCGAAAGGGCGCAGGCAGCGCTCGACACCGCCGATATCATTATCGAAGTAATGGACGATCGAGAGCCCAAGCACAGCGAACTCTCTCCCAGCGACACGGCACAATCCGTCATCCGCGTGCTGAACAAAATAGATTTATCTGGTCGTCCACCGGGGGTGTTGAACGCAGCAGACCAAGAAGACGAATCACACTCACCGACCGTTGCAGTTTCGGCTGTGACTGGCGCAGGCATTCACGACCTCGAACAACTGATCATTCGCTGTCTTGGTATGGGCGAGGCTGAAACCACCTCACCCTTTAGCGCCAGAGAGCGTCACGTCACCTGTTTGAACAGAGCTGAAGCCGCGCTGGATGAGGCTAGCGAACGGTTTCAGGAGAGTCTGGCTGGCGAACTACTGGCAGAAGACCTCAGGCGCGTCCACACAGAGCTCGGCGCCGTCACCGGCGCTTTTGGTGCAGATGAGCTGCTAGGAGAGATTTTTTCCTCCTTTTGTATCGGCAAGTGAGGCGGTCTTCGCACGCAACGCATTTTGCCCCACAAGGCCCAGCCATAAACGAAGCCACCATTGCTTAAACGTTAACCGTCCAATAGCGGTCCACGATTCATCCACAACTTTTCTCAACAAAGATCCATCGTGCGTCACACCGCGTCTCTGCTGTGGATGATCTTGTAGATAGCAGCAGGGGCAATGTGAGAATAGCGCTGTGAAGATCATTCTGCGCTACGTTAAAGGGAACCGATCCCCATATTATCACCAGCGAGGCCAGTGTCTCCGGCTGGCTTCTTCAACGCATTATCCAAGCCTTAAGCGGCTGAAAAATAGGTTCTTTTTGTGTTTTTCCACCCGTAAAGCTGTCCCTAATAACAATAACATTAAAGTATTCTTCTTATTTCAACCTTTTATTTAATTGATAATATAGGAAAGGCAAAGCACGGTTTATTGATCAGGAAAGCACCTGGTCAGAATCACCAAAAGCCGGAGTTCATGCTTGAAGGCGACCCGTTTATACTCTCGGCCCTTTGCTCTTAAGTTCCACAAGAATGATCCGACACCCCGAGCATTACGATGTCATTGTGATTGGCGGCGGCCACGCCGGGACCGAAGCGACGCTTGCTGCGGCGCGCACCGGTGCTCGCACGCTCTTGATCACTCATGCCATCGACACTCTCGGTCAGATGTCTTGCAACCCCGCGATCGGCGGTATCGGCAAAAGTCACCTGGTCCGGGAGATTGATGCGCTGGGTGGCGTGATGGCTCGTGCGACAGATCAAGCGGGCATACAGTTCAGGGTGCTGAATGCCCGGAAGGGGTCAGCAGTCCGGGCCACGCGCGTGCAAGCTGATCGGGTGTTGTACCGTCAGGCAATTCGCTCAGTGCTGGAGCAGACCGATGGCGTCGATCTGTTTCAGGACTCGGTGGAGGATATTGAACTGACGGCTGGCGTCGTTTCGGGTGTGGTGACTCGCACTGGCATTGCCTTTCGCGCTAAAGCGGTAGTGCTGACAGCGGGCACATTCCTTCACGGGAAGTTGCACGTAGGTGAGGAAAATCGCTCAGGTGGGCGTATGGGGGACCAGGCAGCCATTGGATTGGCAGATCGCCTCCGCGAGCTGTGCCCTCGGGTGGGGCGACTGAAAACCGGAACGCCGCCCCGATTAGATGCCAGGTCGGTGGATACCGCCGCGATGGCGGAACAATGGGGGGACGAACCAAGGCCCGTTATGTCGTTGCTGGGCAGCCGGGACCAGCATCCGGAGCAGCGGTGTTGCTGGGTCACGGAGACCAATACCCAAACTCACGACATCATCCGTGAGGGCCTTGATCGCTCGCCGCTTTTTAGCGGGACGATTGAAGGCGTTGGCCCCCGATACTGTCCGAGCATTGAAGATAAAATTCACCGCTTCGCCGATAAAGATTCGCATCAAATTTTTATTGAGCCTGAGGGACTGACATCCATAGAGCTTTACCCTAACGGCATATCGACGTCTTTACCTTTCGATACGCAATTGCAGTTGGTTCGCTCGATCCGGGGTTTGGAAAAGGCGGCGATCACGCGACCGGGTTACGCCATCGAGTATGACTTCTTTGATCCTCGTGACCTGCATCACAGCCTTGAGACCAAGGGGATAGCGGGGCTTTATTTTGCAGGCCAAATTAATGGCACTACCGGTTACGAAGAGGCGGCGGCGCAAGGGTTGCTGGCCGGCCTCAATGCCGCGCGACGAGTGAAGGAATTGGCACCCTGGGTGCCGCGTCGGAACGAGGCTTATATCGGTGTGTTAGTCGATGACTTGGTGACGCTGGGTACGACAGAGCCTTACCGCATGTTCACCTCTCGCGCCGAATATCGCCTGCAGCTCCGGGAAGACAATGCTGATCTGAGGTTGACTGAACAAGGTCGTTCCCTCCAGTTGGTGGGTGACGCCCAGTGGTCCCATTTTGTTGACAAGCGCGAAGCCATTACGCGAGAGCGTGACCGATTGGAGCGCACCTACGTTCAAGCCGGTAGCGACGAGGCAGCAGTCCTCTCAACCTCGTTGAGCAAACCCTTGTCCAGAGAGTACTCCTTGGCAGAGTTACTCAAACGTCCCGAGTTGAATTATGCGGATATGAGAGCAATCTCTCCCCCAGCGAGTGATGTATCGGAGGCTGTGGCAGAGCAAGTCACTATTCAACTTAAATATTCAGGTTATATCGATCGCCAGCAGCAGGATGTCGATCGTTTACAGCGGCACGAATCCATGCTTATTCCGGGTGACCTGGATTTTCATCAGGTCGAGGGTCTGTCCAATGAAATCCGTCAGAAGTTGAATGAGATGAGGCCAACGAATCTCGCAAGGGCTGGACGTATACCGGGTGTGACGCCAGCAGCGTTGTCACTGCTTCTGGTACATCTCAAAAAGCGGGAACTTAGCGACAGCGTGCGCGCCGCGGCGCATGCCTGAAAACGAGCCGGCCCTGCTGCATAACGCGGCCGAAGAGATCGGCATAAGCCTTTCTGATACGCAGGCCAACCAGCTGATTGGCTATGTCGATCTGATGGAGAAATGGAACCGCGCCTTTAATCTCACAGCATTGCGTCATCGCAGTGAGCTATTTTCTCGCCATGTTTTTGAAAGCCTGGCGGTGAAACCTTATATCCACGGAGAACAGTGGGCCGACATCGGCACTGGCGCGGGACTACCTGGCGTGCCGCTAGCGATTACCGAGCCGGACAAGCCGTTTGTGTTACTGGATAGTAATGGCAAGAAAACTCGCTTCCTGTCGGAGGTGAAAAGGGCGCTGGGTTTATCTAACATCGAGGTTGAGACAATCCGAGTCGAGAATTGGCGACCCGCTCTGCACCCTGACGCCGTCATTACAAGAGCCTTTGCCGATTTGGCCACCACCGTAGGAAGAACTCAGCATATATTGCACGATCACGGCATGTTGTTTGCCATGAAGACAGAGTCAGCGGCTGAGGAGGTTGACGCTTTGCCGTCTAGCTTTGAGCTGATCTCAAACCAAAGCGTGGTAGTCCCCGGGCGAGATTGGCCGTTCCAACTGCTGGCAATTCAGCGGACCAGAAGGTGAAGTCGTGAAGGTCATCGCAATAGCGAATCAAAAAGGTGGCGTGGGTAAAACCACGACCGCCGTCAACCTTTCCGCAGCGCTCGCTGCGATGGGGAGCCGCGTGCTGCTGATTGACTTGGACCCGCAAGGGAATGCCACTGTCTCGGTGGGCCTGCACAAAGGGGATCTGGCCGCCACGGCCTTTGAGCTCCTTGTGGAGCAGCAACCACTCTCTGAGGTGGCAACACCGCTTGAGAGTCTGGTGATGGATTGCGTGCCAGCGGATGGTGATCTGACGGCCGCGGAAGTGGCGCTGTTGTCCGTTGAAGGTCGTGAGCAGCGGCTGAAGACGGCACTGCAGGCAGGCAAAAATTTGTATGACTTTGTGATTATCGACTGCCCGCCGTCACTCAGTATGCTGACACTGAACGCGCTCGTGGCAGCGGACTCCGTGCTGATTACCATGCAGTGCGAATACTTTGCGCTGGAAGGGCTATCCGCTTTGATGGAGACGATTAATACCGTTTCCCAGACGGTCAACCCGACGCTCAAGATAGAGGGCATTCTGCGCACCCTATATGATCCGCGGAATGCGCTGACCAATGAAGTCTCCGAGCAGCTTCATCAGCATTTTGAGGGCCTGGTTTATCGGACGGTGATCCCGAGAAATGTCCGCCTTGCGGAAGCCCCAAGCCACGGCGTCCCCGGCATTGTCTATGATCGCCTCTCTCGCGGATCAACCGCGTATATGGCATTGGCGGGCGAATTTATGCGCAGACAAGAACAAAACAAGGAACATAGCTGATGGCGCAAAAGCGAAAGCTGAATCGAGGCCTCGAGGCGCTGCTGGGCACCGGTTTGCTGGCAAAAGGCCAAGACGGGACCCAGGCCGCGCAAACGCCGGCTGCTGAGCAAGGCGCTCTGACACCTGTGGCGGAGCTGCCGATTGAGCGGTTGCAAAGAGGAGCCTACCAACCCCGCCGCGAGTTCGATAAGGAGGCGCTGAAAACACTGGCCAGTAGCATCAAGGCACAGGGGGTCCTGCAACCGGTAGTGGTGAGGTCGCTGGCCAACGACCGTTACGAAATCCTCTCAGGCGAACGCCGCTGGCGCGCCGCCCAGATGGCGGGGCTAGACCGCGTCCCAGTTATGATTAAGGAGGTGTCAGATGAGGCGGCGATCGCCATCGGCTTGATTGAAAACATCCAGCGCGAGGACCTTAACCCGGTTGAAGAGGGCTTGGGCCTGAAGCGGCTTCAGGACGAGTTCGGCTTGAGTCAGGAGCAAGTTGCGGAGGCGGTGGGCCGGTCCCGCTCTGCAGTAGCTAATATGCTGCGGCTATTGAGCCTGGAAAGTGAGGTGCTGGGCATGCTGGAGCGGAGCGAACTGGATGCCGGCCACGCCAAGGTTTTACTCGCTTTAAGTGGTGGCGATCAGGTCCGTGCTGCGCGCAATGTCTGTAAACGGCAGCTTTCGGTGAGGCAAACAGAAGCTTTAGTGCGCGGCTGGGGGGCAAAAGCCACGCCCGAGTCGCCAGTTGACCCCAATATCAGCCGGCTGGAGAAAGACCTGAGTGGCCGGCTTGGCGCCAAAGTCAGAATCCAGCACCAGCAAAATGGCAAGGGCCGTCTCGAGATTCATTACACGAGCCTCGAGGAACTGGACGGTGTCCTCGGCAAAATCCACTAATTCCCATGTATTGAAGGGTTTAGGCCTTTCCACTACACTCCCCACCGCATGTAAGGGGGGCTGGGTTTACCTTGGCCAAACACGTTTCTTCCGCACCCTTCGCGACCACCAGAAAGCGCCTTTTGAGCGCGGTGGTCACTACAGCGATAATCCTGGTCGGAGTGGCGTTGGTCGCCGGTGTTTTCCGGGGCTTTAATTTGTCTCTAGACATGTTGTTGGGTGCAGCCGTGGTGTTGTTGCCCAGCGCTTGGGTGGCGACGAGCCTCACCTCGGGACGATCAATGATCAGCCCGATATGGCTGGGCCTCGCCCGCTACAGCCTGGCGGCGGCAGGGTTTGCCGTGCTATTTATGCTGTGGCCCGACAGTGAGCCCCTGAGCGTATTGGCTGGCAGCGCGTTGGCGCTGGTTTTGCCCCCGGCAGTAGTGGCGTGGCATCAGCGAAGGCATAACACGATGCACCCACAGAGAGGTGCATAGGAAACTAGCAGCCTGTTAAGGCATGGGAGTACAAGGGTAATAATGGCGGCAAACGGCGACAGTCAGACCGTATCGGAATACATCGTACACCACCTGACCAACTTGACCTATGGCAAGTTGCCCGGTGGTTACGAGCGATACGACGGCACGATCGTGGCAGAGGGCGGTCAGTGGACTATGGCCCATGGCGCTGATGAAATCACCGCCATGGGCTTCAACGCCATCCATGTGGACTCAATGATCTGGTCGGTGGGCTTGGGCCTCCTGTTCTGTTGGCTCTTTCGCCGTGTCGCGGTTCGCGCCACCTCCGGCGTGCCCTCAGGTCTCGTGAATTTTGTGGAAATGGTGGTCGAGTTTGTCGACGGCACCGTGAAAGACACCTTCCATGGGCGTAACCCGCTGATCGCCCCATTGGCGCTCACCATTTTCGTATGGGTATTCCTGATGAACCTGATGGATTTGATCCCCGTGGATCTGATCCCGCACTCGTTAATGCTGGCGGGGGTTGAGTACCAAAAAATTGTCCCCTCAACAGACCCCAACATCACTATGGGAATGGCTATTGGCGTTTTTGTGCTGATGCTGTTTTATTCGATTAAGGTGAAAGGCTTCGGTTTTGTGAAAGAGCTCACACTGAACCCCTTTAACCACCCGTTGTTTATCCCCGTGAACCTGTTCATGGAGGTCGTCGGTCTCTTGGCCAAGCCCTTTTCTCTCGGGCTTCGTCTGTTCGGAAACATGTATGCGGGCGAAATGATCTTTATTCTGATTGCAGCGCTGTTCAGCGTAGGGCTTTTCTGGCTGCTGCCGGCTGCACTGCTGCAAATCGGTTGGGCGATTTTCCATATTCTGGTGATCACGCTACAGGCCTTTATTTTTATGGTTCTCACCATCGTGTACCTCAGCATGGCGCACGAGGACCATTGATTTTTAGCTAACAGTTACCTTTAGGAGACAACCATGGAACTGATTTACGTTGCCGCCGCCATCATGATGGGCCTCGGTGGAATGGGTGCCGCGATCGGCGTAGGCATTTTGGGCGGCAAGCTGATTGAAGGCTCTGCCCGTCAGCCGGAGCTGGCTCCCAAGCTTCAGGGCACGTTCTTCCTGGGCGCGGGCCTTGTTGATGCGATCCCGATTATTGGTGTGGGTATCGCCATGTACCTCATATTTGTGGTCGCAGGCTAAAAGCCACATTGACAGCGAAGGTGGGCGTGCCCATCCCTCGCACCACAGGAGTAACGAGTGAATATTAATCTCACCTTGATAGGACAGCTGATTGCCTTTGTGGCATTCGTGGCGTTCTGTATGCGTTACGTGTGGCCCCCGATAGCCGGTGCCATGGCTGAGCGGCAAAACAAGATCGCGGCCGGCCTCGCCGCCGCCGATCGTGCCGGGCATGACCTGGAGGTCGCGAAGCAGCAGGCGGACGAGCAGCTGGCTGAGGCCAAACGTGAGGCAGCTGGCATCATTGAGGCCGCGAACAAGCGCGCTCAAGCGGTGGTTGAAGAAGCCAAAGATGCTGCCAGCGCCGAGGCGGATCGGGTCAAAGCGGCCGCCGCCGCCGAGATCGAGCAGGAGCGGGCCCGCGCGCAAGAAAAGCTGATGACACAAGTCAGCGCGTTGGCGCTGGCTGGGGCGGAAAAGATCCTTGCCGCAGAGATCGACGCCGATAAGCACGCAGATCTACTCAAGTCGCTGGCGGCAGAGTCCTGATCGATGATTGAACCGACGACCCTTGCCAGGCCTTACGCGCGCGCAGCCTTTGAGCATGCTCGAGCGGCCGGTGATTTGGCGGTCTGGCAAACGGCGTTGTCGGAGTTGGCGGCGATCACCACCGAGCCAAAAGTCGCAGCCGCCATGCGCGACCCCAATCAAACTGCCGCGCAGCGCGCAGCAACGCTCTCTGGTCTGGCGGGGGATGCTGTACCACTACCGGTGGCAAACCTGCTGGCCATCATGGCTGACAACGGCCGCCTCTCACTGCTGCCCGAGGTGGCAATGCTGTTTGACCAGCTCAAGCAAGCGGTGGAGAGCACCGTGGCGGTCCATGTGACCTCCGCATACCCCCTAAGTGATGCCGAAACACAGCAACTTGCCGACATGATGCAGAAAAAGTTGGTGCGCAGCATCACCCTGACATCAGAAACCGACCCCTCATTACTTGGAGGGGCGCTCATTCGCGCCGACGATCTGGTGATCGACGGCTCAGTTCGCGGCCGCCTGAATAAATTGTCGGGCACGCTGACCCAATGACAGAGGAATAGGTCATGCAACAGCTCAACCCCTCGGAAATTAGCGACTTGATCAAGCAGCGTATCGACCAGCTTGAAGTCACTTCGCAGGCCACCAATGAGGGCACTATCGTTTCGGTGACGGACGGCATTATCCGCATACACGGCCTGACAGAGGTCCAGTACGGCGAGATGATCGAGTTCGATGGCGGTGTATACGGCTTGGCCTTGAACCTCGAGCGTGACTCGGTGGGCGCGGTGGTATTGGGCGACTACAAGCAGCTGGCCGAGGGCCAGACCTGTCGTTGCACGGGGCGGATTCTCGAAGTGCCGGTCGGTCCTGCGCTGCAGGGCCGCGTCGTGGACTCTCTAGGCAACCCGATTGATGGCAAGGGTGCCATCGAGACGACTGAGACAGACGCTATCGAAAAGATTGCGCCGGGCGTGATCGCCAGGCAGTCGGTTGACCAGCCGGTGCAGATCGGCTTGAAAGCGATCGACGCCATGGTGCCGATTGGTCGTGGTCAGCGTGAGCTGATTATTGGCGACCGCCAGGTGGGCAAGACTGCTATCGCAGTCGACGCGATCATCAACCAAAAAGGTACCGGCATTAAGTGTATCTATGTGGCGGTTGGCCAGAAGGCCTCATCCGTTGCATCAGTGGTCCGCAAGCTTGACGAGCACGGCGCGATGGAGCACACGATCGTGGTGGCCGCCAACGCTTCCGATCCGGCGGCGATGCAATACCTCGCACCGTTTGCGGGTTGCACCATGGGGGAGTACTACCGCGACCGCGGTGAGGACGCGCTGATCATTTATGACGATCTGTCCAAGCAGGCGGTCGCCTATCGTCAGATCTCGCTGCTGCTGCGACGACCCCCGGGCCGAGAGGCGTACCCGGGAGACGTCTTCTATTTGCATTCGCGTTTGCTTGAGCGTGCAGCGAGAGTGAACGCTGACTACGTAGAGCAGTTTACCGGCGGCGAGGTGAAAGGCCAGACAGGCTCGCTCACCGCTCTGCCCGTAATCGAAACCCAGGCGGGAGACGTCTCGGCGTTTGTACCGACCAACGTGATCTCGATTACCGACGGCCAGATCTTCCTTGAAGCGGATATGTTTAACGCCGGCGTCCGTCCAGCCATGAACGCGGGTATTTCGGTGTCTCGTGTGGGTGGTGCTGCGCAGACCAAGATTGTGAAGAAGCTGTCAGGCGGTATTCGAACGGCGCTGGCACAATACCGTGAGCTGGCTGCGTTCTCGCAGTTTGCGTCGGATCTCGATGACGCCACCAAGGCGCAGCTGGAACACGGCGAGCGCATTACTGAGCTGATGAAGCAAAAGCAGTATGCACCCCTTTCAATTGCTGGGATGGGCGTGCTGCTGTACGCGGGTAACGAGGGTTATTTGCAGAATGTCGAGGTGGCCAAGATCGGTGACTTCGAGTCGGCTCTGCTGGGTTACATGCGATCCGAGTGCGCTGATGTGATGCAGGCGATAGAGGCTGACGGTGGTTGGGATGACGACCGCGAGGCGGCCTTCAAGTCGGCGATTGAAACCTTCAAGTCGACGCAAACCTGGTAACCACGCATGGCTGTCGGTAAGGAAATCCGCACCAAGATCTCGAGTATTCAAAGTACTCAAAAGATCACCAGCGCGATGGAAATGGTAGCGGCGAGTAAAATGCGCCGCGCCCAGGACCGCATGGAGCTGGGCAAGCCTTATGCGCAGCGCATGCGCTCCGTGGTGGGCCACATTGCGAACTCTACACCCGAATATCGCCATGCTTACATGCAAGAGCGCGAGGTGAAGCGGGCGGGTTACATCATTGTCTCGACAGATCGCGGCTTGTGCGGTGGCTTGAACATCAATCTGTTTAAGGCAGCCATTCAGTCCATGAAGGCGATGCAGGACGAAGGCGTTGAAGTCGAGCTTTGCCTTGTTGGTGCCAAGTCAGCAGGGTTCTTTGCCAGCGTCGGCGGTAATGTCACCGCGTCAGTGAGAGACCTTGGTGAGGAGCCTTCGCTGGAGGATCTGATTGGTGGCGTGAAAACCATACTGAATGCCTATACCGAAGGTCGCATTGACGCGCTGTACCTCGCCAGCAACGAATTTGTTAACACCATGACTCAGGCGCCCCAGGTAGAGCAGCTATTGCCCCTGAAGGCAGAGGAAAACGAAACGCTGTCTCACCATTGGGATTACGTGTATGAGCCCGATGCGAGAGAGCTGTTAGATGCCTTGATGGTGCGTTATATCGAGTCGCAGGTGTATCAGGCAGTGGTCGAGAACGGCGCCTGTGAGCAAGCGGCGCGAATGATCGCGATGAAAAACGCCACGGACAACGCGGGCGAGCTGATCGAAGAACTTCAGCTTGTCTACAACAAAGCCCGCCAGGCTGCGATTACGCAGGAGCTGGCAGAGATTGTGGGGGGTGCCGCAGCCATCGGTTGATAAGGCGCTTCCCTGGAATGAAAGCTCGCAGCGGAAAGACCGCTGCACAGAATGTGAAACGAGGACCGGAAAATGAGTAGCGGAAAGGTCGTACAGGTTATCGGCGCCGTCATCGACGTGGAATTCCCCCGTGACAGCGTGCCCCAGGTGTATGACGCACTGATGGTAGGTGACAAAGGGCTCACCCTCGAAGTGCAGCAGCAGCTGGGCGACGGTGTAGTGCGCGCGATTGCCATGGGCCCCTCCGAGGGCGTGAGCCGCGGTCTCGACGTTGAAAACACCGGCGCGCCGATCTCGGTACCAGTGGGCACAGAGACGCTGGGTCGGATCATGGACGTGCTGGGCAATCCCATTGATGAGAAAGGTCCCATTGGTGAGCAGGAGCGTTCTGCGATTCACCGTGCTGCACCCACCTATGAAGAGCTCGCTGCGTCTGACGAGCTCCTGGAGACGGGTATCAAGGTGATCGATCTGGTTTGCCCGTTTGCCAAAGGCGGAAAGGTTGGCCTGTTCGGGGGCGCCGGTGTCGGCAAGACTGTGAACATGATGGAGCTCATCAACAACATCGCCACCGAGCACTCAGGTCTGTCGGTATTCGCCGGTGTGGGTGAGCGAACCCGTGAAGGAAACGACTTCTACTACGAGATGCAGGAATCCGGCGTCGTGAATGTGGAAGAGATGGACAAGTCGAAGGTAGCGATGGTGTACGGCCAGATGAACGAGCCGCCCGGCAACCGTCTTCGTGTGGCACTCACTGGCTTGACCATGGCGGAGAAGTTTCGCGATGAGGGCCGGGATGTCCTGTTGTTTGTCGACAATATTTACCGCTACACGCTGGCGGGCACCGAGGTATCAGCACTGCTGGGTCGTATGCCGTCAGCGGTGGGTTACCAGCCGACGTTGGCAGAAGAGATGGGTGTTCTGCAGGAGCGAATCACCTCCACCAAGACCGGATCGATCACCTCGATTCAGGCGGTTTACGTGCCGGCAGATGACCTCACAGACCCTTCACCGGCGACAACCTTTGCCCACCTCGACTCGACGGTGGTACTGAGCCGGGACATCGCCGCAAAGGGTATCTATCCCGCGGTCGATCCGCTGGACTCAACATCGCGACAGCTGGATCCGCTGATCATTGGCCAGGAGCATTACGAGGTCGCGCGAGGTGTGCAGACGGTCCTGCAGCGTTACAAGGAGCTTAAAGACATCATTGCGATCCTGGGTATGGACGAGCTTTCCGAGGAAGACAAGCTGATCGTGGCCCGAGCACGGAAAATTGAGCGATTCCTGTCACAGCCTTTCCATGTGGCAGAGGTCTTCACGGGATCACCTGGCATCTACGTTTCCTTGAAAGACACGATTGCCGGCTTCAAAGGCATTCTCGCGGGTGAATATGATCACTTGCCCGAACAGGCCTTCTACATGGTGGGCTCGATCGAGCAGGCTGTGGAGAGAGCCGCCAAGCTGTAAAGCAGGCAGGGGATTGAGTCATGGCGACGACCTTACAGTGTGACATTGTCAGCGCAGAGGCCCAGATCTACTCGGGTGCGGTTGAGCTGTTGGTGGCCACCGGCGTTGAGGGAGAGCTTGGCGTGTGTTTTGGGCACGCTGCGCTGCTGACTCGCCTGATCCCCGGGCCTATCCGCGTTGTTGAGCACGGCGGAGAAGAACAGGTTTATTACGCCTCCGGTGGCTTTCTCGAGGTGCAGGGAGACGTCGTGACGGTGTTAGCCGATACTGCGGTGCGTGCAGATGACATCGACGAGGCCGCGGCCGAGACCGCGCGGAAGGATGCCGAGGACGCGCTAGAGAACCAACAGGGCGAGATCGACTACGGTCGTGCCTCCGCCCAGCTTGTAGAGGCTACCGCGCAGCTCGCCACTTTGCGCAAGCTCAAAAACCGCGCCGGCCGCGCTTAAGCACACCACACCGCCCCAAAACCCGCTTTTTTTGGTGTTTGTTTGCGCATCTTCCCGTCTGCGCTTGCAAACCCCCCGTGGTTGTCAATGATGAGCCTTCCCTCGCCGCCTGAGCGGACACCTGCATGCTGGAAGTGATCATTTTGGCCGCCGGACAGGGTAGCCGGATGCAATCCTCGCTCCCTAAAGTGCTCCATACCCTAGCGGGCCAGCCGTTGGTGGGGCATGTGTTGCAAACCGCCCGAGCACTAAACGCTGAGCGCATCCATGTAGTCGTGGGTCATGGCGCCGAAGCGGTAGAGGCGACGGTGAGTGCGCCCGACGTGCAATGCCATTTGCAGGCTGAACAACTGGGTACGGGACACGCGGTTCAGCAAGCGATTGGTGCCTGCGATCCCACCAGCACGGTACTGGTGCTCTTTGGCGATGTCCCGCTTATCACCAAAGAAGCCCTACAAGGCGTTGTGGTCGCGGCTGATCAGGGTATCGGCATGCTGTCAGCGATGCTCGATAACCCCTCGGGATATGGCCGGGTCGTGCGCAATGACGATGGGGACTTTGTCGCTGTTGTGGAGGAAAAAGACGCGACGAGCGAGCAACGGTCCTTGCAGGAAATTAATACGGGGGTGCTTGCGGGCAATGCCGAACAGCTGAGCGCATGGCTGAACCGAGTGGATAATCGCAATGCTCAATCAGAGTACTATTTGCCCGATGTGCTCGGATTGGCCCGGGAGGATGATATGCCGGTAACAGTCGTTTGTTCCGATAACGATTTTGACACCCAGGGTGTGAACACACCGCAACAGCTTGAGCAGCTCGAGCGCGAGCATCAGCGAGCATTGGCCGATCAACTCATGACGGGAGGCGTACTGGTCAGCGATAGTTCGCGGCTCGATATCCGCGGACGTCTCGAATGTGGTCGTGATGTTTGCATCGATGTGAACGTCGTGATCGAGGGTAACGTCTCGCTAGGTGACGGTGTATCGATCGGTGCGAACTGCATCGTGCGCGATGCGCAGATCGGCGCAGGTGCCCGCGTTTTGCCCTTTACCCATATTGATGGCGCCGAAGTGCTCTCAAACGCAGTCGTTGGTCCCTACGCGCGCCTTCGTCCGGGCACCGTGATTGGCGAGCAGGCCAAAGTCGGCAACTTTGTCGAAGTGAAAAACACACGCGTGGGTAAGGCCGCCAAGGCTAACCATTTGGCGTATCTGGGTGACGCGGACATCGGCAGTCAAAGCAACGTGGGTGCCGGCACGATTACTTGCAACTACGATGGCGCCAACAAGCATCGCACCACGCTCGGCGAGGGCGTCTTCGTGGGCTCGAACAGCACTTTAGTGGCACCCCTCGTGATTGAGTCCGGTGGCTTCGTCGCCGCGGGCTCGACCGTCACCGACGATGTGAAAGCCGACCAGCTGGCTGTGGCACGAGGTCGTCAGCATAATGTCGACGGCTGGCAACGCCCCGAAAAGCCCGGGGACTGCGACTGATGTGTGGCATCGTGGCTGTCGCCGCGCGGCGGGATTGCACGGAGATCCTACTTGAGGGTCTGCGCAGGCTTGAATACCGCGGCTATGACTCCGCGGGATTTGCGCTGATCGATCGTGGCGGACAGCTCTCCAGCCACAAGTGTCTGGGTCGCGTTTCGGCACTCGAGGAGGCCCAGCTTTCGGCACCGATACAGGGTGGCACCGGGATCGCCCACACACGCTGGGCGACCCATGGCGAGCCGTCCGTCGTCAATGCCCATCCACATATCATTAACGAACGCATCGCGGTCGTTCATAACGGCATTATCGAAAATCACAGCGCGCTGCGTGAGCAATTGGCAAAGGATGGTCGAGCCTGCATTTCCGACACCGACACTGAGGTGGTGGCCCAGCTGATTGAATCGGCCGTGGCTGAGGGCAACGGCTTGCTTGATGCTGTGCAGCAGGTTTTACCCCAGCTTGAAGGCGCCTATGCGCTGGCTATCGTTGACCGCGAAGCGCCAAACCGCATTGTGGTGGCGAGACAGGGCAGTCCACTGGTGCTCGGTATTGGCATCGGTGAAAATTTTGCGGGCTCCGATACCCTGGCGCTCCGCTCAGTGACAGATACGTTTATTTATCTGGAAGACGGTGATCTCGCCGAACTCAGCGCTGACGGTTATCGAATTCTCGACGCTAATGGGCAGATCGTCGAACGAGTGCCCACCCGGCTGGCACTTCAGGAAGAAGACGAGGGCCTCGGCGATCACGAGCACTTCATGCTGAAGGAGATATTCGAGCAGCCCGCACGCCTGCGCGATACGGTCAGGCAAGGTTCTGTGACAGACGAGGCTTTTGGGCCTGCGGCGGCACAGGTATTTCCACAGGTCGCCGCCGTACAGATTCTCGCCTGCGGTACGAGTTATCACGCCGGGCTGGTTGCGCGACACTGGATCGAGTCATTGGCGGGTTTGCCTTGTCAGGTAGAAGTTGCGTCGGAGTATCGCTATCGCGAGTCAGTGACGTTGCCCAATACGCTGGTGGTAGGCATTTCGCAATCGGGGGAAACCGCTGACACGTTAGCGGCGCTTGAGCACGTCGATCCCGAGCGTGTACTCGCCCGCCTGGCGATTTGTAATGTGGATCACAGCGCGGTGGTGCGCGCCAGCGAGCTGGTGTACCTCACCCAAGCCGGCACCGAGATAGGGGTGGCCTCGACCAAGGCCTTCACCACGCAATTGGCTGCGCTACTGAACCTCACCCTGTGCCTTGCTCGTCATCATGTTGAGGGCGCGTTGTCAGGGGGGGAGGTGGCTGCCTCGCTCGAAGAGATGGCCGATGCTGCGGGGGCGGTGCTCGAGTACGACGCTCGCATCAAGGCGTTGTCCCATCATTTTACGAACAAACACCACGCGCTCTTCTTGGGCCGGGGCATTTATTACCCCATCGCCATGGAGGGGGCCCTCAAGCTCAAAGAGATTTCTTATATCCATGCCGAGGCTTACCCCGCAGGTGAGTTGAAGCACGGGCCTTTGGCGCTGGTTGATGATGATATGCCGGTAGTCGCCGTGGCACCTGATGACCGGCTCATGGAAAAGTTGCGCTCCAACCTGGAAGAAGTGCGGGCGCGCGGTGGGCAGTTGTTTGTTTTTGCGAGCGCCAACGCCGGTTATGAGTCCGCACCCGATTGCCAGGTGCTGGAAATGCCTAGCTGCAGTGCGCTGGCGGGGCCTGTAGTGTTCACGATCGCCTTGCAGTTACTGTCTTATCACGTGGCCGTGGCGAGGGGCACGGACGTCGATAAGCCTCGCAACCTGGCTAAAAGCGTCACGGTTGAATAAGTTCGAATAGTGGTTGTGTTGGAGGCAGCGATGAAAGCTTTCGCAATTTTGGGCTTTGTTTTTGGGCTGATTGCATTTGTCCGAACAGAAAGGCTTTCAAAGACCCTGAAACAAAAAGGAGTTCTCGAGGAGGTATAAAAGGAAGACAATCGACTCCCAAAATACTGAGTGAGGGCCAAAAGAGGTTGAGTGGTAAGCGCTGTGAGTAAAAAATCGAAAATTCTGGCATTGCCGATCACTGGATCGGGGTCGGTGCGGCACTGGGGGCTTGCGCTTTTGTGTTTACCAGAGAGTCCATCTGGATCGCGCTCGGTGGTGCTATCGGTGCCGTGCTCGATTGGCAGAAGCGCAAGCACTGGAGGGACACCACCAAAACGCTAAACGCGCTCCGGACTTGGCCAGAGCGACCCGCTACTGGTAGCAGCTACAGCAAGTCGCGTGTGAAGAGGTGGGGTCAGCGCCGCTAGCGGCAATTGTGGCGCTGACTCAGTCAAAGCTTCGTCGGCTCAGTCGGGATTGGCGGCCTTGTAGGCGCGAATCGCAGCATTGAAATCAGCCGCCACCTGCTCTTCACGCGATACCGCAGCGTTATAGTCCGCAGCGGCGAGTGCAAATCGTTCTTCAGCGCTTTTATCTCCCTCTGCAACGGACGCTTTTTCTGATGCCATCAGGTCATCAACACACTCAAGATACTCTGCGTTCGCGGCCTGAAAGGCCTTTACTTCCCCTTGGGCGGCGATCATGTCTTCGAGGGTTGCGCTGCCGCCGTCCGGGGTGGGCGGCGCGACCGGCACGTCACATGCTTGAGCTGTGGCATAGGGCAATACTGTGATCGCCAGCAGTAATGAGGCAGTTTGAATCTTCATTATGGAGTTCCTTTTTAGGTAAAGCTTTCGCCGGGGCGCCATCGGGCCGGTTGCCCGTGAATGTCGGTAAGGCTGTCACGACCGGTAAGGTGCCGTAAAAGACCCGTTAGATACCCTCCCGTTATACCAATGAAAACGGTGCTAAGGAACCGCCATCCGCACTGCGTCAGTGACGGCCGCTTCAGCCATATCAAGCCATTCCGGTACACTGCGCGCATGGATGTATCGGATATTTTGAACCCCTTAAATACGGCTCAACGGGAGGCCGTGACCGCGTCGTCTGGCAATTTGTTAGTGCTGGCTGGCGCGGGATCGGGCAAAACCCGTGTCCTCGTGCACCGTATCGCTTGGTTGATTCGGGCAGAGGGACTCTCAGCCCATTCTGTGCTGGCCGTCACGTTCACCAATAAGGCAGCCCGGGAAATGCGGGGCCGCATAGAGGACATGCTACAGATGCCCACCCATGGTCTGTGGGTGGGGACTTTCCACGGCCTCGCGCATCGATTCCTTAAAGCGCATTGGCGCGAGGCGGGGCTTCCCCAGCAATTCCAGATTCTCGATAGCGATGATCAGCTACGGGTAGTCAAGCGCATATGCAGAGAGCTTGATCTCGATGAGGCGCGTTGGCCGCCTAAGCAGGCGCAGTGGTTCATCAATGGTCAAAAAGATGAGGGATTGCGCGCCAGGCATGTAGAGGCGCCGAAGGGGGACCTGTATGCCAAGACGATGGTGCGTATTTATGCTGCCTACGAGGAGACCTGTGATCGCGGGGGGTTGGTTGACTTCGCGGAGCTGCTATTACGTGCCCATGAATTGTGGCTGAAGTCGCCTGAGACCCTGCAACATTACCAGAAGCGATTCAAAACTATTCTGGTCGACGAGTTTCAGGATACCAACACCATTCAATATGCCTGGCTCAGGGTGCTGGCAGGTAAGTCGATTCCTGTGGTTGCAGTCGGTGACGATGATCAATCGATCTACGGCTGGAGAGGCGCAAGAGTCGAAAATATCCATCGCTTCGCAGAGGATTTTGCCGGGACCGAGACAGTCCGCTTGGAACAGAACTACCGTTCCACGGCGACGATTCTCGAGGCAGCTAACGGGCTGATCGCTCGCAATGCGGGGCGCCTCGGCAAAAATCTCTGGACAGAGGGTGAGCGGGGCGAGCCCATTACGCTCTATGCCGGCTTTAACGAGCAAGACGAGGCGCGTTACATCGTCGAGCAGGCTGAAACCTGGTTCGGTGATGGCCACCCTCGTCGCTCGATCGCTATTCTGTATCGTTCGAACGCCCAGTCGCGGGTGCTGGAAGAGGCGTTATTGCGGGAGGGCATCCCGTACCGAATTTATGGCGGCCAGCGCTTTTATGAGCGCCTTGAGATCCGCAATGCGCTCGCCTACCTGCGATTAGCACAAACCCGCTACGATGACCCCGCGCTGGAGCGGGTCCTTAATACACCACCTCGGGGCATTGGCAGCAAGACGGTCGAGAAAATTCGGGAGGTCGCACGGGCAGAGCAGATTCCGATGTGGCAGGCGATCCACCGCACTCGCGAGCAGAGCCTGTTGCCCGCCAGAGCGCTGACCGCACTCGGCAATTTTCAGGCGCTCATCGACGATCTCGATCGGTCTTCAGAAACCCTGCCGCTCGATGAACTGACCGAGCATGTGATCGAGGTGACGGGCCTTCTCGACTATCACCGTTCGGAGAAGGGCGAGCGCGGTCAGGCTCGGGTCGAGAACCTGCAGGAATTAGTGACGGCTACACGCTTGTTTGAGCCCGAGGATGAGGAAATCTCACCACTGCAGGCGTTTCTCGACAGCGCGGCGCTCGACGCAGGAGAAGGCCAAGCGGATCCCTATGAGGACAGCATCCAGATGATGACGCTGCACTCCGCTAAAGGTCTCGAGTTCCCAATGGTGTTCATTGCCGGTATGGAAGAAAACCTGTTTCCGCACCAGATGTCGCTAGAAGAGCCCGGCCGTCTGGAGGAAGAGCGGCGGTTGGCCTATGTCGGCATCACACGGGCGATGAAAAAACTGGCGATCACCTACGCTGAAAATCGCCGCCTTCACGGCGGTGATATGTATAACACTCCTTCGCGATTCATCCGTGAGATCCCGGCAGAGTTGATTAAAGAGGTGCGCCTTAACGGAGCTGTCTCCCGCCCGGTCGGTTCACTCGCTCATGCCTCTCTATCCGAGCCGCCGCCTGCCGGCATCGATCTGGGTAGGCGTGTGCTGCATCAGGTTTTTGGTGAGGGGGTTGTGACCCAGTTCGAGGGTCAGGGCAGCAATGCCCGGGTGGAGGTCAGCTTCAGTGAAGGCAGCAAGTGGCTTGTGCTTCAATACGCCAACCTGACGATACTCTAAGGACCGGGCATGCGTGAAAAACAGGTACTTCCCGTCGTCGTCGTGGGGCTCACAGCCGCCTTGGTGGCGGTCATTGCCTTGTGGACGCTGGATCGGGTTTCAGGCCCAGATCAGGCAACAGCGAGCCAGGATGGTCCGGTAGAGATCATTGAATGGAAGCTGGTCACCACTTGGCCGAAGGGCCTACCGGGCCTCGGCGCAGCACCTGAGAATTTTGCGCGCCGGGTCAACGCAGCCTCCGGTGGGCGCCTACGTATCAAGGTCTTTGGTGCTGGCGAGATCGTGCCCGCTTTTGAAGTCTTTGATGCCGTCTCTAGAGGGGTGGCGGAGGCTGGCCACGGCGCGGCCTATTACTGGAAGGGCAAGATACCCGCGTCCGTTTTCTACACGGCTGTGCCTTTTGGCATGACCGCGCAGGAGGCCAACGGCTGGCTCCACTATGGGGGCGGGCTTGAGTTGTGGCGAGAGCTCTATGCGCCCTTCGGAGTTGTGCCCTTTGCGGGTGGCAGCACCGGTGTGCAGATGGCGGGCTGGTTTAATATCCGTCTCAATACCCGCGCCGACCTTAAGGGGCTCAAGATGCGGATTCCCGGTTTGGCCGGCGAGGTGTTTGACGCCGCCGGCGGCTCGGCGGTTCGCATAGCCGGGGGCGAGGTGTATACCTCCATGCAAACCGGCGTGATCGATGCGGTGGAGTGGGTGGGGCCCTACAACGACCGCACGCTTGGCTTGATGGAGGTGGGAGACTATTACTACTACCCCGGATGGCACGAGCCGGGGGCGATGCTCGAGACCATTGTGAATGCAGAGGCGCTGGCGTCACTACCGGAGGACCTGCAGGCGATTGTGCGGGTCGCGGCGCGTGCGACCAACACCGATATGCTGGATGATTTCACCGCCAACAACAGCGAGTCTCTGCAGATTTTGCTCACCGAGTTTGAGACCGAGGTGCTGCCGCTACCCGACGATGTCATTGACGCGCTGTATGAGAGCAGTCAGATGGCGATCGAAGCGTTGGTCAATGCCGACCCCATGGCGAAAAAGATCGCGGCCTCCTACTTTGCCTTCGCGGAAAAAGTGCGGACCTACCACGAAATTTCCGAGCGAGCGTATCTCAACGGCCGCAACCGGTTGCTACCGCCGGTCTCACTTACTGCGGAATCGGCCGAGTGAGCTTGTTCTCGTCGATCGCCACGTAAATAAACTCCCCCTCGGTGACTTTGAGGGGCTCTCCATCCTGTTTGGCGTTAATCCAGACCTCCACGAGAATGCGGACGGAGCTCCGCCCCGTTTCCAGCACACCGCAGTAGCAGCTCACGACGGCACCCACGTGCACAGGGGTGAGAAACGACATGCCTTCGATGGCTACGGTAGCCACCCGCCCCTCGGCGAGTTCTGAGGCAGTAATGCTGCCCGCTAGGTCCATTTGCGACAGCAGCCATCCACCAAAAATGTCGCCGCTGGCGTTGGTGTCTTTCGGCATGGCAATGGTTTGCAGTGCCAGCTCGCCAAAGGGCAGTGGATGCGTATCGAGCTCTTCTACTGACATGGTGTCCCCCTGGTGGCTCAGAGCCTGTTGTGATGCGCCGAGCGGCTCGGCGGCACCACCAGCCGCGGTCGAAAAGCCTATTATCGCCCCAATAGCCCCGGCAGCCATAGCACGAGATTGGGCCACCACCACATCAGCACCAGTAGTAGCAGCTGTATCAATACGAAGGGCAGTACACCTGCATAAATGGCACGGGTACTCACACTGTCCGGCGCAACGCCGCGCAAATAAAACAGCGCGAAACCAAAAGGCGGAGTCAGAAAAGAAGTCTGCAGATTGACCGCGATCATGACGCCCAGCCAGATGGGGTCAAAACCCATCGAGAGCAGCACGGGCCCAACGACGGGTACCACTACAAACGTAATCTCGATGAAGTCGAGGATGAACCCCAGCAAGAACATCACCAGCATGACCACCAGCAATGCCATGTCGGGCCCGCCGCCGAGCTCTTCGAAGAAGGCCTCAATCAGAGTATCGCCGCCGAATCCGCGGAAGACGAGAGCAAAGACCGCCGCACCAATGAGAATCAGAAAGACCATGCTGGTGGTGTAGAGCGTTGAGCGGGAGATATCTCTGAGCACATCGAGCGAGAGTGCGCCGCGTGCCCGGGCTAAGAACAAAGCGCCTGTGGCGCCAACACCTGCGGCTTCGGTCGGGGTGGCCGCACCGGCGAGAATAGAGCCCAACACCAGCACGATGAGCCCCAGAGGCGGCAGCACCGCCATAACAGCTGCGCGGGCATCGGTCTTCTCCACGACGGCAGGGGGCGCGGTGTCGGGTTGTAACGCGGCGCGCAACAGCACATAAACCAAATACAGCACGACCAGCACGACGCCCGGGACCATGGCGCCCACAAACAGGTCCCCCACCGACACGGTATCGGTATTAATGATGTTCATGCGGAGCTGTGCCTGCTGGTAAGCACTCGACATGATGTCACCCAGCAAAACGAGCGCAATCGATGGCGGAATAATCTGACCCAAGGTGCCAGTGGCGCAGATGGTGCCGGTTGCCAGTTGCGGCTGATACCCCGCTCTCAGCATGGAGGGAAGCGCAAGCACCCCCATGGTCACGACTGTGGCGCCTACAATGCCGGTGCTCGCCGCCAGCAATGCGCCGACGATAATGACAGCGACACCCAGACCGCCCGGGCGCTCGCCAAACAAACCGGCCATGTTGGCGAGCAGGTCCTCGGCGATTTTTGCTCGCTCCAGCACCACGCCCATAAGAATGAATAAGGGCACGGCCACGAGGGTTTCATTGCTCATCGTGCCGAAGATGCGGCCAGTCAGCGCGGTAAGGTAATCCGGGTCAAAGTGCCCGATCAATATGCCCAGCGCCGCAAATCCCAGCGCCGTGCCGCCGAGGGTCAGCGCCACGGGGAAGCCCAGTAGCAATATGCCGCAGACGACAATAAACATGGTGAGCGCCAATTGCCCTTCCATCAGGCGTTATCTCGCTGTCGGAGTGTCGTCAGCGCGCGCGCGATCTGCGCCACGGCTTGAAGCGCGAGTAACACCGCCATCACGGGGATCAGCGTTTTCAATAGGTAGACGAGGGGCAGCCCGCCAGGCTCCGGAGAGGCTTCTTTGGCAGCCCAACTGTCGATCACGTAGTCCCAGGAACCCCAGCCAATCAAACCGCACAATGGCAGGGTGAAGACAACATGACCGAGCCCGTTGACCCACGCTTGCTGCCGCGCTGAGAAGCGCCGATAGAAGATATCAACGCGAACGTGTTGGTCAGCCTGCAATGCCGCCGCAGCGCCCAACATAAAAATGGCGGCGTGTAGGTACTGCACGGTTTCCTGAGCGGCGATGGCGCCGGTATTGAAGCCGTAGCGCAACACTACGATCACCAGTACCAGTAGCGCCATGACGGGGACACACCAGGAGACGGTGCGTCCCAGCCAAACGATGCCTTGATCCAGTGTGTTCGCCGGGTGGGCGTCGGGTGGCATGAGAATCCCGCGGTTTTTATCGTAGACAGGCAAGGTTATCATTCTGACTTAGCAGATTGCAGAAGAGGCGAACCCGTGCTTTCTATTCTGTCGCCGGCCAAGACCCTCGATTACGAGACCGCGCCGACCACTAAAAAATCAACCCAGCCCTTATTTATTGATCAGGCTGCGTCGCTGGTGAACATCGCCCGAAAGATGGACCCTGTGGACATTCAGGACTTGATGGGGGTATCGGAGAAAATCGCCACCCTGAATCACGAGCGCTTCATGAATTGGGAGCCCGACTTCTCGCTGAAGAATGCCAAACAGTCTGTGCTGGCCTTCAAGGGTGACGTCTATACGGGGCTGCAGGCAGAGACTTTGAGCGCGGACGAATTGGCCTTCGCGCAGAAGCATCTGCGTATTCTTTCCGGTCTGTATGGACTGTTGCGACCGCTGGACCTCATGCAGCCGTACCGGCTGGAAATGGGTCTGCCCTTTGCCAACGCGGGCGGCAAAAACCTCTATGAGTTCTGGGGTGATCGCATTACCGAGACTTTGGGTCAGCACCTTAGAGCGAGCGGTAGTCCGGTCCTGGTCAATCTAGCCTCCAATGAGTACTTCAAAGCGGTGAAGCCCAAGTCACTGGATGTTCAGGTGATTACACCGCAGTTCCGCGACCTGAAAAACGGCCAATACAAAATGATTTCCTTCTTCGCCAAGAAGGCGCGCGGGGTTATGGCGCGTTACATTATCCAAAAGGGGCTCAACGAACCCGGAGGGCTCAAGCGCTTCAAGGGTGATGGCTACTACTACAGCCCGGAACATTCAGAGGGGAACAACTGGGTATTCCTGCGCGACGCGCCCTCTTAGGGCTGAGCACTCTCCTGCTTGAAGGGCAATAACGTCGCGGCCTCACGCTGGTATGCGCGGACCTGTTGCGACTCCTGTTCCGCGAACTGCGCCACGGCTTCCCGCAAGCGATCGTCGACAATCCAGTGATTGGAATAGGTCAGAATCGGCTCGAATCCGCGCTGGATTTTGTGCTCCCCTTGTGCGCCAGGGTCGAAGCGCGACAGCCCTGCCTCAATACAGTACTCGATGCCACGGTAATAGCAGGCCTCGAAATGCAGGAACTCAAATTCTGCGAGGCAGCCCCAGTAGCGCCCGTACAGAGTGTCATCCCCTTCAAAAAAAAGCGACGCCGCGACGGGCTGTTGTTCCCGTTCTGCGATGACCATGACCGGCACCTGCCCCAACGCCGGGCAGGTCTCGGTAAAAAATCTTTCCGTGAGATAGCCACCGTGTCCTGAGCGTTTGGCATAGGTTGTCTGGTAACAGCGGTGAAAAAACTGCCACGCCTCAGGGCCAATCGCCTCGCCCTTCAGTGTTTTGAGTGAGAGCCCCTGACGGGAGATCTGCTCACGTTCGCGTCGCAGATTCTTGCGCTTGCGACTGGTAAAGCGATCGAGAAAGTCCTGAAAGTCTCGGTATTCGCGGTTAAACCAGTGAAATTGTGTGGTCAGTCGCTGTGGCATCTCGCAGCGGCGCAGCTGCTCTGAGGTGGCCTCATCCAGAAACAACACATGCCAGCTGGAGATCTCAAGCTCCGCGCTCAAGGCTTTGACACAAGTCGCCATGGTGGCGGGTGCATCAGCGTCTCCGGTCAGATCACCCAGCCGCCGTCCGGATGCTGGCGTGAAGGGTACTGCTGTCACCAGTTTGGGGTAGTAACGCAGACCCATGCGCTGCCAGGCATCCGCCCAGGACCAGTCAAAAACATATTCGCCGTAGCTGTGGTTTTTCAGATATGCGGGCAGTACGCCGACGGGCGCGCCGCTCTGCTCGAGCGTGATATGCGCCGGTTCCCAGCCGCTCTCGGCGGTGGTGCAGGCTGAGGTTTCGAGCCCGTGCAAAAAATCCCAGCGCAAAAAAGGATCGCTGTCACCAAAGCAGGATTGCCACAAAGAGGCGTCCAGCTCGGCGATAGACCGATGCAGCTTGGCGTCAAAGGTCTCCATCGAGCTCAGCCGGCGCTGGCGCTGATCCAGAAGTGGCCACAAAGCCCCATGAGAATGATCAGGCCGATCCACTTGCTCTGGTTGAAGGCCGCAAAGCACTGTGTGATGTCGCGGTCGCGGATCAGCCACAGATGCCGGGCAAAGAGGATGCCCACGGCGCTGACGGCAGCGTAATAGATCGGACCCAATGAGAACGCTACCCCACAGCGCCAAAAAGCGATGAAGCTAAGGCATTGCAACAAACCAATGATCCGCACATCGAGGTTGCCAAAGAGAATGGCGGTGGATTTGATGCCCACCGACAGGTCGTCTTCACGATCAACCATGGCGTATTGCGTGTCATAGACCACTGTCCACAATAAATTGGCACTAAACAGCCACCACAGTTTACTGGGTAAGGCATTGATGCTCGCCGCGAACGCCATGGGAATGCTCCACGAGAAGGCAATGCCAAGCGCGATTTGTGGCAGGTGCGTGATCCGCTTCATCAGGGGATAGATCATTGCCAGCCCCGCTCCCGCCAAGGACAGCTTAATGGTCAGCGGGTTGGTCAGTGCCACCAGGCCTAGTGCGATAGCCAGCAATAACAAGAGCAGTGCTACCGCCTCTTTGACGGTCAGTGCACCGGTGACCAGCGGGCGCAGCCGCGTGCGTTCGACGTGACCATCGAGATTGCGGTCAGCGAGGTCATTGGCAATGCATCCCGCAGCCCGCATGACTACGATGCCGGCCGAAAAGATGGCGAGCAGTCGCAGGCTTGGGAAACCTTCGTTAGCCAGCGCGATACCCCATAGTGTGGGGGCGGCCAACAAGAAGGTACCGATCGGTTTGTCGAAGCGCATGATCCCGAGCGCGGCGCGCCATTTGGACGGACCGCCAAGTTCAGGGGTGTTCAACGAAGAGGATGGCTCACTCAAAGGACTGTATTCGTGACTCGCGGCCTCACAGTCTAGCGGCCTGTGGGTGGGGATGCGACATCGTGCAGTCAGACTCGCGCAAAGTCTGCGCGGGCACCTGCCCAGCGCTGCATCAGGGCTTTTGCGCGGCCGGGGTCGCGTGCGTAAAGCCTCGCCGCGATGTCCTGCGCCTCGACCAGCAGTGGTTCGTGCTCTGGCAATAGGGCAATCCGGAATGCCGCGAGACCTGTTTGCCGCGTTCCGAGCAACTCACCCGGCCCACGGATTTCGAGATCGGCTTCAGCGATGACAAAGCCATCATGGGACTCCTGCATCACTTTAAGACGTTGTTGGGCGGTGTCGGAAAGCGGCTGTCGATACAGCAACAGGCAGTGGCTGTCGACGGCGCCGCGCCCGACCCGTCCTCTCAGCTGATGCAGTTGGGCGAGCCCTAAGCGCTCAGCGTTGTCGATGATCATCAGGCTCGCGTTGGGAACGTCAACGCCTACTTCAATCACCGTGGTAGCCACCAACAGCTGAATTTCGCCGGCCTTGAACGCGGCCATTACGGTGGCTTTCTCGGCGGGCTTCAGCTTGCCGTGCACGAGGCCAATCTGTGCATCAGGGAGCGCTTGTTGCAATTGATCAAGTGTGGCCTCCGCCGCCTCGATATCCAACGTGTCCCTTTCCCCGATGGCGGTGCAGACCCAATATGCCTGCCTGCCCTCTCGGCAAGCACTGCCCACGCGCCGCATCACCGCGTCGCGACGTGTGTGGTCCATCAGTGTCGTGGTAACCGGCTGGCGGCCCGGTGGTAATTCGTCAATGACCGAGCAGTCAAGATCGCCATAAGCCACCATGGCCAGTGAACGTGGGATTGGCGTAGCGGTCAGTGCCAATTGATGCGGATGCTCGTCGCCAACACCCTTATCAGCCAGTGATAGCCGCTGGTGCACACCGAAACGGTGCTGTTCATCGACAATGATCAGACCGAGTCGATGAAAGTGCACGTCATGTTGAAACAGCGCATGGGTGCCAACGACCAGAGGCGCGTCGCCACTCGCCAGCGCTTGCAGGACTTGCTGTCTCGCTTGGCCTTTGGTTCGACCGCTGAGCCAGGCCACCGGCTGACCGAGGGGGGTCAGCCAGGCGTCGAGGGTGGCGAAGTGTTGCTCTGCAAGTAATTCGGTCGGCGCCATGAAGGCGACCTGATACCCGGCGGCGATCGTATCCAGCGCCGCGCGCGCCGCCACCAGTGTCTTTCCCGAACCCACGTCCCCCTGAACCAGTCTGAGCATGGGCTGTGTTTGTGCCATATCCTCTGCCAGCTCGATGGCAACGCGCTCCTGCGCGGCGGTGGGCGCAAAGGGAAGTGCCTCGAGGAATGCTGCCGCGGTGGGCGATGAGGGCGCAATGGCCGGCGCGGGGTGGCGCCGCTCAGTGTCCCGGACGCCCTGCACGGTCAGTTGATGCGCGATGAGTTCTTCCCTGGCCAGCCGGATTTGTGCGGGGTGCGTTCCCTCTAGAATCTGACTGAGCGCCGCGGTCGCTGGCGGGTTGTGCAGGAAGGCGATGGCTTCGGTGAGGCTCACGCGATCATCTGTGATCCCGTCGAGTAAGTCTTCAGGGGGCTCGTTGCTAAGTAGGGCGAGCGCCTGCCCACAGAGCTTCCGCCAGGTGCTTTGACCCAGACCGCTGACCGTTGGATACACGGGCGTCAGTGCGGCCTCTAAAAGTTGCGCACCCTCCCCCAGTCGGTACTCGGGATGCACCATTTCGATTTGCCCGCCCAGCCACCGAGGTGTGCCGAACAGCTGTATGGTTGAGCCTTGCTTGAATTGTGAGACCTGCGCCTGTCGAAAGTGGAAAAACCGCAGGGTGAGCAGCCCGGTTCCGTCATCGACTTTCACCACCAGCGTTCGTCTGCGGCCCATGGTGACGGCAGCAGCGCGGACCTCTGCCTCGACGACGGCATCAACCTGGTCGCGCAAGCCGCCAATGGCCGAGATTTTCGTGCGGTCCTGATAACGGAGCGGAAAATGAAACAGCAAATCTTCCAGCGTGCGGATGCCGATATCTGCCAGTCTGGACGCCATCTTGTCTCCTACCCCGCGCAGGACTGTGACAGGATGTTGAAGAATGCTTTGGCTCAAACGCGCCCCGGTCAAAAAAGGCTTCGTGGTAGGCTCGTATCTTAGCGATTGTTTGATAAGGCCGTGAAGCCATGCAGGTGTTGATCCTTGGCTGTGGTGATATTGGTACGCGCGTGGGCCTGTCCTTGCTTGAAGGTGGGTGGCGCGTTGCGGCGGCGCGTCGCAACCCGGAGCGGTTGCCCGATCAATTTGACCGTCACACAGTGAATCTCGCGGATCCGGCAAGCTGGGGGTCGCTGGATGCTGTGGCGCCGGACTATGTGGTGGTGACCCCGACCCCCCAATCCTATGATCCCGCGGGGTATCAGGCAGGGTTCGCTGGGGTCGCCAAGACGCTCGCTAGCCAGAAGTGGATCGCGCGGTGCCACAGGGTGATCTGGGTGTCTTCTACCCGGGTTTACCGGGAATCAGGGGGCGGTTGGGTGGACGAGCATTCGCCGCTGAATCTCGATGAGGCGCAAGCCAGCTCAATGATTGCTGGGGAGGTGGCGATTCGCCGCGCGGCGACCGCGACCATCATCCGTCCCGCCGGGGTATACGGAGACCCGGAGGGGATGCTGATGCGACGGGTGCGTGTCGGCGAGGGCGGCGCAACGACCGCATTGTATGGCAACCGCATCCATCGCGAGGATTTAGCGCGGCTCATTGTTCATTGCATCGATCGTGACGTCGCCGGTCAGTCGGTGCCGCCGACAGTGGTCGGCGCCGATGATGATCAGACCCCGACCCATGAGATTGAAGACTGGTTGGCGGATCAGATTGGGGTCACCCTGACCAGGCCGCCTGATCCATCGCCTCTCCGCGCCAACCGGCGCTGCCGAAATGCACTCCTAGAGAAAATAGGTTTTCAACTTTCCTACCCTACTTGGCGAGAGGGATACGAAGCGATGCTGGGTCAAGCGTGAGAGGTTGATGCCCTCGGTTACCACAGAGCAGGCGTCTGTAAAGGCGTTACAACGACAGAATTGCCTCGACCTCAATACGAGCGCCTTTGGGTAGCGCCGCAACTTGAACACAGGCTCTAGCGGGATACGGCTCCTCAAAGTGGCGCGCCATGACCGTGTTGACTGCATCGAAGTCACCTAGATCGGTCAGCGAAATATTGATTTTCACGGCGTTGTCTAGCGTGCCACCCGCGGCTTCTGCCACCGCACTCAGGTTACTGAAGACCTGCTCGGCCTCTGCGCTGATATCGCCCTCAACCATGGTCATGGAAGCGGGGTCGAGCGGTATCTGCCCGGATATCCAGAGGGTATTCCCCACCTTAATGCCCTGTGAGTAGGGCCCTATAGCCTGAGGCGCTGCCTGGGTAGCAATAACGGCTCTGTTGGACACAACGGTCTCCTCTGGTTGGGCGCGCAGCGCCCCATTGAATACCGGACTGATGAGGGCTGCAAGGCCGAGCATAAAGCTGCGGCGTTGAGTCTTCAGATCTAACAAATCGACTAGCGGCGGGCGCTGCGCACTACTCTGAGCACGCCCTCGACACCGCGCAGTCGCTTCATTACATGCGCTAAATGGGTACGACTGCTGACCTGAAGCTCTAGGTCTACAAAGGTGAATTCCACGTCCTTGTTCTGTGTGGCAATACGCTCGATGTTGAGGCCAATGGCGCTGAGCCGTGTCGCCAGAACGGCAATCATGCCGCGGCGGTTTTCTACCTGTACTCTGAGTCCGAGGGGATAGTTTCGCTCCACTTCTTCGTCCCAATGGAGTGAAATCAACCGGTCGGGCTGTTCTCGCAGTTCCAGAAGGTTGCGACAGCTATCCCGATGCACCATGAGCCCCTTTTCCTGCCCGAGATAACCCTGAATCGCGTCACCCGGTAGCGGGCAACAGCATTTGGCGTAGGTGACGCCCACGCCCTCGGTGCCACGGATGCCTAGTGTGGCCGCCTCGCCGCCAACGGCAGAGTTGTCACTGGTGCTGGTGAGGTGGGCGACGGCAATATGGGGCAACGTATTGCCCAGCGCGACATCCACCAGCAACGTCTCGATGTCGGCTTTGCCCAAAGCGGACAGCGCGGCCTGCATGGTGTCGTCTTCGATGGCGTTCAGCCGCGTGCCGTGGGCCATTAACGCCCGATCCAGCAAGTTGCGACCCAACGCCAGCGAGTCTTCGCGGCGCTGATCTTTCAAAAAGTGCCGGATATGGGTTCGGGCACGGGCGGTCACGACCCAGTTCAGCCAAGAGGGGCTTGGCCGGCCTGTTGGCGAGGTCACGATCTCGATCGTCGCGCCGCTTTCCAGGGGCTCAGACAGTGGCACTAGTTGATTGCTGACCCGTGCGGCGACACAGTGATTACCAATGTCACTGTGCACGGCATAGGCAAAATCCAGCGCACAGGATCCCTTGGGCAGCTCGAGAATGTCTCCGCGCGGTGTAAAGACGTACACCTCGTCGGAGAACAGGTCGATCTTGACGTTTTCAATGAACTCCAGCGAGTCGCCGGCGCGCTGCTGCATTTCCAGCAGGCCTTGCACCCACTCCCGCGCCCGAGTGTGGGAGATACTCGCCCCTGTTTCCTCGCTCTTGTAGAGCCAATGGGCGGCGATACCGTTGTTAGCCATATCTTCCATTTCATGGGTTCGGATCTGGATTTCAATGGGCACACCGTGCATGCCCTTCAACACGGTGTGTAAAGACTGGTAACCGTTTGCTTTGGGAATGGCGATGTAGTCCTTGAACTCCCCAGGCACCGGCTTGTAAAGGCTGTGCACCATTCCCAGCGCGCGGTAGCAGTCATCGACTGAGTCGACGATCAGGCGAAAGGCAAAGATATCCATCACCTGAGAGAAGGATTTCCGCTTGGCCTTCATCTTGTTGTAGATGCT
Organism: Halieaceae bacterium; assembly: GCA_902520195.1. Classification (GTDB taxonomy): domain Bacteria; phylum Pseudomonadota; class Gammaproteobacteria; order Pseudomonadales; family Halieaceae; genus Luminiphilus. The sequence continues at coordinate 81,593 of CABYND010000009.1, forward strand.
GTAGAGGTGCTTTTCCCGCCCTACGACGGTGGCATTGAGACCCTCGCGGTTTAGGGTCTGGCTCAATTGATCCCGAATCTGATCAACCAGTTGCTTCCGGTTGCCGCTCGCCGATCTTCGCGCGGCTTCGAGCCGTCTGGCGCGCATGGGGTAGAGCGCCTTTAGACCTAGATCCTCGAACTCCATGCGCACTTCGTTCATCCCTAGGCGCATCGCGATGGGCGCGTATATATCCAGTGTCTCACTGGCAATGCGTTTGATTTTTTCTCGGTTCAATACGCCCAGCGTGCGCATGTTGTGCAGGCGATCCGCCAGCTTGACGAGGATGACGCGAATATCTTTCGCCATCGCCAAGGTCATTTTCTGGAAGTTTTCGGCTTGCCGGAGCTCAATCGAGTCAAACTCCACGTGGGTCAGCTTGCTGACACCATCGACCAGCTCCGCAACCTCTCCACCGAATTGGGCACCAATGTCTTCCTTGTTGACGCCTGTATCCTCGATCACATCATGCAGCAGCGCGGCCATCAGGCTCTGCGCGTCCATACGCATGCGAGCGAGAATGCTGGCCACCGCCAGAGGGTGAGTGACGTAGGGTTCCCCACTGCGCCGGGTTTGGCCGTAGTGAGCTTGCTCGGAGTAATAGTATGCGCGCCTCACCAGCTGCGCCTGCTCCAGGGGCAGGTAGTCTGCAATTAACTGCTCAAAGGCGGCTAGTGAGCTATTGGCGAAGTGTCCCTCGCGGGGAATCGAATGTGCAGTGGCTGTTTGCCCCAGGCGGCTACCGATGCCGGGGAGAGATCCGCTGAGTGCTTGGAGTGTTGTTGCCACCACCGCCAGCGGACCCCGTGATTAGAGGATGGGCGTCTCGAAGCTGGCCGCCAGTTCTTCCTCTGCTTCGATTTCGCTCTCGCGGGCGAGGACTTCCGGGGTAATCAAACCCTCGGCGATTTCTCGCAGCGCGATGACCGTGGCCTTGTCTGAGTCGTCCTCGACGAGTGGGTCGCGACCGCCGATCGCCATTTGCCGAGCGCGCTTGGCGGCCAACATGACCAATTCGAATCGGTTATCGACATTATCCAAACAATCTTCAACAGTTATTCTCGCCATGACAGCGTGGTCTCCTTATTACTCACCGCGAGTCAACGCGGCCGAGCAGTATAGCGTAGGAAAGGGGTTTTCACCTCCCCGACAACGTCAATATTGCCGGGAGTGCCTACCCTTACGAACAAACTAGGTGAGCAGATCCTCAATGAGATCCTGAAGCGCCGACTGCTGCTGACCGGTGCGCAGGCGCAAAGAGCGCACCAGCGCCTGCAGGGCTTCCAGCGCCACGTCGAATTGATCATTGATGATCAGATAGTCGGCCTCATCCCAGTGCGACATTTCATCCCGCGCGGCACGCATTCTGAGGTCGATGGTGTCGTCTGCGTCCTGACCCCGCGCCTGCAGTCGGGACTTGAGCGCCTCCAGCGAGGGCGGCAAGATGAAGAGCCAAGCACTATCCGGCAGCAGCTTCCTCACTTGCTGGGCGCCTTGCCAGTCAATTTCGAGAATCACGTCTGCGCCGTCGGACAGCCTGGCCTCCAGTTGGGTGAGGCTGGTGCCGTACAAATGATCGAAGACTTCTGCAGATTCAAAGAATGCGCCCGCCTCACGCATCTCATGAAAAGTTTCCGTCGAGACAAAGAAATAATTGACGCCCTCCACTTCGCCGGGGCGCTGCTGCCGGGTCGTGTGCGACACGGACACTTCAACCCGCTGATCCTGCTCCATCAATGCTTTGATCAGCGACGTCTTGCCCGCGCCGCTGGGCGCAGACACGATTAACAGCTGTCCTCTCGTCGCATTCACAGTCTAAGTCTACTCAATGTTCTGGATTTGCTCGCGCATTTGCTCAATCAATACTTTGAGCTCTACCGAGACATTGGTGGTGCTGAGCGCGGTGGATTTTGAGCCCAGCGTATTGGCTTCGCGATTAAGCTCCTGCATCAGGAAATCCAGACGCCTGCCGACCGGCAAAGTGCTCTCAAGGGCCGATTCAATAGCATCGAGATGCGCATCCAGGCGATCCATTTCCTCTTCTACATCCGCCCGCTGCAATACATACACAATCTCTTCTTCCAGCCGCATCTGTTCTGCTTCGATATCGAGCGATTGCAGCCGATCGAGAAGGCGCTGTCGATGCGCCGCCTGCAGCGCCGGCAGCTGTTGCCGGAGTGTGGTGAGATGCCCCCGCATCGCATCTGATCGCTGTTGAATCAGTGCGGCCAGTTTCTCGCCTTCCTGTTGCCGCTGCTCCCGCAGGCCCTCGAAGCATTGTCTGGCGGCATCGGTTGTCGCACGCTGTAGCGCTTCCATGTCGGTTTCGGGTTCGCTGAGCACGCCAGGTGAGAGCAGCAGCGCGAGCTGATCAGGCGCTATGGCATCGGGGAACTCGCCTGCAACTTCTGACAACGCGGCCTTCAAGGCGGAGAGACGCTCACGATTGAGTGTGGCGGGGGCACCGGAGCCGCCGTCTGAGACGCGCACCAACATCTCAAGCTTGCCACGAGCAAAAAACGTCCCCACCTGCTCGCGCAAACTGCCTTCCACGCTTCTCAGTGTGTCCGGCATCCGGCACTGCAGATCCAGGTAGCGATTGTTGACGGAGCGGCACTCTACGGTGACCGTCAGGGCCCCCGTTGTTACACTCCCGCGGGCAAAGCCCGTCATGCTCTGAGTCACCGTTATTCCTCAACCAAGCGCGCTGCTAAGTGTAACAGCAGTGACTCGGACTGAACGTTATCCACAGCAGGAGAACCGTTATGGACACACTACCCGACCGGCCCAGTGGCCGTGCCCCGGACGCCATGCGGGCCATTCAGTTTTATCGGGGATACACCTGTCACGCTGAGGGCTCCGTGTTGGTGTCTTTTGGGCTGACAAAGGTGATTTGTACAGCGAGTGTGAGCGCTGGTGTACCCGGTTTTCTGCGGGGGAAGGGCGAGGGGTGGTTGACCGCCGAGTACGGTATGTTGCCGCGCTCTACCGGATCGCGGATGGACCGGGAGGCAGCGCGCGGCAAGCAGGGTGGCAGAACGGTTGAAATTCAGCGACTCATTGGTCGCTCCTTGCGTGCCGCGTTGGATCTCAAGCTGTTGGGAGAGCGCACGATCACTGTGGACTGCGATGTGATTCAGGCAGATGGTGGCACTCGCACAGCTGCGATTTCGGGAGCCTGTGTGGCGTTGGTTGATGCGTTGAACCACCTTCAGCGCGCGGGTGAACTGGATGCCGATCCGCTGAAACATTTGATCTCAGCGGTGTCTGTTGGTGTCTGGAATGGCCTGCCGATAGCGGACCTTGATTATGCTGAGGACTCGACGGCAGACAGCGACATGAACGTGGTGATGACGGAGCAGGGTGGTCTGATCGAGGTGCAGGGCACCGCGGAGGGTGCCACTTTTAGTCAGGAGGAACTGACGGGTCTTCTCGCGCTGGCCTTTTCCGCTGGTGAAGCTATTACAGCCGCGCAGCGGGCTGCACTGAGCGCAGGCTAGAGTTTCAGGTCGTAATCGATGATGACGGGAGCGTGGCGTGAGAACGCCTGCTCATCAAAAATAGTACCGCACTCAACCTGGCTCACCAGAAGCTCGGAAATAATTTGGGTATCGGTGCGCAGACCGCCCGCATCGTCGCCATCAGGCCACCAGGTATATGCGCCGGGCTCCTGATCAGTCAAGGAGTAAGCGTCGGCGTAACCGCTGTCGTACAGGTCCAGCAACCAACCACGTTCAGAAGGCGATAGCCCGGGAAGCGCCTGACTGTTCCCAGCGTCCTCCGCATCGGCATGATGCGCCATGAGCTCCCAGCCACCACAGAGAATGTAGCCCCGGCGTTTGTGGCGCACTTTCTCTAGGTGGCTGCTGAGCTGTGAGAGAAAGTCCAGCTTGCTGGCCATGGCCTCGGGGCCGCCCGTGCCACTGGGCACCAGCACAGAGCCCACGCTAATCTCGTCAAAATCTGCCTGTATGTAGAGGCCCCGAGCGTCAAACGCCCCGAACCCCAGACCCCAGATGATGGCTTTGGGCAACTGCTTGCAGTAGATGGCGACGCCGTTGAGGCGGGGGTCGTCGTAATGATCCAGAAAGTACGGGTTGTAGTGATCGGGGAAAAAAGCATTCCCGGCGAGCATGTGTTCGGCGCAACGGGTGTCCTGCAGGCAGATGATGTCCGCGTCGTATGCAAACAACCACTCCAGACAGCCCGTGTTGGCAGCCTGTTCTAGCCCTTCGATGACGAGGCTGATGACCCTCATTGCTATTCCTGCTCGTAATGTTTTCATATGATACGGTGAAACCAAGGGGCCAGACTGCGCCCCAACGTGGATTCGGGGCTGTTAATCACAGCCTGAACAACAATACGCCATGGAGTGAGTTGTGAGTAAGACTGCGCAGCCTTTCCAGCAGGACTTTATCGAATTGGCATTGAAGTATGAGGTGCTGCAGTTCGGTGAGTTTGAGCTCAAGTCCGGGCGGATCAGCCCCTATTTCTTCAACGCCGGCAAGTTCTCGACAGGCGGCGCACTGGCGCGCTTGGGGCGCTGTTATGCCGCTGCCTTACGCGCGTCTGGTCTGCAGGTCGATATGCTGTTTGGTCCCGCTTACAAAGGGATTCCTTTGGTCTCCACCACTGCGATCGCATTGTCAGAGCAACACGGTGTGGATTTGCCGTTTGCCTTCAACCGCAAGGAAGCGAAGACCCACGGGGAGGGCGGCAATATTGTCGGCGCGCCGCTCGCCGGCGACGTGGTGGTCATTGATGATGTGATGACAGCCGGCACGGCCATCCGCGAATCCATGAGCATACTGAATGAGTCGGGTGCCCGCGGCGCGGGTGTGGTGATTGGGCTGGATCGTTGCGAGCGAGGTGATGGCGAGCGCTCGGCTGTGCAGCAAGTGGAACAGGATTGGGGGCTCATGGTGGTGAGCGTGGTGTCGCTGCATGACATCATTGCCTGGGTAGAAACGCACCCCGAGGTGGCGCAGCACCGAGAGGCTTTGGAACAGTATCGGGAGCGTTACGGTGTGGCGTAAATATTTCCCCTCCGCGATTTTGCTCGGCGCCTGTGTGGGTAGTGTGACGGCGGCTTAACTTTACCGCTATCAGAATGAAGCGGGCATTACGGTGGTCGACTGGGTGATTCCTGCTGCCTACGTAGGCAGTGGCTATGAAATACTCAACGCGTCGGGTCAGGTGGTTCGTGTGGTGCCGCCTGCAAAAACGGATACTGACTTTGAGCGAGACGCCGCTGCTGCGCGTGCGCAGGACGCAGAGGCTGTTGCTCAGGCAGCACAGTTGGAGCGCGATACTTTTTTGTTGCGGCGTTACGGCACGATTCAGAATATTGAGGCAGCGCGATATCGCCCGCTTTGCTGAGTTAGAGGAGATTGTCGAGTTGCGGCGCCAGATAAACGTGTCGCCCTCCTCACCCTAGTAAGATCAAAACGGGCCTCATGGGCTGGCAGTGACTGTGGGTTTCATCAAGCCGTCAGTCAGCTGTACCCATTGATCGACCCAGCCCTCTGTAGGGTTGCGCTGGAAGTCGCTACGGCAGAATTGCGACACCCTGCCTTCCGCCGCGGCCATGAGCAGGTTGGCTGCAGTCGCGACCGGCAGGCGGGTGCGGCGCTGTTCTCGCATCTCCGCCTCACGCAGATACTGCTTGAGCTGAGTCTCGAGTCGCTGATACAGCTGCTCAACCTGTTGATGCAGCGGCAGTGACTCACCTGTCAGTGCCCGTCCCGTGAGCAATCGTGTGATGCCCGGGTTCTTTTCGCTGAATTCCAGATAGATTTTTAGCAGTGTCTGGCACTGATCCAGCGCGCTCACCTGCTCACTGGGGATGCGACCAATCAGGCCAAACAGGGTGTCTTCAGCAAACCCGAGGAGTGCGGCATACATGGTGCGTTTCGAGGGAAAGTGACGGTACAGCGCGGCTTCCGAGGCCCCCACAGCCGCTGCGATTCGGGCGGTTGTAATGCGGGTGTCGGGAGCTTCCTCCAGCATCTTCGTGAGCGCTATGAGAATCTGTTGCTTACGATCGACCTGAGCGGTTGGTGCGCTGTCCGGCATGTGCCCTCGAACGTCCGGGGTATGGGACGATGCTAATCAGAGCGGAGGTTGGGTGCAAATCCCTCAGCGCCGAGAGCTGATCTGTGTCCCGATACCCTCGTCTGAGAAAATTTCCAGAAGCGCTGCGTGAGCCACCCGGCCGTCGATAATGTGGGCGCTGGACACGCCGCCTTGTACAGCCTCGAGCGCGCATTGAATCTTGGGCAACATGCCGCCGTGAATGACGCCTTGCGCAATCAGCTCCTCGACCTGGTGGGTATTAAGCCCGGTCAGAATATTGCCCTCCGCGTCCAGGAGTCCTGCCACATTGGTCAAGAGCATCAGCTTTTCTGCCTGCAGCACCTCGGCCAATTTGCCGGCGACTAGGTCGGCATTGATATTGTAGGTTTTGCCGTCCGTGCTGCCTGCCACCGGCGCAATCACGGGAATGTAGTCGCTGCCGATCAGCATGGTCAGAATATCGGTATCAATGCTGGCCACCTCGCCGACCTGGCCAATATCCTTTACCCCTTCACGATTCCAGTCACCAGCTAGTTTGCGAGCCTGAATGAGCTGGCCATCCTTGCCCGTGATGCCAATGGCGCGGCCGCCGTTTCGGTGAATGCTGCCAACGATCTCTTTATTCACCGAGGCGCCTAGTACCATCTCGACGACGTTCATCGTGTGTTCGTCAGTAACCCGCATGCCGTCGACAAATTCGGACTCGATGTTGAGACGCTCCAGCAGTTCGCCAATCTGTGGCCCCCCACCGTGCACCACAATCGGATTCATGCCCACCAGCTTCATCAACACCACGTCGCGGGCAAAACTCTCCTGGAGTTCCCCGTCGGTCATGGCGTTGCCGCCAAACTTGATGACAAAGGTTTTGCCCGTGAAGCGTTGGATGTAGGGCAGTGATTCGGTCAGGATCCGAGCAAAATTCCCAGCCTCACCCTGATTGAGCGACATGGTTTTTGATCCGGCGCAAATGAATCACAGAGAATGATCCGCTGCACGCGCAAAGGCAATGTGAAGATGCCGCAGACCGGGTTGAGCGCTGTTAGTGCCTCGGATAAGTCTTAAGGCCGATCAAAATTGCAAGAATTAGCGATCGAGCGTTGCGGCAACGGCGGCAACAATCTGTTCTGCAATGACCCGTTTGCTGGCCAAGGGTAGGCTTTGTTCCTGCGCTTCCGTGATGAGATGCACCGCAT
>CABYND010000010.1 GCA_902520195.1 Halieaceae bacterium
CACTGGTTGCAGCATTTATCGCGGTGAACAGGAATCTTTACTCGCCAAAGCCCTGGGAGCAAAAGGCTTTCGCGCACGCATCGGCGGTATCATAGAAATCGGGGGCCGCAGGAAGGATGTCTGTAGAGAAAATCAGGCAGTCTGTCGCGAGGAACTCGGAAATGTTTGGCAATCAGTACAGGCGTCGGCCGAGCGTTGGTATGACCGATCCTTGAACTGTAGCTTCACCACATTCACTGCCTGGGAATACAGTCGTTCACCTCAATCCACCAAGATCCATCGCAATATCATCATGCGCAACGAGATCGTGCCCGAGCTCCCTATCTCCGCTTTGGAAACACCAGTGGAAATGGACCTGCGTCGTCAACTACTAGAGCAATGCAATGATGCCCGGTCTGGCTGCGAGGCCATTGCCATTCCACATAACCCCAACCTCTCCAATGGCCAGCTGTTTCGCGCCGAGTACGCCGAACTGCCGCTCGCGCGGCAACGTGAGGGGGCGGCGCTACGAGCCAAACTCGAACCTGTGGTGGAGATGATACAAATCAAGGGCGAAGGCGAATGCCTCAATGGCATGTATCAAATCATCGGCGGCAATGATGAGCTCTGCGAGTTTGAGAAAATTCGAGACTTTGGACAACCTGAGCTGCCAGATTGTGCCGAAGGACAAAGCAAAGGCGCGCAGGCGGGCAAGGGCTGTACCAGTCGCAACGATTACGTGCGCTACGCGCTGATCGACGGATTAAGAGAGAAAGAACGCCTCGGCATTAACCCCTATCAGTTTGGATTTATCGGGAGTACAGACTCTCACACCGCAGCACCCGGCGCCGTCAGCGAGTACGAACAACCCTATAAATACGGGACGACGCTTGATCAAACACTGACTGTAGGCGATCGTCCCCGCGCGGTCGCATTCCAGAATCCGGGCGGACTTGCGGGGGTATGGGCCGAGGAAAACACCAGGGACGCCATTTTTGACGCGCTAAAACGCCGCGAAACGTTTGCCACAGCGGGTTATCAGCATGGCGTGCCTATTGGCGGTGTCCTGACTGCCAAAAGCGAACCCGATGCGCGACCACGATTTGTTGTCGCGGCCAGTGCCGACCCTGGCACGGCCAGCGCACCCGGGCATCCACTTCAACGGCTTCAAATCATCAAAGGGTGGGTCGGACGCGATGGGTCATTTCATCAGGCGGTCATAGATGTGGCCGGAAATGCTGACAACGGCGCCACAGTGGATCCACTGAGCTGTGAGTCCGAAGGGGACGGTTTTGCGACCTTGTGCGGGGTCTGGGAGGATCCAGAATTTGATCCACTACAAGATGCTGTTTATTACGCAAGAGCAGTCGAAAACCCCAGCTGCCGGTGGTCGACGCGGATGTGCCTTTCGCTTCCGGAGGACCAGCGACCCGATGGATGTGAACACCCACGTATTCCAAAATTAATTCAGGAGCGGGCCTGGACGGCGCCAATTTGGTTCGACTCGGCACAATTAGCTTTGTCGCCGTAAGGAAAGGGCAGCGAGGCGAGTGGCCTTTAGTCCTACTTAAAAAGCACACTTTGAATCAGTGATAGAGCATGCTTAGATATTGTTGATTATAGGGAGACATCACATGCAACTATCCAATGAGCTTTTCTTCGCATTATTCAGCATTGTCATGGTGGTCGCAGTCATCTGGTTCGTGCGCAGTGTCAGCCGCTACAAGGCCTGGGCCAACAGTCGCGATGAGAAAAATATGGATGGGTGAAATCGTCGCGGCGATCGCCAAAGGCGCTTTCTGGCCTATTTGTGCGGCGCTCTTTGCACTCTCAAGCGAAACGCTCGCCGAGACGACAACCTCGAATAACTGGCAACTAGCACAGCCTGAGACTGTCAGCCTCTCTGATGAGGCCCTGGAAGCAGTTCATCAGGACATTGAGAGCGGACGCTACGGATATATCGATGCGTTCCTGGTGGCTCGCCAGGGCAAACTGGTCTTCGAGCAATACTACGAGCACGACTACCCATCGATCTATCGGCAAGAAGCCGCCACCCCGGGTGCACTGGTCGTAAACGACCCCAGCGGACCCTACAACTACTTCAATCCGTGGTGGCACCCCTACTACCGTAATACGGCGCTGCATTCGATGCAGTCGGTTACCAAATCGGTCGTATCTGCGCTGGTGGGTATCGCGTTATCGCAAGGAGAATTCCCCGATCTCGATACACCGGTGCTCCAGTTCTTTGACGAAACAGTCGTCGAAAACGTTGATGGGCGGAAACGTGATATCACGCTGCGCGATCTGCTCACCATGAGTGACGGATTACTCTGGGATGAGAGCCTCCCCTACAACGATCCCGATAATTCATTCGCCACTATGGCGAAGGCGCACAATTGGGTGCAGTACACCTTAGATCTACCCATGGGGAACGAGCCAGGTAAAGTCTTCAATTACAACAGTGGCGCCGCACTCATTCTGGGCCATATTTTCCGCCTCGCGACCGGCACCGATATCGAGGAATATGCGGTCGAGCATCTGTTCACGCCCCTAGGAATCGATGACTACTACTGGGATAGGACACCCTACGGTCTGACCGATACGCAAGAAGGCTTATATATCTCCGCGCGGAGCCTCGCCAAGATTGCGCAACTCTTTTTGCAAAAAGGTCGGTGGCAAGATGAGCAAATCATCCCGGCCACATGGGTGGAGGAATCAACTGCGCCACGCTACCCGACTGGCAAGTCGGATGAGGAGGCCTACGGATATTTGTGGTGGTCTCAACCTTATGCATTTAAGGGAAAAACAGTCAGAGCACACTTTGGCAAAGGGTTTGGCGGACAAAGACCGATCTTTTTGCCAGATCTGAACATGGTGATTGTACTGACTGGCTGGAATATCCTGCCGGGACAACCGTTCCTCCATGCCATGAAGGCGGTCGAGCGAGTGACTGCAGCGGTCATCGATTAGCAGCCAAATACGACAGATCAGCTCACGCCACGTCGCGTTAACCGCCGATCTTGCGCTACAGGGCGTCTGGGAGATCGCCAGAACCTCTTATGACGATGAAGCCGTTACCCTTCGCGAGCCTCGTCAGATTAAAATATTTACGTCAGAGAGAGTGATAGACACCTATTATTACGAGGCATCTGAACAACAGCCTCACTACCTCTCAGTGGGTCACGGAACCTATTCGTACACCAACGGCACACTGAGAGAAACCATCGTCAACCACTCAAATCCCGATCTCATCGGTCAAGTCTTTGATGTCACTGTCTCGGTAAGCGAGGACGACAACTCGTTCACTCAAGCAGTCGATTTGGGCAAATACGTGCTACGAGAGACATGGACCCGCGTGGAATAATACTCCAGCAACGTTAGACCTAACGGCGCATAGATCGCGCATTTTGGACAAGAATAATAAGCCGGGTCGGCTCCTAGGACGCGTGGGCTTGAAATTTAGGTTACTGAATCTAGACTAACTCGCGCGGCATGTTGCCCGCGTTAAATCACAAGGGGGTAAAAATGAGATTAATCGTTGCTTTCTTCATGGCATTGGCCTCGTCTCTTACAGTGGCTCAAGAAATGACCGAGATGCGGTCAGAGTTTTTCTATTGCACGCTCAACGATGGCATGACCATGGAAGACGTAAGAGAACAAAGCAAGCAATACGGCGAGTTCTCTAAGAAAAGCGGCACTCATTACACGCAGGCTATCTTGTTGCCTATGCATGCTGGTGAGACAGACTACGACTACATCACCTGGGGCACATGGCCTGACGGCAAGGCGATGTACGAAGAGTGGGGTTCCTTCGCCAACAATTATGACGCCGCAGCTGAAGAAGTTACGGGCGGTGCGGCGGGTACCTGCCGCAACAGCATTGCCACATTCTTTTACTTGGTTGCGCGCATCCCCATGGACGCCGCGGAACGCGATAAAAAGCGCCCTGTGCAGTTCTCAAGATGCTCCCTTAACGAAGGCGTGACGCTGGAACAAGTCGCAGAGCAAGAGATGAAAAATGTAAAGCAGATGGAAGATGCTGGCTTCAAAGGTCTGGCCATCGCGTATCACGTGCCTTACATGGGTTTCAATGAGACACCTGACTTCGACTTCGTGATGAATTACTACTGGTACTCATTCGACGCGAGAGCTTATGCGGCACAAAACTATGGTGTGTTCGCTGCCGAAAATCCCGAAGGCCAGGAAGCGATGGAAGAGTTAGTCTCCTGCGAAGGAACCAGCTCGTTTGTTTTTGAGACGATGTTCAACAACTTGCCAGATACCGAGGGTTAATCCACTTATCGAGCGCAGCGTAAGCTGCCTCGAACGAAGGGAAAAAAGGCCACCCGCAGGGTGGCCTTCTCGTTTGATGGCGGAGAGGGAGTACTCCGAAAGCCCATTGCAACAATGGCTTTGGGGATGTCGTGGTCAACACTTTGCAACACACTCTGGTGTAGTCGATTCAATCCCTCGTCATTTACTAACCGATCTGCGGCACGCTGCCCTACCCCACCACCTGACTAAATAACCCCCCCAGGGGGGCTAACTGCCATTGTGATTGAGATGGTTACCGCCCAGATACATCTGGAAGTGATTTCCCGCGAAAAAACATCCCTCCCGAAAAAACGAGAGAGACAGACTCGCTTTACTCCGAACCTCCAACTGCGGTGTATAAGGCGGACGGGCCAACAACACATTTCATGATCGGATCATAGAGCTTGTTTTCCAACTGTACGCCGCCGTTTCTGACATACAGATCATTATCGCTGCCCTTTGCTGCGAGAGAGTCATGCCATCGCGCTTGATAGAAATCCAAACCGTCGGCCGGATTGCCTTGCATGGGGTACCATCTATAAACGCGAGCAGTGATTCCAGCTTGATCAAGGAACTTATTCATTTCCGCGTCCGCTGCTGCCATTTTTTCCTGGGTGGCTCCCGGTGCCCACGAGCAACCTGCAAAATCAACGACGCCAGTGCTTAATGGAGCTTCCGCAACATCTCTGACTCTTACCCAGGCGAGCTGTGAGTGAGAATTGCACGGAATGACTGAGTCAAACTCTTTTTGGAGGTCACCACCTTTTTCTAACCACTCTTCAAGAACAATACCTTGGTCAGAGAAGCCATCAGAGAAGCCCACCCAATAAACGCCAGCATCAGATCCATCAGAGAAAAATGGCGTTAGAACATGACCGGCATATGCCTTTGAGTGATTTTTTTTTGCCCACTTATCCCATTTCTTCGCAACTTTCATTAGGTCATCCATGTCTTTGCCTTCTGCAAAGTCACATGCATAAACCTCCACACCGCCATAAGCAGGCATTGCCGCATGATTGTCCGCTTGACCCAACTGTGTAGCCATTGAGGCACTTAAAACTAGTAAAAATTGTAGTACTGATTTGACCATCAAAGGTTACCCCTCTCCTTAGTAAGCGAATTGCCCTACTGCAGTTAGGGAGCAAGAACAGCCGTCAACTAAACTATCACGCAACCTCTGAAAGTGATTGAAGTTTTTGTGACGGCCTAAGTTATCCGAGTGCATGCGGGAGACAAACCACCCGTCCGACGAACGGCTACCTACCGCTTTGATTGTGATTGTTACCGCCCAGATACATTAGGGGGTTGCTTTTTTCTTATAACCTCAGGGTGGCTGTTGCGTCTCATCATCCTCTTCTGGAGGCATGCCCTCAAGATGACTAAATCTCAGTTGGTTCATCAGTTCTAGCAAATTAAAGATGTGACTTAAGACTAGTTTCACCAACGGTATCTCTGAACGTATTTCGTCCAAAACGAGCTGCTTCTCAAGCAACAAGAGAGAGCAATCCTCCATCGCATAAACATTTTTGCTTCTGTTCGTGGAGGTTATTATGGAACCCTCTCCAAAAAAATCTGTCTCGTATAGCTCCGCAAATTTTGCATGGTCCTCTGTGGTGAGAAAAACAGAGCCCTTGGCAATAAAGTACAGCCCTTTGGGAGGCTCACCTACCAGAAATATAGGCTGATCTTTGCGAACCGATGACTTTTTAAATGAGTCTTTATAGTGGTGCAGAAATCTGTCTTCGAATACCGGATTGACTCTCTGTTTGTTGGCGTAGATTCGGGTAACGCTGTTTCTGATGATCTCGTTGACAAGAAAACTTGCACCCATGACTGCTTTCCGGAGCACACTGCCATCCACAGAGACGACTTCTAGAGGCTCATGGATAGTGTAATTCCTGTCCAAAGGCCGCTTACTCAATGTGGCGGCCAGATAAATTGAGTCTCCAGCAGAAAAGCTTTGGGTTGAGTGAATGGTGGTGTCGAATACCGAGTGATCTCTAAGAAGTGCAACACCCTTTGTTATGAAAAGCGCCGCATCTCTGGTTTGTAACTCCGAAGCATCAGAGATCAGGCGCACTTCAGCGCATCTTGACCGTGTTACCTCTGCTAGAAGTAAGTTTTTGTCTAACACAGAACTTCCCACCGAAACCTTACTGCAGCATGGCCCAAGCCCGCTCAGACTGTTTAAAGGCAACGTAAAGCCATGTTGCACAGCTTTTCTTTTAACGTCCGGATACTATCAGAGGTGCACCTCAATTTGAGGCGTCATGTCAGCGCAAATGTGACGCAGGTAGGGGGGCCGGGGGGGCTAACCGTCGTTGTGATTGTGATGGTTACCGCCCAGATACATTGGAAACATACTTGGGTGTTAAAGAGCGGTCTTGCCCAGCGGAGCTAGGCTCCACTCCCCATATACTCGCTCACCGTCTATCAGGGTAAGCAGTACAGACGCTTCAGAAATCTCCGAAGATTTGAGATCAAAAAGGTTTTTATCAAGCACGGTAAGGTCTGCCTGCTTTCCAACCTCAATAGACCCAGTTTCATGTTCAATAAAGTTTATGTATGCCGAGTTGAGTGTATAGGCCTTCAGCGCCGCACTAAGTCCAACGCGCTGGTGATCGAGAAATGGCGCGCTCTCATTGGTCAGTGGATCTCTTCGCGTGATAGCAGTCTCAATACCTAGTAGAGGGTTGCCAGAGCTGACAAACCAATCGCTACCAAAAACCACCAAGGCTCCGGAATCTAGCAGGCTTTTGATCGGGTACAACCATTGGCTTCTCTCTTCACCTAATTTCGGGATCGTAAGCTCGGTGATGAATTTATCCGCCCAGGCCCAATAAGGTTGGAAGTTGGCCGCAACACCTAGCTCTGCAAATCTTGGGATATCTGCAGGATTAAAAAGCTGAATATGAGAGATATGGTGTCGGTTGTCTTTCTCGCCATTTGTAGACCGAGCTACTTCTATGGCATCCAGCGATGCTCTTATGGCAGCGTCTCCGATTGCATGAAAATGAATTTGAAAGTCCAAAGCGTCGAGCTTCGTTATAACCTCTCTGAGCATCTTTGGAGGTATGAGCAATTCGCCAGTTGTGCCATCTTCCTTATCGCTATAGGGCTCCAAAAGTGCAGCGGTGTGGACTTCAAGAACACCATCCAGCCAAATCTTTACGGATTTCGCTTTTAGTCTCCCGGTGTTAAACCTCTCACGCGCCTCAATAATCCTAGAAATCTGCTCCATTCCGAGATCTGTATTCCAGACTATCGCCCCAGAAACTTTCAAAGTGAGGTTGCCGCTCTCTTCCAAAGTCATATAGGTTGGGCCACCCACATACGCCTCGTTACCATCCAGCTTCAACAGCGCATCCTGCACAGAGGTCACCCCGTATTGATTCAAATAAAACTGCCCAAACTGAAGCGCGGCCACCATCTGCTCTTCAGAGTAGGGAGGCCTGGCGTCTAACACCAAATTCATCGCACTGTTCTCTTGAAGAGACCCGCTCGGAACGCTTGAGCCAGGGTATCGGTCTATTCGACCTCTAGGAGGGTCAATGGACTTAGAATCAATGCCCGCCATCTCCAAGGCAGCTGAGTTAACCCAAAGTTGATGCCCAGTTGCTGATTTGAGGATTACTGGGCGAGAGGGAATTACAGAGTCGATAAGTTTCTTATCAGGTAGGCCATTCGGGAACAGGTCCATGGTCCAGCCCCCGCCGTCCACGAAGGTCGACTCGGGAAAGCTACGATCACAGGACTCTAGTACTTCTAAATATTCGGCAATCGAAGTCGCGCCGTGGAGGCTGCAGCCCAAATAGGCCATTCCTGCCTCTATCGGGTGCACGTGAGCATCCTGGAAGCCGGGTAACAGCATCTTGCCAGCCAAATCGACGACACGAGTATGAGGACCAACTAATTTCAGGGCTCCCTCATCATCTCCTACGTAAACTATTTTCTCTCGTTTTACAGCAATTGCAGTAGCCCAAGGCTGACTGTCATTAACTGTATATACCTTGCCGGTATGGAAAACTATGCTTGCCGCTGCCTTGGTCGCTACGCCCTCAGGCTCGCTACACCCGAGCAGCACAAGCATTACAACGAGCACTATAAATCTTACTAATGACGAGGGTCTGTTTATCAACATAGTCCACTCAGCTTACCAAAGGACTATCTCAATGTGAGAGGTCATGTTAGAGCAAATGTGAGGCAGACATAGGGGCCGGGGGGGGGGGAGGCTATCGACCGTTGTGATGGTTACCGCAATTCAGAAATGGCGGAGAGGGAGGGATTCGAACCCTCGATACGTTGCCGTATACACACTTTCCAGGCGTGCGCCTTCGACCACTCGGCCACCTCTCCGTGGGCGCGGAGTTTAGCACAGCGTCACTGCTCCGATACCGCCATACCAAGCTACAAAGAGGTGCCAACCTCAAGGCTGAAATGATACTTCTCCGAAGGTTGCGGGCCATTCGGATCAAGGTAAGTCGGTTGTGCGTGTTACGCTTCCAAAAACCAGTCTGTGGTGAGCGGTATTCTAACGAAGGCCGTGAGGTCAACCTGCTCACCGCCGAAGGCATTCGGATTGGTGACCGGCGTGGGGTAGGGAAAACCGGGGATCGGCACTCGAAGCGACGCATCTTCACCGTCAATATCATCTCGCCACCGGTAATTAAGGCGAACGCCGGGCTTGAAGGCTGCTGCACCCTTCCACATCAGTCACCTACCCAGACTCGCCATGTTCCACAAGCAATAGTCGCGGTCGTTCTGGCCAGTTCTCAGGGTAAAGGTGCCATCACCCCCCCATTCCAATTGCGCCTCATATTTTCGGAAGCTAACAAACAGGGTCAGTCAGAGCAGAAATACGGCTTTCAGCTCAACCTCTGTGAGGCCCTGTGCACTGCGGGAAGGTTCGGAAGACAACACCGTGCGCACGCAGAGTGCTGCACCTAACAAGGCGCCAAATTCAAGGCGTTTAGAGGGCATGGAGGTTACTGTCTACCCAGACGCTGGGGGCTGGCAGCGAGCGGTTCGGTGCTGCGCCAAGGCGTGATATCGATACCCCCTCTTCGCTGGTAAAAACCCGCAACCTGCAGCGAGTCCGGTTTCAACGTTAAGAGATCTGCAAAGATTTGATCCACGCATTGCTCATGGAAACCCTGATGAGACCGGTACCCACTGAGGTAGGTCGACACGCTCTCACGGTCAACCGCTTTGCCAGCGTAACGAATAGACAGGCTGCCCCAGTCTGGCTGCGCTGTGACTGGGCACAAAGACCGCAAACTATGGCTTACAAGATGCTCAGACACGACATTTCCCTTCCCTGGTGAGTGTGTCAACGAATCTGCGTTAATCGTCTCAATCTCCCGATGGGCCGTGCAAGCGGGCAGATTCACGCCGTCGAGCTCCTCTGTGATGCCAGATAACCCGTCTAAGGGCAGGCATTCGAGCGACACCGGCGCACCAACACAGGCTGAAATATCATCACAGATCGTATTCAGCGCCTCTTGATGGTCACCAAAAGAGTGAAAGTTCAGCGAATTGAGATACAGCTTGAGGGATTTGGACTCCACGGTGGCAGGGGATTCCGCGGGGATGGCCAGCCAGCCTACCCAGTGACAAGCCTCATCGCCGATACACCACGACAACTCGTAGGCGTGCCAGATATCCCAGCCAAAAAACACTGTAGCGATGCTTTTTTGCCGATGAATCGGCTCAAGGATCTCGGGAGCGTAACGCTCAGGCGCGGCGACCGTCTGACCTAATACACCGGCCATCTGCGTCAGGTTCTCAGGCGTCTGCCGGTTCTGAGCAGATGCGCTGCGTACAGGTAAGCCACCAGCGTAAAGGCACCGATCATGGCGAAGGCAAAACCGACGCTCACATCGCTCACGCCCAGTACGCCAAAGCGAAACGCATTCACGACATAAACCAATGGGTTGGCTCGGGACACCATGGCCCAGAAGTCAGGCAACAACTCCAGTGAATAAAATACACCACCCAGATAGGTGAGCGGTGTAAGCACAAACGTCGGCACGATATTGATGTCGTCAAACGTATTGGCGAACACTGCGTTAAT
Organism: Halieaceae bacterium; assembly: GCA_902520195.1. GTDB lineage: Bacteria > Pseudomonadota > Gammaproteobacteria > Pseudomonadales > Halieaceae > Luminiphilus. The sequence goes on from CABYND010000010.1 coordinate 10,367, forward strand.
CAGTCCACACAAAGAAAAAAGAATTGAAGTCAGCGCCACAACGGCGACGACCACGGCATAGCTGTGAATGTTCAATTCAACAAACAGCGACGCGACAATCGTGACAATCACCGCTACCAGCATGCCCCGGCTCACCCCGCCCGAGACAAAGCCCAACAAAATGATGTGATTGGGTGTGGGTGACACCAACAGTTCTTCAATGCTGTTGTTAAATTTAGACCCAAAGAAAGACGACACCACGTTGGCGTAAGAGTTGGTCACAATTGCCATCATGATCAGCCCGGGCACCACAAACTCCATGTAGCTGACGCCGCCCATCTCCCCAATTCGTGACCCGATGAGGCTGCCAAAGATGAGGAAGTACATTGACATGGTGATAGCCGACGGCAAAAGGGTCTGGGACCAGATCCGGGTATACCGCCGGATCTCCTTGCGCATCAGCGTCAGCAGCGCCACCCACTGCTCGTAAGGAGTCACGATGCTTGCTCCAGTAACGAGACAAACATCTGCTCCAGACGGTTCTCCCGGTTGCGCATACTGATAATACTGATGCCCTGTCCGTGGAGCTGTGACATCAACTCTGCGAGATCCTGCCCCTGCTCGATGTGTGCCTCAAGGCAATAATCGTCAATGCGCGTCAGCTCAAAACCATCCACAGCCAACGCGTGAGGTAACGCTTGGCGGGAGTCAAGAATGAAGGTTTCGCGGTGCAGCTCACGGAGCAGGTTCTTGATAGAGGTATTGGTGACGATCTCACCATGATTGATGATCGCAATGTTGCGGCAGAGGCTTTCGGCCTCCTCCAGATAATGCGTCGTGAGAATAATGGTCGTTCCGGCTACATTGATCTCGCGCAAAAAATCGTACATTGAGCGGCGCATTTCGATATCGACACCTGCAGTAGGCTCGTCGAGGATCAATACGCTGGGCTCGTGAATGAGTGCCCGCGCGATCATCAGCCGCCGTTTCATACCCCCCGAGAGCATTCGCGCACGGGTTTTGCGCTTCTCTGACAAGCCCAGCTTGGCCAAATACGTGTCGATACGCTCCAGTGCCGTCTTGAGTGGAATACCGTAATAGCCGGCCTGATGAATCAGAATGTCCTCGACGCTCTCGAAGACGTTGAAGTTGAATTCCTGCGGCACCACGCCCAGATGACGCTTGGCGCGAGGGAAATCTTCGTCGATATTCACGCCATTTACCCGCACGGTACCTGCGGTCTTGTTGACCAGTGAGCAAATCACGCCGATGGTCGTAGATTTACCCGCACCGTTGGGCCCCAACAGCGCAAAGAAATCCCCCTGCGCCACCCGCAAATCAATGCCTTTCAGCGCCTGCAGACCATTGGCGTAGACCTTCTCCAAGCCTTCGATTTCCAGCGCGTACGACATTGTGCCTAATCCCGGGGGGCTTTACTGCAAAAGGCGCGTAGTGTAACTAATCGCGGCCGCCTTCAGAAGGAACAGAAATTCGCCCTTGACGCGCCATCGGGGGCTCACTAACATGCGCGCCTTCTGTTATTGGGATCACTGTCCCCTTCGTCTAGTGGCCTAGGACACCGCCCTTTCACGGCGGGAACAGGGGTTCGAACCCCCTAGGGGACGCCACTTCTGCGGGAATAGCTCAGTTGGTAGAGCGCAACCTTGCCAAGGTTGAGGTCGCGAGTTCGAACCTCGTTTCCCGCTCCATTTTTACCCATCGCGCAAATCAGCCTTAATCGGTCGGATGGCCTCTCTCCTCGAGCTTGATAGAGAGACTATTGATGCAATATCGCTGACCCGTTTCGGTTGGGCCATCGGGAAACACGTGGCCCAAGTGACCGCCGCACTTTTGGCAGAGCACCTCAGTGCGGATCATGCCGTGACTGGTATCCCGCGCCTCCTCCACCACACCCTCAGTGGCCGGCCTATCAAAGCTCGGCCAGCCACAACCGGCATCGAACTTGGTGTCAGATTGAAACAGCAGCTCACCACAACCGCGGCAGTGGTAGGCGCCCTCCTCCCAAGCGTTCCAGTACTCGCCTGTGAAGGCGCGCTCGGTGCCCTTCTCACGAAGCACATAAAACTCCTCGGCGGTCAGTTGCTCCCGCCACGCGGCTTCATCTTTGTCTTGCCCGGACATCACCACTCTCTCATTCGGACGCAACTTCCAAACCCAATCGCTCTGCGGCAGCGCGCTGGCCACCATCGCTCACAGGTATTGTAACGCACTGCCCCGTCCACTCCGCCGGCTGCTGATAGGACTTACGCAATTGATCAAACTCTGACGACGTTAGCCCCGCTGCAGCCACCTCGCGCAGGCGTGCATCCTCGCGGGGTAGAATGCTCTGCTGACGTAAAAACTCAACCATCCATGCCGTCACCTCGCTGTCCGCGGCAGCACACTCCGCGCTGGGTAGCTGGCCGGTGACGGCTGAGCCGTCTTGATTCACAAGTTCGGTCGAGGTTGCCACCTCGACACCCGCCCAGCGCGCAACCGCCTCGGCCAATAGGTCACTGCCGTTCTCTCTCGCCTTGATTGAATGCCCCGCAATATGAGGGGAGACCCAGTCGCAAAGGGACAATAATTCAGCGCTCAAAGAGGGTTCCCCAGGCCAGGTATCGAGTACCACTGTCCAGGGGCTGTCTACCAGCCGGCTCAGCGCCTCAATCGTCATCAGGTCACCCCGGCCGGCGTTGATGAACAGTCCACCGTCTTCCCGCTCGGATAAGGCAGCAATCATTTGCCCAGCCCGATCGGCATTCAGCAGTCCCCGGGAGGCGTGAGCATCCTGGTCATGGAGATCCGCATGCAAGGAGATGACTGGCTGGCGAAGGATCTCATCCAACTCGACACGATGGATATCACTTGGCCACCCCGCCCGCAGCGGATCGTGGGCCAGCACCTGACACCCCAGATGAACCAGTCGACGAGCCAGACGCTCACCGACCTGCCCCAGGCCAACCAAGCCGACCGGACACCCCGATATCACCCTGTCCAACCAACCACAGGTCGCCAGGGCACCTAAAACATATTCCACCACTGACACCGCGTTGGAGCCGGGTGCGGCGCTCCAGACAACACCGAGCCGCTCAATCGCCTCTATGTCAAAGTGGTCAACCCCTGCCGTGGCAGTCCCCACAAACTGCACGGAACTCCCAGCGAGCAACGATTCGTTCACCGGCGTGATCGAGCGCACCAGCAAAATGTCGGCATCGGATATCGTGGCCGAGGTAATGTCGCGTCCCGGCAAGACCGTCACGTCCCCCATCAGCGCCTGCAAGGCGGCCGTGTGCGGGATCACGTCGTCGATCACCCACTTCAGCTGGTCAGGCGCGGCCTTCATGCTGTGATGCCCAGCACCAGCTCCCGTGACTGTCGAGCCATGGATTGCAGCGCCGTAACAAACCGGGCGGCCCTCGGCGGCAGACCGGTGCGCTCAAACTGATCGCACCATGCTTGAATACGCGCTTCGAAAAGACGCAACTGCTGAGGCTCGATGTGCTCGCCGACATTATCGACACTCGAGGAAAACGGTATGCCAGCGACTTCACAAAAACGCCGCTCTATCGCCTGAGGTCGCGCCTCAACAGCGAAAAACGCCTGTTGCTGGTCAGCGCGCCGGCCGTCAGGGCTGTACCAGTAACCGTAGTCCGGAAGATCCCTGCGACGCCTACCGACCACACACCAGTGAGCAACCTCATGGAGGGCACTTCGTACGTAGTCGGCCCGGAAATAAATACGATGTGGTGACCCCGGCTGATAGTAAGGCTCAGCGGCACCGCCGATGAGTTCCGTCTTGTCACTTACTGCAAACTCGCGATTAAACAGGCACATCACTTGGGGCGCATCGAGTGGTTGAGAGGACGACATTTGCGGAGCCTGTCGGCGCTAAGCCTTGCGGATGCGATAGTGAAACTCGTCGCCTTCGCGACGTGCGACGAGCAATGCATGCCCCAGAAACTCACAGAAGTTGGGCACATCCCGCTCGGTCGATGGGTCCGTGGCGCGAAGCGTGAGCTCCTGACCTGACTGCAGCCGACGCATCGCGGCGTGCAGCAACATCACCGGCTCAGGGCACTTCAAGCCGATGGCATCAATCGATTCCTGCGGCTCAGCCTCTCGCTCTGGCTCCCCCATGAACTCACTCTGCGGGCTTGATGAAGCGCAGTGTCATGCGGTCGCTCTCCCCAATCGCGACATAGCGCTCGCGATCGGTCTCTCCCGCGGCCAGCGTAGGTGGCAGCGTCCAGACACCACGAGGATGATCTTTGGTGTCCTTGGGGTTGGCATTCATCTCGCTGCGTGCGTCAAGCTCCAACCCTGCCAGCTGCGCAAGTTCAATCACCTTCGCCTCGCTGACATAGGCCGTGTTTTTCATCTGCTCCAGCGACAGACCGGCCTCACCGCGATGCTGAACAATCCCGAGCACACCACCCGGCTTCAACGTCTCGGCAATCACCGAAAACATCATCTCAGCCTGATCTGCGCGCAACCAGGAGTGTACATTGCGGAAGGCCAGCGCCAGATCCACTGTACCTGGCTCTGCAGGCGCTACCGCAGTGGGTGGCTGTAATGTGGAGACTTCGACCGATCCATACACGTCGGCATTCTCGCCGAGTTTCTGCAAAAATCCGCCCAGCGAGCGGCGCGCATAGCTACCGCCATTGGGACTGGAATGGGCCGCGATCAGCGTGCCATTGCCATCCATTAGAGGGGCCAGCACTTCGGTATACCAACCTCCACCCGGCGAGAGCTCCATAACAGTCATGCCAGGGGCGATGCCAAAAAACGACAAGGTCTCCTGAGGGTGACGGTATTCGTCACGAGCGCGATTGGCTTCAGAGCGGTGCTCACCCGATAGTGCCGCCTCCCAGTTGAGGTCGGCGTGTGCACCCATTGAAGAAAGCAACAGTACCCCCGCTGCAAGCTGTCGGAAATTGATCATGATTCTCTCCTTCTTTATGTCGGCCACTTGGAGCCCGCTTTGAGACTGCTCCGGCACGACACCGCGAGTGCACTATAGCGTGTTGGCAGGACTCAGGCTGAAGCGCGCTGGCTAGCGTTTCTCATCCTGAGCCCCATACCCTGCGGCAATAGCTCGTTAGCCATCCACCGAGTGTCGACCCGAGCGGGGTCGTTTTGAGAGCAGCCAGCCCGCGAGCGCGGCGGTGGCCACCAGCATCACCACGCCCAGCGTGACCCAGACCAGTTGCCCTACGAGCCGTGTGGCCGGCACACCCACGATATCGACCGCACCCCAAAACAACGCGACCGACGCAGCCAGCGCCAGCAGAACTGTCCGCGTGCGCTGTCGGTTTCTCATTCCTTGGCGGAACTACCCGGTACCGGCGGCACCATGTGCGCGACATCAGCATTCTGACCGCGATGGCGCAGCGCATGGTCAATCAAGACCAATGCCAGCATTGCCTCAGCAATGGGTGTCGCGCGGATCCCCACACAGGGGTCGTGGCGGCCGGTTGTCACCACCTCGGCCTGCCCACCCCCGGTATCGACCGTCTCTCCGGGGATACGGATGCTAGATGTGGGCTTCAGCGCCAAACTAACCCGCAGGGGCTGCCCGGAGCTGATACCGCCGAGGGTTCCGCCTGAGTGATTACTCAAAAAGCCCTCTGGACTCATGAGATCCCGGTGCTCGCTGCCGAGTTGCGCGACCGAGGCAAAACCGTCACCCACTTCTACGCCCTTGACCGCGTTGATGCCCATCATCGCTTGCGCGATATCCGCATCTAGGCGATCAAAAACCGGCTCTCCCCAGCCCGCGGGAACGCGCTCCGCCTCGACATTGATCCGCGCGCCGACGGAATTGCCCTGTTTAATCAAATCCTGCATGTAGGCCTCGAGCTGAGGCACCAGTGCGGCGTCGCCACAAAAGAAGGGGTTTTGCTCCACCAAGTCCCAATCATGGGCACGCGCAGAAAGCGGCCCCAACTGACTGAGGTAGCCTCTAATCTGCACGCCATAGCGCTCGGCCAGCCATTTCTTGGCCACCGCGCCCGCGGCAACTCGCATGGTGGTCTCGCGCGCCGACGAGCGCCCGCCACCGCGGTAATCGCGGATGCCATACTTGCGGTCATAGGCATAGTCAGCATGAGCTGGTCGATATAGATCCCTGATTTTACTGTAGTCTTTTGACTTCTGATCCTGATTCCGCACCATCAGGCCGATCGGGGTGCCGGTGGTAACACCCTCAAATACCCCCGACAAGATCTCGACCTCGTCGTCCTCTTTCCGCTGGGTGGTATACCGGGATTGGCCGGGTTTACGCCTGTTCAGATCGTGCTGCAGGTCGGATGAGGATAACTCCAGCCCGGGAGGACACCCATCAATAATGCAGCCCAGCGCGGTCCCGTGGCTTTCGCCAAAGGTCGTCACCGAGAATAACTTGCCAAAGGTGTTTCCAGACATCAGGGCCTCCGGGCCCAATTATAAGATGCCGGCGGCGTCCCAGTCCCGTAATTCCTGCGCACTGATGACCGCAACGCCTGAACCGCCCTGGGGCAGTTCGATCCATAAGAAAGGCACTTTGGGTAACCGATCCTCAAGTGTCATCCAGGTTTCACCCACCTCTAACAACATGAGTCCATTGGGTGCCAGCACTCTGGCCCCCTCTCGCAGCAGGCGGACGGCCAACTCCGTGCCCTCCGCGTCGGCTTCAAGCGCTATGCGGGGCTCAGCGTTGTACTCAGGGGGCAGCTCAGCCATCTGGGCGCGCGATACGTAAGGTGGATTCGCCAACACCACGTCAATACTGCCACTGCGAAGTGCACTCAACAGATCTGCCCGCAGTGCAATAACCCTGTCAGACCGCCCGTGTAGGGCGATATTTTCGGACGCCAGTGAGAGCGCCTGCTCATCGAGATCGGAGAGCAACACCGTCGCCTTTGAAAAAGCTTCTGCGGCCACCAGGCCGAGGCTACCGCCCCCGCAGCACACATCCACAATCACAGCTGGCTCTTGATCTTCAGGCCACCAGGGCGTCAGACGTTCGGCCACCACATGTGATACCGGGGAGCGTGGTATGAGTGCTCTGGGGTCCGCAATGAATCGCAAACCTGCCAAATAGGCCTCTTTAAGACAGTACGCCACCGGCACCCGGTGATGGCACCGCTGGTCAAGTAGCGCCGCCAACTGGGACTCGGTTTCGCCGGGGAAAGGCTGATCCAACAAAGATAATGGCTGCTCTGGAAGAAGGCCCGCCGCGCCCAGCACCAATGCCACCGCCTCATCGGACACGGACTCATACCCGTGGCCACAATAGACAGCGGCCTCCTTCAGGGCGGTTTCAACTTGACTCAGTTTTGTCCGGAAAGTCTGCATCAGATATGTCTATTATTTTGGACAGCTCATGATAGGCTATTAAATTGACAAGACGGCTATTGGATTTTTTTCGCTTTATGAGAAAAACCCTGTCAATGCGGCACTTTGGTGAAGATTCGATAGAGAATCCGTGATGCCACTAGCAAACCCACCGATCCCAGCCAGCAGCCTGCTGAGGTCAGACAACGCCGTTTTAAGAGGGTCAGGACCGCCCGCTACTGAAATCTGAACCAGTACGCGGTCAGTACTAACCAGACACAACCGATTGGGTAGAGGTAGACATGGCAATTCAACCGATAGCACCGCAGATCCCAACCACCCTCCCGGGCTCACTGACCGAGGAAGCCATCGCGGTCAGGGGCGCTCTTTTAGATCGCGGCCTGGAAACGCCTATGACGACCAATGATTTGTCCCGCGACCAGCGGTACGACGCCATCCGTGGTGCTTTCGAGGACATCATGAAAGCCTTGGGGCTGGATCTCAGAGACGACAGTCTTGAGGAAACGCCGCACCGCATTGCCAAAATGTACGTCGACGAGGTGTTCAGCGGGCTCGATTACTCACAGTTCCCGAAAATTACCGTGATCGAAAATAAAATGAATGTGGAGGAAATGGTCTGCGTCGAAGATATCGACCTTACCAGCACCTGTGAGCACCATTTTGTGACCATCGACGGCGCCGCCAAGGTCGCTTACATACCGAAAGACAAGGTGATTGGTTTGAGCAAAATCAACCGCCTGGTGAGATTTTTTGCACAGCGTCCGCAGGTTCAGGAGCGCCTCACGCAACAAATCCTGGTCGCGATGCAAACCCTACTTGGCACCGAGGACGTAGCGGTCACCATTTCAGCGGTGCATTACTGCGTAAAAGCCCGCGGCGTAAAGGATGGCAATAGCAGTACCCGGACCACCTCCCTCGGCGGCGTCTTCAAATCCGACCCGGCATCACGGGCTGAGTTTTTAAGCTAGGGCGTTACCCATCAATAAAGGCGGCAATGTGCTCAGCGATACGCTGAGCACCCTCTTCCATGTGGGTGTGATGCGATCCGGGCACGGTCACAATACGGCAGTTCGCTATCTCTGAGACCGCGGCCAACGACGCTTCTAAACCGCCTCTTACCCGCAAACCCTCCTCCGCGACCAGCGCCAAGGTCGGCTTTGTAATAGCCGAGTAGAACGCGGAGCACATGCCCGGGCTCAACTTGACTGCCGAGGCATGATTCAAGCGGGGATCATGAGCCAATGCCCAACCATCCTCGGTCTCTTTAAGCGCTCTGGGCGCCAACAGTCTGGCGCTGCTCTCTGAGAAACCCAGTTGCACCCTCGCACTGACGAACCCCTCGATATCTTCAAAAGTGCGGGGCTGATGTTTTGACAGCCCGCAATGATCACGTTGCGACTGCAGGAACTGCTCTACCGCAGACTCCTCGGGGGTTGGGCGCGGCAGCATGCCGTCCAGCAGCACTAGCTGTGAGCATCGATCCTCCAACGCCGTCGCCAGCAGCACCGCGATCGCCGCGCCGCGGCTGTGACCCAGAACCGTCAGTTGATCGAGCTCCAAAGTCGACACAACCGAAAGCAATTGCGGCACGTCCTCCCAAATATGATAGGTCGCATCCTGCGAGCGGTGATCGCTCAGACCTTGGCCGGACAAGTCGAGGGCAATGAGTCGATAATCGCCCAGAAAGGGCGCAATAACCGAGAAAGACAGTGCATTGTCAAGCCAACCGTGCAGGGCAAGGATCGGATAACCATCGGGGTCACCCCACTCAAGTCCCGCATAGGTGAGGCCATCGGCCGTTACTGAAAATGCGCTGCCCTCACTCATATTTTGACCTTGCTCGCGAGATCCCAAGGATCGGGACAATGTCGCAGCAACGTCGCCCCACCTCGGGCGAGGCAGGTGACCTCCAGCGTCGAATAACCACCGGGTGCCAACGGTGCCAGCGCCACAGTATCGACCCACACGGCGATCGCCTGCGACACGAAGGGTTGATGGGACACCATGATGATATGTTCGTGCCCTGGGTAATCGTTCTCAGAAAAAGCCTCCGGGTACGCGCCCGGCGCCAGTGAGGGATCCACCTTTTGACTGCCCGGACGCAACAGCTCGCCTAACAACGCAGCTGTCTCGACGGTGCGCTGGTAGGGGCTATGAAGCAACAGCGAGACGGGGCCAAGACCCGACTCGCCCGCCCAAGCCGCATAATGCTGCGCCATAGCCACCACTTGCTCATGGCCACGTGGCGTCAGTGCGCGAAGTTCATCCGTCGCAGCAGAACCTGCTTCACCATGACGCCACAGCGTGAGTAGCACTTTAGGAGTTGCTCATTTCCACCAAGAGCTTATTGAGGCGCGCAACATAGGTCGCCGGATCCTCTAGCGCCGATCCCTCGGCAAGCGCCGCCTGATCGAGCAAAATTTGCGCGAGATCAGCAAAGCGATCCTCATCCGACTCCTGATCCAAGCGCTGCACAAGCGGATGCTCAACATTAATCTCCATCGTAGGCTTGGTTTCGGGCATCTCCTGCCCCGCCGCCTCCATGATGCGTCGCATTTGAGCACCCATCTCATGCTCCGCCACGGTCAAACAGGCCGGTGATGACGTGAGCCGAGTGGTGGGCCGAATGCCGGCGACCCGGTCGGACAATACACCCTGCATCCGCTCGATCAGGGATTCGCTGGCCTTTTCCGCTTCCACGAGCGCCCTCTTGGCATCCTCGTCTTCGGCGCTCTGGTCCCACTCTCCCTTCGCAACATCTCGCAGCGGCTTGCCGTCATATTCTGCCAAGTGGCTCATCAACCACTCGTCGACGCGATCAGACAGTAACAACACTTCAACACCCTGCTTGCGCAGCGCTTCGATATGGGGGCTATTTTTTGCCGTCGCATGATTCTCTGCGACAACGTAATAAATGGACTGTTGATCGTCCTTCATGGCCTCAACATATTGCTTGAGCGAAATACGTTGGGCAGCCTCGTCATCGCGGGTCGTGGCAAAGCGCAGCAAATCAGCGATTTTTTCGCGATTAGTAAAGTCCTCCGCGGGCCCCTCTTTTAACACCGCGCCAAAGGTGTCCCAGAATCGGATGTAGTCCTCAGGCTGCTTGTTGGCCATTTTTGAGAGCATGTCCAGCACTCGCTTGGTCAATGCGCTGCGAATGGCATCGACCTGCTGGTTCTGCTGCAGTATCTCTCGCGAAACATTCAGGGGCAGATCGCTGGAATCCAGCACGCCCTTCACAAAACGCAGGTACATAGGCAGAAACTGTTCTGCCTCATCCATAATGAAAGTGCGCTGCACATACAGCTTTAGACCGCGGGCACCCTCCCGCTGCCAGAGATCAAAGGGCGCGCGCTGTGGAAGATACAGTAGCGAGGTGTACTCCAGCTTGCCCTCCACCGCGTTGTGACTCCAGCTCAGCGCATCCTCGAAGTCATGGGAGATATGCTTGTAAAACGCCTGATACTCCTCGTCGCTGATCTCTGAGCGACTGCGTGTCCACAGCGCCTTGGCCTCATTGACCGCCTGCCACTCGGGTTCGGCTGGCGCATCGGCAGCGTCCTCGTCATCCCCCGGAGGTGCAGGTGGCTCCGGCATCATCACCGGCACGGAGATATGGTCCGAATACTTCTTGATCACCGATCGCACACGCCAACTATCGGCAAACTCCTCGGCATCGTCTTTGAGATGCAATGTAATGGTAGTTCCAGCACCGTCCCTCGATGAGTCACTGATAGTGAATTCATCCTCGCCTGCGGACTCCCACCGGGTGGCAGTTTCCTCGCCTGCTTTTCGCGTTACCACTACCACGCGGTCCGCGACGATAAAGGACGAATAGAAACCGACGCCAAACTGGCCAATTAGCTGACTGTCTGCTTTTTGATCGCCGGATAATTGCTCCATAAAGGCAGCGGTGCCCGACTTGGCAATCGTACCGAGGTTGTCCACCACCTCATCCCGGGACATGCCAATCCCGTTATCATCGATGGTGATCGTCTTCGCCTCACTGTCCGCGTCCACTCTAATCCGGTAGTCACCCACACCGGTGCCCAAGCCCGCATCGCCGATGACCGCAAAACGATGCTTATCAATAGCGTCGGACGCATTGGAGATGAGCTCGCGGAGAAAAATCTCCCGATTCGAGTACAGGGAGTGAATCATGAGGTGAAGCAGTCGCTTCGCCTCGGTTTGAAAGCCCATCGTTTGGGTAGCTTCGACAGTCATGAGGAAACCCTTTTTGTGCAAGTCTCAATGAAATGGGGTCTCACGCGCTGTTTTCAAGCCCTCCGGGTGCCCTCGGGCAAAAAACCCGCTCTAAGCGGGACTTAAGCTTGTGGGTAGGTTTACCAACCCGTGACCTCAGTTAGTGCCGCGCCAATATCCGCCAGAGAGCGCACGGTGCGGACACCCGCCGCCTCCAACGCTGCAAATTTCTCATCAGCGGTGCCCTTGCCTCCGGAAATAATTGCACCCGCGTGACCCATGCGCTTTCCTTTGGGGGCCGTTACGCCGGCAATGTAGGAGACCACAGGCTTAGTCACATTGTTGCGGATAAACCCCGCCGCCTCTTCCTCGGCCGTGCCCCCGATCTCGCCGATCATCACGATCGCCTCGGTGCCGGGGTCTTCCTGAAACAAACCCAGAATATCGATGAAGTGAGACCCCGGTATCGGGTCGCCGCCGATGCCGACGCAGGTAGACTGGCCGTAACCCACGTCAGTGGTCTGCTTGACCGCCTCGTAGGTCAGCGTCCCGGAGCGCGACACGATGCCCACCTTACCCGGCAAATGAATATCCGCCGGCATGATGCCGATCTTGCACTGCCCAGGCGTGATCACGCCGGGGCAGTTGGGCCCGATCAGCCTAACACCCAACTCATCGCATTTGACCTTCGCGTAGAGCATATCGAGTGTCGGCACACCCTCGGTAATACAAACGATCAGCTCAACGCCCGCATTGGCCGCCTCAAGAATGGAGTCTTTGCAGAAGGCCGCGGGGACATAGATCATCGAGGCCTGCGCCTGCGTTTGGGCAACGGCCTCAGCCACAGTATTGAACACCGGCAAGTCGAGGTGTGTTTGTCCACCCTTTCCGGGAGTCACACCTCCGACCATCTTGGTGCCGTAAGCGATCGCCTGTTCAGAATGGAAAGTACCCTGCGAGCCGGTAAAACCCTGGCAGATTACGCAGGTGTCTTGATCGATCAGGATACTCATGACGCACCTCCCGCCGCCGCGACTACCTTTTGGGCAGCGTCCGTCAGACTTTCCGCCGCCTGAATGTTCAGACCGCTTCCGGCCAACACCTGTCTCCCGAGCGCCGCGTTATTGCCCTCGAGACGCACGACAACCGGAACATCGACGCCCACTTCCTCTACCGCGCCGATGACGCCCTCTGCAATCAAATCGCATCGAACAATGCCGCCAAAGATATTGATCAGCACGGCCTTCACGTTTTCGTCAGAGAGAATGATTTTGAATGCCTCGGTAACGCGCTCTTTGGTCGCGCCACCGCCTACATCGAGGAAATTCGCCGGTGCGCCGCCGTGGAGTTTGACGATATCCATCGTGCCCATGGCCAACCCTGCACCATTCACCATGCAACCAATGGAGCCATCGAGAGCCACATAATTGAGCTCCCACTGCGCGGCGTGAGCCTCACGCTCGTCCTCCTGGGAGGGATCGTGCATCGCTTCCAATTCAGGCTGACGATACAGCGCGTTAGAGTCGACAACCACCTTGGCATCGAGACAATGGAGATTACCTTCGTCGGTGATCACCAGCGGGTTCACTTCGATCAGCGCCAGATCTTTATCGGCAAACAATTTTGCCAAGCCCATGAAAATGTTGACGAACTGCTTCACCTGAACACCGGTCAGACCAAGCCGAAATGCGAGATCCCGTCCCTGAAAAGGCTGGGCACCCACCAGTGCGTCAATTTCCGCCTTGAGGATTTTTTCAGGGGTTTCTTCGGCGACCTTTTCAATTTCAACGCCGCCCTCGGTTGACGCCATGAAGACGATGCGCCGGCTGGCGCGATCAACCACGGCACCGAGGTACAGTTCGTCGGCAATATCGGCGCAAGATTCGACCAGGATACGGGACACGGGCTGGCCAGACGCATCCGTTTGATAAGTCACCAGCCGCTGACCCAACCAATGCGCCGCAAACTCTCCCACCGCCTCGGGGCTGTCCACAAGCTTCACTCCGCCCGCCTTGCCGCGCCCGCCCGCATGAACTTGGGCCTTGACCACCCATCGCTCGCCGCCAATATCGTTGGCCGCCTTTATCGCCGCCTCAACCGAGTCGACAGCGTGGCCAGTCGAGACCGGCAAGCCGTAGTCAGCGAACAGGGCTTTGCCCTGGTACTCATGCAAATTCATAACACCCCCCGGGGTAACGCCCGATCGAACTCACATGGCTCCAACATCGGGCAGCTGGCGCCACGTCACTGCTGTATTAACGCTTGGCACGGTTCACCATATGGATCGCTCTGCCATCAACCGCCAAAGCGGCCTCATGCACCGCTTCAGACATCGTGGGATGACCAAAGACCATCAGCTGGAGATCCTCCGTGCTGGCGGCCATCTCAATGGCAATGACAATCTGTTGAACGAGGTCTGCTGCGGAAGGCCCGACAACGTGAGCACCCAAAATCTGATCCGAATCCGCTTCCGACAGAATCTTGACCAGTCCCTCTGTCTCGCCCGAGGCCATGGCCCGGCCGATGGCCGCAAAGGGGAATGTTCCAACCTTGTAGTCGACACCCTCAGCTTTGAGATCCTGCTCAGTTTTGCCGACCGCCGCGACCTCCGGATGGGTGTAGATAATGGAAGGAATCACATCGTAATTGAGCTGTGCCGCCTTGCCGTGGATGCGTTCCGCCACCATCACACCTTCTTCAGAACCCTTGTGGGCCAGCATGGGTCCGCGCACGATATCTCCCACCGCCCACACACCGGGCGCCTCGGTCGCGCAGTACTCATTCACGAACACAAAGCCGCGCTCGTCGACCGTCACACCGGAATCGGCGGTAAATAATTTTTCAGTGCGCGGCATTCGGCCTACAGCAACGATGAGCCGGTCAAATTCCAACGTCTCACTGCTATCACCTTGCGTATAGGCCACCGAGACGGTGTCGCCGTCGACCGCAACGTCAGTGACCCTCGCTCCGAGGCGGATATCTAGGCCCTGTTTAGCAAAGATCTTCGCGGATTCAGCCGCAATCTGCTCGTCCATGTTGGGCAGGAACTGATCCATCGCCTCCAGCATGACCACGTCGGCGCCAAGGCGCGCCCAGACACTCCCCAGCTCCAGTCCAATGACCCCCGCGCCAATCACACCCAACCGCTCAGGGACTGCTTCAAAACACAAGGCGCCGGTGGAATCCACCACGCGATCGCCATCTTTTGGCGCGGGCGGAATCGCCGCGGGCTCAGATCCTGCCGCCAGCACAATATTGTCAGCGGTATAGGTGCTCTTCTCGCCCGAGGAATCTGTCACCTCAACCTGCCGCCCCGCCAGCAGCATTGCAGATCCGGTGATGACCGATACGCCATTGGCCTTCAGCAGGCCGGACACACCGCCGGTCAGGTGGGATACGATCTTGTCTTTGCGTGCCATCATGCCCGCCACATCGAGGGACACCCCCTCAACACTAATACCGTGATCAGCTAGATGCCCCGCCGCCTCTGCGTAACGGTGCGAGCTGTCCAGCAACGCTTTAGAGGGGATACAACCAACGTTCAGGCAGGTGCCGCCCAGTAAAGGCTGAGCCTGCTCATTCACGTTTTGCTCTATCACTGCCGTTGACAGTCCAAGCTGTGCGCAGCGAATAGCACAAACGTATCCTGCAGGACCCGAGCCAATAACGATCACATCAAATGGGTTGCTCAACGTATCCCCCTTATCAAATTTGTAGAAGAATCCGCGCGGGATCTTCTATCAGCCCCTTGATAGCGACCAAAAATTGAACGGCTGTTTTGCCATCTACCAAGCGATGATCATAGGAGAGCGCCAGATACATCATCGGCTGTATTACGACCTCGCCATCCATCGCGATAGGCCTTTCCTGAATCGTATGCATGCCGAGAATGCCCGTTTGCGGTGGATTAAGAATCGGCGTGGACAGTAGCGAGCCAAAGACGCCCCCATTGGATACCGTGAAGGTACCACCGGTCATCTCCTCAATGGTCAGTTTTTTATCCCGGGCTTTGCCGCCAAAACTGGCGATGGCCGCCTCGACATCCGCGATGCTCATAAAATCAGCATCACGTAGCACCGGCACCACCAGTCCCTCGTCAACCGAGACCGCTACGCCGATGTCCTGATAACCGTGGTAGACCACGTCATTACCATCTATGGATGCATTGACCTCAGGGAAACGCTTCAACGCCTCGCAGGCCGCCTTGACGAAGAAACCCATAAAACCGAGCCGGGTGCCATTATGCACCGACTCAAACTCATCACGGTACTGCCGACGTAGCTTCATCAACGGCGCCATGTTGACCTCGTTGAAGGTGGTCAGCATGGCAGTTTGCTGGGTGGCACCCAACAGTCGCTCAGCAATGCGCGAGCGCATACGGGTCATCGGGACCCGCTTCTCGATTCGTTCGCTAGTGGGCCCATCGACGTTCAAATCGACTGCCGCTGGAGATGCGGCTGGAGACGATGGCGCAGACGGCTCAGGCGCAGGCTGCGGGAGCGCCTGTTTCAGATGAGACAGCACGTCCTCTTTGAGTAGTCGACCGCCCTTGCCCGTCGCAGTGATACCCCCCGGCGAGAGGCCGTGCTCATCCAGCAAGGCCCGGACGGCGGGGCCCATCGGGATGGATTCAGCAGTGCCGCCCACGGCTTCAGAGCCGGCGTCAACCGATGTCGAAGCCTCGGTGGCAGGCGCTTGTGTCACCGCTGCGCCAGCAGTCAGCGTGGCCAACACCGCCTCGCTGGTGATGGTCTCGCCCTCAGCCACCATGATTGCTTCGATGATGCCGGGTTCAGGCGCGACCACCTCCATCACGACTTTATCGGTTTCAATTTCTACCAGCAGCTCGTCACGCGCGACGCTGTCTCCCGGGCCTTTGTGCCATGCAGAGACAACCCCATCTGCAACTGACTCTGGAAAGGCGGGCGCCTTGATCTCGACTGTCATCCCAGCATCCTCTTATTAAAAGCCCCAGGGCATAGGGCCCAGTGCTTCATCAATGAATTCTTCCTGCTCCCGCAGGTGCAAAGCGGAGTAGCCCGCCGCAGCGGAGGCCGAGGGCTCTCTGCCCACATAACGCAAATAGACATCCATCTTTTCTCTGCGCACCGCTGTAGCCATCCGACTCTGCATCGCGTACCAGGAACCCTGGTTTTTTGGCTCCTCCTGAACCCACACCGCATCCTCAAGGTTGGGATATCGTGCGAGCACCGCCTGCAAATCGAAACGAGGGAACGGGTACATCTGCTCAATACGCACGATGGCAATATCATCAATGCCTCGATCGCGTCGCGCGGCCCGCAAGTCGTAAAACACCTTGCCGGCACAGAGCACCACACGCTTGACTGCCACAGGATCAAGTGCATCCGTCTCGTCAATGACCGTTTGGAAACCACCTCCTGACAGCTCTTCCAACTGCGACACCGCTTCCTTGTGTCGCAGCAGGCTCTTAGGTGTCATGACTACCAGTGGTGTCCGGAGCGGTCGCACAGCCTGACGCCGCAACATGTGGAACACCTGTGCCGGCGTGCTGGGGATGCAAACCTGAATATTGTCCTCAGCACACAGCTGCAAAAAACGCTCCAATCTGGCCGATGAGTGCTCCGGCCCCTGTCCCTCGTATCCGTGAGGCAACAGCATGGTCAGCCCGCACAGCCGGCTCCACTTGTTCTCGCCACTGGAAATAAATTGATCGATAACCACCTGTGCGCCGTTAGCAAAGTCGCCAAACTGCGCCTCCCAGACCACGAGGCCGCCCGGGGATGTGGTGGCATAGCCATACTCGAACGCCAGCACCGCTTCCTCGGAGAGCAGGGAATCATAGATTCTGAAAGGCGCTTGCTCTGTACTAAGCTCCTGCAGGGGAATATAGGTCTGGCCGTCACGTTGATTGTGGAGCACCGCATGTCGGTGACTGAACGTGCCGCGCCCTACGTCCTGGCCTGTCAGACGGACGGGATAACCCTCGTCCAATAACGAGGCGTAGGCCATTGTCTCCGCAAAGCCCCAGTTAACCTCCTGCGCGCCAGCACCCATTTTGAGCCGATCGTCCATCAGCTTCTTCACGACCCGATGCACAGAAAAAGCCTCAGGTACCGCGTTAGTTTGCTCGGACAGAACCTTGAGCCGAGCCAACGGCACCGCGGTGTCCGCTGCCACATCCCAGCGATGCCCCAGATACGGCGACCAATCGACGAACAGCGCCTTGTTAGGCTCGGAGACCAGTGAGCTCACCATCGGCTCATCCCGCTCCAATGCCTCGCGATAATCTTCAACCCATGCAGCGTCCTGTTCTTTTGTGAGCAATCCGTCCGCAATCAAGCGCAGTGCATAGAGCTCCCGGGTCGAAGGGTGCGATTTGATTTTTTCGTACATACCGGGCTGGGTGACGGACGGTTCATCCGCCTCGTTGTGGCCCCGACGCCGGTAACAGACTAGGTCAATCACCACGTCCTTGTTGAACTGATTGCGGTAGTCCACAGCCAGCTGAGTGACGAACACCACCGCCTCCGGATCATCGCCATTGACATGGAAGATAGGCGCCTGAACCATCTTGGCGATGTCGGTGCAGTGCTCTGTGGAGCGCGCATCGGCAGGCTCACTGGTCGTAAAACCGATCTGATTGTTGAGCACGATATGTAGGGTCCCACCCGTGCGGTAGGCACGTGTCTGAGACATTTGGAAAGTCTCCATGACCACACCTTGACCGGCAAACGCAGCATCGCCGTGTAGCACGATGGGCACGACGGTCTCGCCCGCTGAGTCCTCGCGACGATCTTGGCGGGCACGAACAGAGCCCTCGACAACGGGAGAAACAATCTCGAGGTGAGATGGATTGAAGGCCAGTGACAGATGCACCTCCCCACCCGGAGTCATCATGTTTGAAGAGAAGCCTTGATGATATTTCACGTCTCCAGAGCCGATATAACTGGCTTTGCCCTCGAACTCATCAAACAGATCGACCGGATTTTTACCCAATATATTGACCAGCACGTTAAGTCGGCCGCGGTGCGCCATACCAATACAGATTTCCTTCGCACCGTAACCACCGATTCGCTGAATCGCCTCTCTCATCATCGGGATGAGGCTTTCGCCACCTTCCAGACCGAATCGTTTGGTGCCGGGATACTTAGAGCCCAGAGAACGCTCCAAACCTTCCGCGCCATTGAGTTGGCGCAAAATATTCAATCGCTGTTCGACAGGAAGGTCTGGCGCGCTGCGAACAGCCTCCATGCGGTTCATAATCCAGTGACGTTCTTCGGTGTTCACGATATGCATGAACTCCGCACCCACAGTGCCGCAATAGGTAGCCTCTAAGTCGTTTCGGATACTCGCCAGCGTCGCCTCGGGCCGCCCAAAGTAAACCGTACCCACCTGAAAGGTCGTGTCTAAATCTGCCTCGCTGAGCTCATGAAACGTGAGGTCCAGATCCGGGACCGGGGGCCGCTGCACCAGCGCCAGTGGGTCAAGCTGTGCCTGCTGGTACCCCCGCTGTCGATAAGCAGAGATAAGCTGCACCACCCTGACTTGTTTGCGTTCGTATTCTGTCGCATGCGAGTCATGTGCGACGGTTGCGTCAGTGCGCACCCGCATCTTGGAAATACGCGCAAAGCGATCACGGAGCACTGAGTGAGGCACGTCGTGCAGCGCATGAGTGTCCGAGGCAACCCGCGGCAACTGATCGAAATAGTCTCTCCATTCCGGCGGGACGGCATTGGGGTCCTGCAAATAGTGCTCGTACAGCGTGTCCACATACTCGGCGTTGCCGCCTGCAATATGGGAAGTGGCCCACTGTGCCAGCATGCCCGGCATAGGCGTCGCCTGTGTCACTCTTGCCCCCTTGACTGTCCGAGGGGAGGTGGCTTGTGTCGGCCGCCTTTCACCTCTGTGGAAAAGCGTAGTGTAAGTTAATTGTTTTTATCGGGGGTGCGTTCAGTGGCGAAAACGGTAGGAATACTGACACTTTGAGATGCGCAAGGGGCGTAGAATAACTCAGCGTTATGCTGATCATTCCCCATATACAGTTGGCGCCATAGGTTATGCCAATGAGCTATGCCACTCATTACCCATGCAGGTGGCGCTCAGATCAGGTTGCTCGGTTGAGCAACATAGTGCGGATATGACCAATCGCCTTGGTGGGGTTCAGACCTTTGGGACATACGTTGACGCAGTTCTGAATACCGTGGCAGCGGAACACGCTGAAGGGGTCGTCCAGCTTGGCCAGGCGATCCTCTGTCGCCGTATCACGACTGTCGGCTAGGAATCGATACGCCTGCAATAAACCCGCGGGACCGACAAAGCGATCGGGGTTCCACCAGAAGGAGGGACAACTGGTCGAGCAACAAGCGCAGAGAATGCACTCATACAGGCCATCCAACTGTGCACGTTCCTCCGGAGACTGCAAGCGTTCGATCGCCGGCGCCGGCGTGGGGTTCTGAAGGTAGGGCTGTACTTTCTCGTACTGGGCGTAAAAAAGGCTCATGTCCACAACAAGATCCCGAATCACGGGCAATCCCGGCAGAGGACGAATCACCAGCTTGTCGCTTTTGACACTCTCTGAAAGCGGGGTGATACACGCCAGGCCGTTTTTGCCGTTCATGTTGAGACCATCTGACCCGCAGACCCCCTCCCGGCAACTACGACGGTACGTCACGCTGCCATCGTGATCGGCCTTAATGAGCTCCAGTACATCCAGCACCATCAGATCGCGACCGCCGGTATCGACAGAAAAATCCTGCATGTACGGGGCTTCGTCGGTCTCGGGGTTATAACGGTATAGACTGACCTCTAACATCTAATATCGCTCCTGAAAAACTCAGTAACTTCTCGCCTTCGGCTGGAAAGTTTCAACGGTTTGTGGGGTGAAGTTGACGCTGCGCTTGGACACCTTCTTCCCCTCACTGTGATAGAGGGAGTGACACAGCCAGTTCTCATCATCTCTTTCGGTAAAGTCTTCTCGCGCGTGGGCACCGCGACTCTCATCGCGCGCCTCGGCTATCACCGCCGTAGCTTCTGCAGTTTCGAACAGGTTCTGCAACTCAAGGCACTCAATACGCGAGGTATTAAACGCGTTGGAGCGGTCGGCGAGTGCGACATTCTCTACGCGCTCTCGCAGGTCAGCCAGCTTGGCGATCCCCTCGCGCATAAACTCACCGGTGCGGAACACGCCAAAGTGGTTCTGCATGATTTCCTGCAACTCATGGCGCAGCGGCGCCACCTGCTCGCCCTGCTCTCGGTCATTCAGTGTCTGCAGCCGGGCGCCGGCAGCTTCAACGTCTGTTTGCGACGCATCCCGCAACTCAATCCCTTCGCGAAGCGACTTCTCTATAAACAGACCCGAGGCGCGACCAAAGACCACGAGATCGAGCAACGAGTTACCGCCGAGTCGATTTGCACCGTGCACCGAGACACACGCGACTTCGCCACAGGCATACAGACCCGGGATAATTGCGTCGTTGCCATGCGCATCTACGGTCAGTGCCTGACCGTGTACGTTGGTGGGAATACCACCCATCATGTAGTGGCAGGTGGGAACAACCGGAATGGGTTCTTTGACGGGATCGACGTGGGCAAAGGTGCGGCTCAACTCACAGATCCCCGGGAGCCGGGATTCCAGCACCTCCTCACCGAGGTGATCCAGCTTGAGCTTCACGTGATCGCCGTTAGGGCCGCAGCCCCTGCCCTCGAGAATCTCGAGCACCATTGAGCGTGCCACTACGTCTCTACCCGCCAAATCCTTCGCGTTAGGCGCATACCGCTCCATGAAACGCTCGCCGTCCTTATTGATCAGGTAACCGCCCTCACCGCGACAGCCCTCAGTGACCAATGTGCCGGCACCGTAGATTCCGGTCGGGTGGAACTGCCACATCTCCATGTCCTGCGCCGGCACACCTGCGCGGAGCGCCATGCCCATGCCATCACCGGTATTGATGTGGGCATTAGTGGTAGAGGCATAGATCCTGCCCGCACCGCCCGTCGCGAAGACCGTCGCCTTGGATTTCACATAGACGGTCTCACCCGTTTCGATGCAGATGGCGATCACACCCACCACCGCACCATCCTGGTTCTTCACCAGATCAACGGCAAACCACTCATTGAAGAAGACAGTCTCGTTTTTGATGTTGTTTTGATAAAGCGTGTGCAACAGCGCGTGACCTGTGCGGTCGGCCGCCGCGCAAGTACGGGCCGCCTGGCCACCCTCGCCAAAATTTTTCGATTGCCCACCAAAAGGTCGCTGGTAGATGCGGCCCTCCTCAGTACGCGAGAAAGGCAGGCCCATGTGCTCCAGCTCGAAGATCGCCTCGGGACCGACCGAGCACATGTACTCAATAGCGTCTTGGTCGCCGATGTAGTCAGAACCTTTAACGGTGTCGTACATGTGCCAGCGCCAGTCGTCCTGAGGGTCCGCACTCGCGATTGCGCAGGTAATTCCGCCCTGCGCAGACACGGTGTGTGAACGCGTGGGAAACACCTTGGAGATCACGGCAGTCTTGTAACCGGACTGGGCCAACTGCAGCGCCGCGCGCATGCCAGCACCCCCGCCGCCTACAATCACCCCATCAAAAGAAATCGTTCTCATAACTCTCACGTCTACCCTGGGAGCCCCTTCCAGCACCGCTCCCCTCGTTTACAGCTGATCCCAGACGCCTCAGCTCCAGATAATGACAATCACCCAAATGACGTAACCCACCAATGCGAGCGACACGCCTAACTCGCAAAGCAACCTGATGGCATTGCCCTTCGGCCCCAGCATACGTTCGGTCAGGTAATCCGTGAACACGGACCACAAACCAATCCAGCTGTGCGCTGCCAACGACAGCGCGGCCATCAGGGTGAAAACCTTCATCCACGTCTGATCGAACAGCGAACGCCAAGAAGTGTAGTCAACTGAGCCCAGTAACTGGTAGGCGATCACAATAAAATATGCGAGCAAGACGAGGGACGTGACGCGCTGAATTAACCAGTCGGACAGCCCTGTTCTGCTAAAGCTCGTGACAGAGGTCACCATATCAGTGCCCCCCAAATCGCTGCGGCCGCCGCCGCCAGCAAGAATACGATGCGCGCACCCACTACACCGCCGCGCATCGTCTCACCAATACCCGCGTCCATAATGAGGTGCTTGATGCCAGCGAGCGCGTGGTAGGTCAGTACCGATGCGATCCCCCAACTGATGAGCTTGGCTAACGGCGAGGACAACACCGCCGTCACCGCATTAAAAGAAGCCTCAGAGGCCAGGCTTTGGTCGAGCGCCCACAGCATCAGGAAGCTGGAAAAGAACATCAACACCCCGGTCACGCGGTGCGTGATGGAGGCGTAAGCGGTCACCGGCAAGTCAATGGTGCCAAGGTCCAGATTGACAGGACGCGTGTCTCTTGAAGTTGGTCTCACGTTAAATCTCAGAGTAGTTGCAGTTGCGACGGAGGGTACGGTCGGTGACCCAATATCATCCGGGGTCGGGAGTATAGGTGGGCTCACAATTGATTACAATTTCAGCGCACCTGTCTCGCGATCCGGCTGACAAGCTGACCCATTGAGCCCGTTTCAAATTGACATGTCAGGCGCTCAGCATTAGTTTGGCACCCTCTCATTTTTAAGCGGTAGTCACCTTTATGTCCGAGAAACACGCCACCCTAAACCTCACCCGCGAGGATGGAACTGAGCAGGCCATTGATCTGAGCGTGCACTCGGGCACTTTGGGCCCCGATGTTGTCGATGTCGGCAAGCTGACCGCCAACGGTTACTTCACCTTCGACCCCGGTTTTACCTCCACCGCAGCCTGCGAATCGAAAATCACCTTTATCGATGGCGAGAAAGGCGTGCTGCTCCACCGGGGGTATCCGATCGAGCAGCTGGCGGAACATTCGGACTACCTCGAAACCTGCTACCTATTGCTCAACGGCGAGTTGCCGACCGCTGAGCAGAAAGAAGAGTTCGTCGGCATCATGACCCGACACACCATGGTGCATGAGCAGATCCGAACCTTCTTCAACGGCTTCCGACGTGATGCGCACCCCATGGCCATCATGTGTGGCGTGGTCGGGGCGCTCTCGGCGTTCTATCACGACTCAACGGACATCTCCGACCCATGGCACCGTGAGGTAGCGGCATTCAGATTGATTGCCAAGATGCCCACTATTGCTGCCATGAGTTACAAGTTCTCCATCGGGCAACCCTTCATGTACCCTGATAACAGCCTCGATTACGCGGCTAACTTCCTGCACATGATGTTCGGCAATCCCTGTGAACCAACAAAGGTGTCGCCCACCATAGCCCGCGCCATGGATCGTATCTTCCTGCTCCATGCCGACCACGAGCAGAACGCCTCAACCTCTACCGTACGCCTCGCGGGCTCCTCGCAAGCCAACCCCTTTGCCTGTATTGCAGCGGGGATCGCAGCACTCTGGGGTCCCTCTCACGGGGGCGCCAATGAAGCCGTAGTGAAAATGCTCGAAGAGATCGGCACGGTAGACAAAATCGACGAATACATTGCGAAGGCAAAAGACAAAGACGATCTGTTCCGCCTGATGGGATTCGGACATCGGGTCTACAAGAACTTTGATCCCAGAGCCAAGGTCATGAAACAGGCAGCTGACGAGGTGTTGGCTGAGCTGGGCATCGAAGATGAGAACCTCGAAATCGCCAAACGACTCGAAGAAATCGCGCTCAAAGACGAGTATTTCATCGAGAAGAAGCTCTACCCCAACGTCGACTTTTACTCCGGCATTATTCTAAAAGCATTGGGTATTCCGACATCGATGTTCACGGTGATCTTTGCCATTGGGAGAACCGTTGGCTGGATCGCACACTGGAACGAGATGATCGGCGGTGCTTATCGCATCGGGCGACCGCGTCAGCTATACACCGGTGAGACCCAAAGAGACTTCATCCCATTGGATGAGCGGTAAGTTGACCCATGACGGCCTCTGCGGTGATCACAGGCTCGGGACTGTTCACGCCGGCTGAGAGCATTAGCAATGAGGAACTGGTTGCCTCATTCAATGCCTGGGTCGATCTTTACAACGCTGACAACAGCGAGGCGATCGCAGCGGGTGATATAGAGGCTAAAACCCACTCCTCTGCCGACTTCATCGAAAAAGCCTCGGGCATCAAGTCTCGCTACGTCATCAATAAAGCCGGCATCCTCGACCCCGAGCGGATGGTGCCCGAGATTCCGGAGAGGCATAACGATGCACAATCGGTGATGTGCGAAATCGCCTGTCGGGCAGCCGAGCAAGCCATGGACGAAGCAGGCGTTGGCGCCTCGGATCTGGACGCCGTTATTGTGGCGGCCTCTAACATGCAGCGCGCCTATCCCGCCATGGCCATCGAGGTCCAGTCAGCCCTCGGCGCCAGCGGGTTCGCCTTTGATATGAATGTTGCCTGCTCCTCTGCTACGTTCGGCATTCAACAAGCCAGCGACGCCGTGAAATCCGGCAGCGCAGCGCGTGTACTGGTCGTCAATCCGGAGATCTGTACGGGCCATCTCAACTTCCGCGATCGCGACTCCCACTTTATTTTTGGGGACGTCGCCACGGCAGTAGTGGTCGAGAGTGATGCCACCGCGGCCAGCGGAGCTGGCTGGGATATTCTGGATACGCGCCTGCAGACGCTGTTCTCCAATAACATCCGAAATAACTTTGGCTTCCTCAACCGCGCCGACGAGCGCGGCATTGGTCAAACTGACAAGCTGTTCATCCAGGAAGGCCGAAAAGTGTTCAAAGAGGTCTGCCCTGCGGTCGCCGAACAAATTACGAGCCAGCTCGCCGACATGAATATTGCGGCCGACGACCTGAAAAGGATTTGGCTGCATCAGGCAAATCAAAACATGAACGACCTGATCGCTCGAAAGGTTTTTGGTCGCGAACCGTCCGAGGAAGAGTCTCCGACAATCCTCGATGAGTACGCCAATACTTCCTCAGCGGGCTCGATTATCGCTTTCAACAAACACAGCGCGGATCTGACGAGTGGCGACCTCGCTATACTGTGCTCGTTCGGCGCGGGCTATAGTATCGGCTCTATTGTGCTCCGCCGCCGCTAGGCAGGTTCAACCGGTTTCGGCAGAGACAATCTCCCGCATCACCACCAGCAGTTGCTCAGCTTGCGCCATTGTCCCCACTGAGACGCGTAACCAGTTCTTAATGCGCTGCTTATCCCAGCGCCTCACCAGAATATCTCGCGAACGCAAGGCGTCGAAGATATGTTTGCCGGGGAGCGTATTGTGTTGAATAAAAATAAAGTTCGCTTGCGAGGGGAGCACCTCAAAACCCATCGCCTCCAGGCCTGCGCTCATGACCTCACGGACATCGCGCACGCTCTGCGAAGCCGCTTCAAGCCACTGCATATCTTCGATCGCCGCTGTGGCCGCGGACTGGGCAACAGCGTCCAGAGGATAGGAATTAAAAGAATTTTTGACCCGGTTCAGACCCTCGATGAGCTCCGCTTGCGCAATCGCATAGCCCACGCGCAGGCCCGCCAGCCCATGACTCTTGGAGAGACTGCGGGTCACAACGAGGTTGTCATGGCCCGCAACCAGGGGCACGGCAGTTTCTGCGCCAAAACCAAAGTAGGCCTCATCAACGACCACCAGCCGATCGCGGTTTGATTCAACCAGCGCCACAATCTCATCCCGCGGCAGCGCACGCCCCGTCGGCGCATTGGGGTTAGCCAGCACGACCGCAGCGTCATCGTTTTTTAGCGCCTCGAGGTCTACCGAGAAATCGTCCAGCACCGGCACCTCCGTGAGGTCGACGTCATAGAGTGCCGCCCAGACAGGATAAAAGCCATAGGTCGTGTCCAGCGTCTGAACCCGCTGCCCTTTCAGAAAGGCAAACCAAAGATGCGCCAGCACCTCGTCAGAACCGTTACCCACATAGACCTGCGCGGGTGACACCGACTCGGCGGCTGCAATCGCGCTCCGCAATCTCTCAGCAGTGGGGTCGGGATAGCGCCTCAGCTGGTCACCGGTGATGTCGCGCACAGCCGTGAGCACTGCATCCGCCGGCGGCAAGGCGTGCTCATTGGTATTGAGTTTGATTAGCGTATCAGAGGCAGGCTGCTCCCCTGGCACGTATGGCTCAAGACCAGCTATTTTCTCTACCCAGAACCGACTCATCGCTGTGCTCCAACGTCAGGCGCTCGCAATGCTAACTGTTACCCCGCCCAAAGTCAGGTTGATGCCGCGGCCGTCACTGGCTAGCGTCGGTTCTTCCGCACTCTGTTGAGCAGACGTCACAGGCTACGGCTCGGTCGTTGGGGAAGACCAGCCTGAACGTACTGCCTTTCTCTAATTCGCTGTCAATAAACAACTTAGCGTCATGCGAGACCGCTACGTGCTTGACGATTGCCAGTCCCAAACCGGTCCCCCCCGTTGCCTGACTGCGACTTTTATCGACGCGATAAAAACGCTCGGTGAGGCGCGGAATGTGCTTGGCATCAATACCGGGGCCCTGGTCTGCTACGAGCAGTTCTGGGCCCACCACCGTATCTGACCATCTCACCGACACAGGCGCCTCACTGTACTTCAGTGCATTCACAATCAGGTTGCTAATGGCACTGCGTAACTCCGCCGCATTACCCAGCACACAAAGTTTTGACGAGGTCACCACTTCAATTTGTCGGTCAGGCCACGCAGCCATCAGCTCGTCGCAAACATGGCTAAGTAGGTCGACCAGGTCAAGCTGGTCATCTTTACGCTCCCCCTCCACGCTCTCTATTCTGGACAGCCACAGCAGATCCGATATCAAGCTCTCCATACGGGCCGTCTGGACATCCATCGAGCCCAGCGACTTCACAAGCCGCTCGTCCGACTCGGGCATCAGGGATTGGAGTGTTTCAATGTAACCTTTGATCACCGTCAAGGGAGTGCGCAGTTCGTGAGACACGTTGCCGACGAAGTCACGCCGCATACGCTCCAGCTTGTCCTGCTCAGTGACATCCTTGATGAATACAAGGCGGTCGTTGGCGCCAAAACGGGAGAACTCGAGCTGCAAGCAATACTCCGGGTCCGGGCCCGGCTTAATACGCAATGGCTTTTGAAAATTCTCCTTACGCATGTAGCGCTTTAGCGATTTGCCGGGCGCGACATCAGAGAACGGCTTGCCTTCCTCTTCTTCTAGCGTGATATCGAGCAAATATTCGGCCGCGTCATTGCACCACACCAGCCGCCCGTCTGAATTGATAATCAGCGCTGCGTCCCGCATGGACGCCAAAGAGTCTGTGAGATAGGACTGAGAGCGTGCGGGCGTCTTGGCTGCCACCGTGTCACGACTGCGCAGCGCATAGACATCACGAAGCACACCCCCAAGGCCCGAGTTTGAAATGGGGGGCACCTGCTCAGGATCGGCGAACCAGCGGTACACCCTAGTGAGTTGCCATCCCCAGCAAATCGCCAGAACCAGCACCAGAGCCACCAAAGCCAACTTCCAGTCCTGGGTCGATAACCACAAGGCACCAGCGGCAAACAGTGCCGCCAATAGACGACGCGATTCGAGGACAAAAAAACCGGGTGTGGTCACGCCACCGCCAGATCGCGGGGTGAGAAACGATAACCCGTGCCCCTCACCGTCTGGATCAAATCTGCATAGATGGGATCACCCGCCTGTAGCGCTTTTCGGAGGCGACGAATGTGCACGTCGACCGTCCGCTCTTCCACATAAACATTGGCGCCCCAGACTCTATCAAGCAATTGTGCGCGGGAATAAGCCCGCTCTGGATGCGCCATAAAAAAATGTAGCAACTTGAATTCTGTCGGCCCCATCTCGAGCGCTTTTTGACTGAGCATCACGCGGCGACTGTCAATTTCGAGCACGAGCTCGCCAACGCGCATTTCGCTACCACCCTCCTCGCTGGACGAGCGTCGGAGTATTGCCTTCATCCTCGCAATAAGCTCCTTAGGTGCAAACGGCTTGGTGATGTAATCATCAGCGCCGACTTCCAGACCCTGCACCACATTATCTTCATGGGTCTTGGCGGTCAGCATGACCACGGGCAGCGCCTGAGTCGCCTCTTCCTTTTTCAGGCGCCGAAGGAGTTCGATACCGCTGCCGCCAGGCAGCATCCAGTCCAGCAGCACCATATCGGGCGATTCGTCGACGATCAGCCGATACGCTTCGTGAATGTCGGCCGCCTCGAGACACTCAAAATCGGAAATTTCCAGCGCCAGCCTGAGCATCTCACGGATACTGGCCTCGTCATCGACCACCAGCACTTTTTTTGCTGACATATCGCCTCCGAATTGGGCTTTAGCCTAAGGCCCTCTATTACATGTCAGTAATGTGACATTCCCGTGACAGCGGCCTTTGTACGCGACCACTCACCACCAATCGAACCAGTCCCGGGGCTCCAGCTCCTCCCCACACCCCTGCAGTTGGGAGTTGTATTGCTGAGCCTGACGATCCACTTTTCTCGCCACATCAATCAACCAATCCTTGCTGCGATAGCTTTGCTGCCGGTAACCACCGTGCCCCTCGTGGTAGGCGAGGTACAAGCGAAAGGCATCCTGCTTGCTGATCCCCAGCTCTTTATGGGACACGTTGTTATACCAACCAATAAAGTCGATGGCATCGCCGAAATCGTCACGGTCCGCGCCGTAGTTGCCGGTGCTGCGCTGATACCAATCCCAGGTGGACTCCTTGGCCTGTGAGTATCCGTAGGAGTCAGATGGGCGCGGGCCCGGGATCACACGAAATATCTTTTTGCGCGGTGGCTTGGCCGTCGCAATAAAGCGGGACTCTTGGTGCATGAATGCCATTGATACCGAAATGGGCACTCCCCATCGCGCCCGGGACTCTTTGGCATCGCTATACCACCCGGATTTCTCTCTAAAAATGTCGCACACATTGTCGACCTGCTCGGGTGGGGACGTCGCACAGCCCAGTATCATCAATAGCGCGAACGCTACTATGGTGTGTCGCAATCGATTGACTGATGTCATTCCATCTCCTCCAGCATCGCAAGCCACTCGATCTCATCCACAATCGATATGCCGAGCTCTTCCGCTTTTTTTCGTTTACTACCCGCTCCCGGCCCAGTCAAAACCGTACTGGTCTTCGCAGAGACGCTGCTCGCGGTCTTAGCGCCCAACGCACGCAGTCGCTGCTCTGCGTCTCCCCGGCTCATCGACTCCAACTTGCCGGTCACTACCCAAGTGGTGCCAGCCAGCGGTCCCTCGCCGCTGGCTACCGTAACGGTTGGCCAATTGACCCCCAAAGCCAATAAATCCGAAATAACGCGCTGATTGCGCTCATCGCTGGCAAATCCTCGAATATGATGCGCCACAATAGGGCCCACGTCATCCACCCCTACCAGAACGTCAGTTGACGCGGCAAGCAATGCGTCCAATTCTAGAAAATGGTTTGCCAAGGCGAGTGCAGTCGCCTCGCCAACCTCGCGAATACCCAGGGCGTAAATAAACTTCGGCAAGGTCGTTGATCGCGACTGCTCGATCGATGCCAGCAAATTGTAGCTGGATTTTTCGCCCATGCGCTCAAGCATCGCCAATTGCGGCTGGCTCAGGCGAAAGATATCGGCAACGCTACCGACGAGGCCGTCATCGACCAACTGGTCGATCAGCTTGTCACCTAAACCCTCGATATCCATGGCTTTGCGCGACGCAAAATGGCGAATCACCGCCTTCAGTTGAGCGCCACAGGCCATACCGCCAATACAGCGGATCACGGCCTCACCCTCCTCGCGGGCCACATCGGATCCACAGTCGGGACATTGACCGGGGAAGCCAATCTTCGCACGCTCCGTGCTTGAATCAGACGGGCTGCCCTCCACGACCGAGACGATCTGGGGAATCACATCACCTGCTCTGCGCACGACAACCGTGTCGCCCACCTGAACGCCAAGGCGCTCAATCTCATCGGCATTGTGG
Source organism: Halieaceae bacterium (assembly GCA_902520195.1). GTDB lineage: Bacteria > Pseudomonadota > Gammaproteobacteria > Pseudomonadales > Halieaceae > Luminiphilus. The sequence continues at coordinate 40,770 of CABYND010000010.1, forward strand.
AGCGTGGCATTACTGACCGTCACCCCCCCCACAAACACGGGCTGCAGGCGGGCAACCGGCGTGATCGCCCCCGTACGACCGACCTGAAAGTCGACGCCCAACAGCTGAGTGCTCACCTCCTGGGCCGGAAACTTGCGAGCGATCGCCCAGCGGGGGGCTCGTGAAACAAAGCCCAGCTTTTCCTGCTCCGCCATCCCGTTGACCTTGAAAACAATGCCATCGATATCAAAAGGCAGCGTGTCGCGCTGCCGGGCGAGCGCCTCGTAGTAGTCGTCGCAGACGGCTATGCCGGTGACCGTTTGCATGTACTCCGAAACAGGCAGGCCCCACTCGCTAAGGCGCTGCAGAATGGCGTCATGAGCCCCTGGCAGGTCCCCCTCCACCACGCCTACTGAATAGGCAGTGAAAGTCAAAGGCCGCCTGGCGGTAATGCGCGAATCCAGCTGCCGGAGGCTTCCTGCGGCGGCGTTTCGCGGGTTGACGAATACTTTCTCGTCCGCAGCTCTGGCCTGCGCATTCATTCGCTCGAAGGCCTCGCGCGGAATCACGACCTCGCCCCTCACCTCAAGATATGGCGGCACGTCCTCGCCGCTCAGCGTCAGAGGCAAGTTGCTGATCGTGCGAACATTCGCCGTGATGTTCTCACCGCGGGTACCGTCACCCCGGGTCGCCGCCAGTACCAACGCACCGTGCTCGTAGACGATACTGACGGCCACGCCATCGAGCTTGGGCTCGCAGCAGTAGGCCACGTCACCATCACCCAGCCGCTCCGTAACCCGGCGATGGAAGTCGTCCATGTCCTCGGCAGAAAACGCGTTATCAAGGGAGAGCATCGGCAGGCGGTGCTCAACGGCCTCAAACTCACTCAATGGCGCTGAGCCGACGCGTTGCGTCGGTGAATCAGGTGTCGCCAAATCCGGGAATTCCCGCTCGAGCGCCTCGAGGCGCTTCAGGGCCTGATCGTAATCCGCATCTGGCACCAGCGGCGCATCGCGCTCGAAATAGGCCTCTGCCCATCCCAGAAGCTGGGCTCTCAGCGCTGCGGCCTCCTCAACCGGTGAGGTCGTCATGGATCAGTTCCGACGAACGAGCAGGCGTCTTTCGAGTTCCCGGATCTGCTGACGCATGTGCTCGAGACTCTGCCGGGTAATCACGCTCCGAGTCTCATCCTGAATGTCGCCTCCGAGACTTTTCGCCACGACCTTGACCGTCTCGTACATATAGTCGAAGGCCTTCATCATGTCAGCGGGGCCCGGCAGCGTTACAAAGAACATCAAACCCCGGGTCTGCAGTGGCTCCATATTGTCGATATCGAACACGCCGGGTTTCATCATATTGGCGACGCTGAACTCGATCGGGCCACGTCCTGACGCACGCTCGTGGCGATGGAAAAAGTCCATATCACCAAAGCGCAGATCGCAGGCCAGCAGGGTCTCCAGAATGTCGGTTCCCGAAAAACTGTCCTCCGCCTGCGCCACCACATAGAGTATGAAGACGTGAGTATTCGCGCCTCGAGGCAGCCGCCCATGCTCGGGGGCATCTGGCTTTAACGGTTCTTCGGGCTCAAGGGTATCGAGCCAATCGACGGTGCCCGATGCGTCGGCGTCGTCAGTGGGCGCGCTCGTGGCCGTCTCGGGTTCGGCTATCTCGGGCGCCGGCTTGACGGTTCTTCGTCGCGAGGCCGTCTCGTTCTCCGCTTCCGCGGGAGATTGGGCAGTGGCCTCACGGGTCACTGTCCGCAACACGGATACCGTCCCCTCTAGGCCTCCTGCGTCTGCTTCCGGGGCAGTTGGGTCAGCGGTAGTCTCGGCCGTCACGGCGTTAGTCTCGGGCTCTACGGCCTTAGGCTCGCTCGGCGCTGAATCGACGCTGACAGGGGCCGTTTGAGCGGGTAGGTCTTTTCCAGGCCCAGTGTTCTCAGTTTCGGCAAGCTGGGCTGCGACCGCCACATCTATAGGATCCGGCATCGGATCCGGCGCGGGCGCTTCTCGCGCGGGTGAAGTCGCCCGATTGCTTTCAGCTGCCGATACAGGCGTCGTTGCCTGCGGGTCAATCTGCAGGTCGTCTCGCTGCACTATCCGCGCACCTCCATTAGGCAGCTCTGTCAGCAAGTTGAAAGCGTCGTCGTCGTCAGATAGCGGCGAGGCACGCTCAATGCGGGCATTCAACTTGATTTCCGCCCGTCGCTCTCGCCAGTACCGACGGACCGCGTCGATCAACACCGCGGCGATCATCATCCCCCCGATGAGGATCATCCAGTCTCTTATCGACAACTGCTCCATAGGGTAATACCTAGCTGGCGGCCAACTGCGAGGCCTCTTCGACGTCTACGGTTACCAGACGAGACACGCCCGGCTCCTGCATGGTGACTCCCATCAGCTGGTCAGCGGCCTCCATGGTGATCTTGTTGTGCGTGATGAAGACGAACTGCACCTTCTCTGACATCTCCCTGACCATCCTGGCGTAGCGGCCCACGTTGGCGTCATCGAGCGGCGCGTCGACCTCGTCCAGCATACAGAACGGCGCCGGATTGAGCTGGAAGATGGAAAACACCAGCGCAATCGCCGTCATGGCTTTCTCGCCACCCGACAGCAAGTGAATCGTGGAATTTTTCTTGCCGGGCGGTCTGGCAAAAATCGCGACCCCGGTGTCTAGCAAGTCGTCCCCCGTCATCTCGAGACAGGCTGTACCGCCCCCGAACACGCGCGGGAACAGCTCGGCAAAACCGGTGTTGATTTGGTCAAAGGTGTCCTTAAAGCGCTGTCGGGTCTCCATATCGATTTTCCTAATCGCCGACTGCAGCGTCTCTAACGCAGCCTCAAGGTCATCATTCTGTGCGTCGAGATACTGCTTTCGCTCAGACGCCTTAGCATGCTCATCTATAGCAGCGAGGTTAATGGGCCCGAGGCGATTAATGCGGGCTGCGGCCCGGTCTACCTTTTCCTGCCATTCCGCCTCACTGGCTTCTTCAGGCAGTGCCGAGGCAATCTCCTGCGGGACGGCGTCACGCTTGGTAATTTCCTCAGCCAGGGTTTCCAGGCGAACCGAGGTTTCGGTTTCTTGCAGACGCAGGCGCTCAATATCGCCCTGGATGCCCTGCGCCGCCTGTTCCTGCTTCATTCGTGACGCCTCGAGATCCTGGAGCGAATTGTTCATCTCGCCCACCCGCGTGCGCTGACTGTTCAGCTCGCCCTCTGCGGCCACTCGCTGCTCCAATAACTCAGCCAGTCGCGCCTTGTTCTCCGCGTCCGGGTCATCGCTCTGAGGCAGGGTGCCCGTGAGTTCAGTCTCCCGGAATTCCAGCTCGCGGAGCTGCGATTCCATCCGCCCGATCCCTTCTTTAAGCGTCGTCACCTGGGAATCGAGATTCTGACTTTGTAATTCTCCTCGCATCAGGGCATCCGAGGCTTCGCGTGACACCTCTCGTTGCTGTGTCAGTTGCTCAGTGAGCGTGGTTCGCTCGGCCTGCAGGCGTTCGCGCTCGCAGCGGTCCAGTTCCATTCGGTCCAGCGACTCCGACAACTGCTTGCGCGCGTCAGCCAAATTCGACTGCTCTTGCTCATACTGACGCTGCGTCTCCTCCATTTCCGACTTCAGCCGGCTACGGCGTTGCGCTATCTGCTCCACCTTGGTGGCAGCAGCACGCTGCTCTGCCACAAGCTCCGCCCGCTCGTTGACTGCCTGCTGCTGCGCCTGTTGCGTCTGGGTAACCTGCTTTTCCAGCTCGACCCGCGCCTTAAGTAAATCACTGATATGCTTTTCGAGCTGGCCAGCTTCAGATCGTTTGCCCTCAAAATCAGACTGCAAGGCCTCGAGCTGGCTTTGTCGCGCAATCATGCCCGCCGCCGTGTCCGACTCCGAGCGGCGCCGGTGCCACCCTGTGCCCAGCCAATGCCCATCGGGCGTCACCACCGACTGCCCGGGGGATAGATCCCGGCAGAGCCGCTGTGCCTCACCAAGGTCGTCAGCCACCAACACCGCTTGCAGCCAACTCCTTACCCGCGCTGGACCTCTTACATGGGCCGCCAGTGTTCCTGCGAGGTCCCCTGCCAACTCCAGCTTGTTGTCCACAACAAAGGCGCCCGATGGCAGCGCGGCAATGCCGGACAAGCCTCTCACATCCACTTCTGCAAGTAACTGCGCCGATAGCGCCTCCCCCAAGACTTGCTCGGTCGCCGTTTCCCAGCCCGCATCGACCTCGAGGGAGGCATAAACCGTGCCATCAGACTGCAGCGATTCGGTTTCTATCCAGTCGCCTAGTGCGGCTCGCTCCCGGTCATCGGAGGCCGCCTCCTGCAACGCGGTCAGCGATGCAATGTGTCCCCGCGTCTCCTGAAGCGCAGCCCTGATGTCGTCCTGCTGCTGCCGAGATTGTTCTATCTGCGACTGGGAATCCGTGAGCTGGCCTCTAAGCTCCGCCATTTCAGCTTCGCGGCTTTCGATCTCACGATCCGCCTGCTCAATCTTGGCAGACAGCGGCGATACCGCCTCGTCTGCCGGCTCGGCAGACAGCGTTTCCCACTCTGCCTGGTGTTGCTGCGACCGCTCCTGAAGCTTGGTCAGCACCTGCTCCAGATAAGCAATCCGGCTTTGCTGAACCTCTGCCGCCTGACTGGGTTCACGCGCTCGTTCGTTAAAGCCATCCCAATTTTGCGACCACTGTTGCATCGCGGTGTCCGCTGCGGATAGCGCCTCTAAGGCAAGCCGCGCCTGCGCTCTGAATTCTGTCAACGCAGGCTCGGAACGCTCCAGCTCGACCTCCCAGTCACGAAGCCGCTGCCGATCACTGTCGAGGAGTTGCCGGGTCTGCTCGAGGCTGCTCCGGGTTTGCTCGAGATCGCGCTGTAGCTCTCCCCGGCGTTCCTTGGCAAAACGAAGCGCCTGCTCAACCCGGGTCACTTCGCCACCAATCGCGTAGTACTGTTCCTGGGCCGCATTCAGCGCATCAGCGGCCTCGCTTTGCTGTGATCTCGTGGCCTCTATCTTGCTGAGGGTGTGCGTGACCTCAGCCTTGGCTGCCTCTCGCTTCACGTCGAGCGCGCCGATTTCACCAGCCACTTCGCCCCGCGAAGTACTTAAATTGCGCCATTGAATCGCAAACAGTTCGCTCTGCACCAACCGCTCTTCGGCTTTCAGCTCGGCATATTTTTCGGCCGCCCTGGCCTGTCGATCCAGATGCGACAGATTGCGCTGCAGCTCGTCACGCAAATCGGTCAAACGCTCCAGATTTTCCGTAGTGCGGCGCATGCGACTCTCGGTTTCGCGCCGACGTTCCTTATACTTGGAAATGCCGGCCGCCTCTTCAATGAAAACGCGCAGCTCTTCCGGCTTGGACTCAATAAGCCGCGACACCACGCCCTGCTCGATAATCGCGTAGCTACGAGGACCCAGACCCGTACCAAGAAACAAATCCGTGATGTCGCGTCGCCGGCACTTCGCCCCGTTCAGGTAGTACTCCGACTGTGCCTGCCGGGTGACCACCCGGCGCACTGAAATTTCGTTGTAAGCCGCAAACTCACCGGCGACTTTGCCCTGGGCGTTATCGAAAACCAGCTCGATGGACGCCTGGCTGACGGGCTGGCGACTGGTGGTGCCGTTGAAAATGACATCGGTCATCGACTCGCCGCGCAGGGTCTTCGCAGAGCCCTCGCCCATCACCCATCTGACTGCATCGATAATGTTGGACTTACCGCAGCCGTTGGGGCCGACCACCGCGCATATATTGCCCGGAAACTGAACCGTGGTGGGATCGACAAAAGACTTAAAACCAGCCAGTTTGATGGATTTCAGGCGCATTATTGACTCTGGTTACCCGTCACTCGCACTGTCGTCCCGCTTCGGGCCGCCAGCACTCAAAAACACAAGATGTAGTGTATCCACTTCCGGCCAACAACACTATGTTTGATGGGGAAATTCGTCGACTACTCGGCCTGAAGACGGATTGTGACTGGGTCCCCGAAACCAACCGGTACCGACGGACGGGCGCTCCAGGCTAAAGCGTTGTCGCGCCCCGGCTGCCCATTGGCGGACACCTGCACCTCAATCGATACGGCGCTGAAACTCGAAATTTGCTGGCCTGCCATGGAGGCGCTGTCATCGAGCCGCACGGTCAGCGGCCAGCTTGAGGGCGTTTGTCGCACCACGGCGATCGGCATGCCTGCCTCAGCCCCTTCCGGGCGCGCCAACACAAACAACACGGCGTCAGCCGGCAACGGCTGATCTCCCCCTAGTGAGATTTCCACCTCGACGCCTGCGGTGGCAACGGGCTCAAGCAGAGGCTCGCCCAGCTCCTGACGGGCACGTTCGATAATTTGGCCGAGCATGTCATGCCCGGGGGAACCCGGTGGCTCCAAGTCGCGAAGTCGCTGCCAGTAAACAATCGCCTGCCGGTAGTCCGCCTCTTCAAAAGCCGCCATTCCCATAGTGGCCAAAGCGGTCGCCTGCATCGGGTCGACCACCAACGCCTGCTCGGCGCGCGCGCGTGCCCGACGACTCAGTACCCGCCCCGAGGAGAGAAATTCGGATTGAGCCGCTTTACCCAGAATCTCGGGGGCCGTGGCACCCGCTTCAATCAACCGCTCGTAATATCGCAAGGCCTCAGCGGGCTCGTTACCCGACAGGTAGTATTCACCCAGCAACAGCGCATAGTCGCCGTTATCGGGGCGCGCCTCTGCGCGAACCGCGATCCGGTCAATGAGCGCTGACACGTCTTCTGGCCGCGACAGCTCGATCTGTCCAAGCTGTTCGGCAATCTTGACATCTTCCCAACTGCCCAGCAGTCGGTACAGCAGCCAGGCCGAGAGCGTGACCACCGCAACGCCAGCAAGCTGCGTCAGCATGGAATACGATGGACGCAGACTGATCTCCGAGGCGGTCTCTCCAACCTGGTCCTCGAGTAAGCGTAGCGCGGCTTCTTCATGTAGCTGCGCCGCCTCTGCTTCTCCCGCCAGCTCGCGCTGACGAAGGCGCAACCAGTCCTCATTGGTCTCGGGGGCACCACCGTGACGCCAGATACGGGGCAACCAAATCAGCAAGGCTGCGGCAGCGGCCCAGAGCAGCAGCGCAAAGACAGTAAAAGCGTTATTCAATCTAGGGGCTCTCCGAGCAATCGCGCGATTTCCGCCTGCTCTGCCTCAGTCAGTTCACTGGCAGCGGCTTCTGGGCGCTGCCTGAAATGAAATAGCAGACCGACAGCCCCCAACATCAGCAACAGCCCGGGGGCAGCCCACAACAGGACCGTATTGCGGTCTACACCGGGGCGATAGCGGACAAACTCTCCGTATCGAGCCACCATATAAGCCAAGATCTCGTCATCGGTCGCGCCCTGCTCCAACTGCTCGTAGAGCACCACGCGGAGATCCCGTGCGATCGGCGCATTTGAGTCGGCGATATTTTGATTCTGACACTTGGGACACCGCAGCTCCTGACTCAGCTGGTGGTAACGCACTTCAAGATCTGGAAAAGAGAACTCGTAGGTCTCGATCACTGCCAGAGCAACCGGCGCCAGCCACAATTGGCCACAGATCACGGCACTCATCAGCGCTCTCAGCGCGGACCTCACCGGCCTCCCTCCGAGCCTGCTGCAGCCGAGGGCGACGCTATCGCAGGGAACCAGCGGCTGAAGTCGCGCCGAAAGACCGCCTCATCCAAAACGCCCACATGCCGATGCGTAATGTGTCCCGATGCATCGAGCACATAGGTTTCCGGTGCGCCATAAACGCCGAGATCCAGTCCGACTGAGCCCTCTACGTCCACCACGTTGAGCTGATAGGGGTCGCCCAACTGTGCCAACCACTCTCTGGCCTTGACCGGTTCGTCTTTGTAATTGAGGCCATAAATCGGGACACCCTGCTCGGCAAGGTTCAGCAGATACGGGTGCTCCACGCGGCAGGAGTAGCACCAGGTTGCCCATACGTTCACAAGCGCGGGCCGCTCCGCGAGCGCTGACACCGAAATCTCGCGGCCGCTTGTTAACTCGGGTTGAGCGAAATCGGGGAAGGGCTGCCCCAACCGCGCGGCGGGTAGCTCGGTGGGATCAATCGACAAGCCACGAAAGAGCAAACCAGCAAGCACCGCAAAGGCAACGAGCGGGATGAACTTTTTAACCTGCAACGGCAGCGACTCCCGGCTCGACTGCCGACGCAGTAGATCGCTGCGACCGGTATCGACGGTCGAAGGCAGTGACCAGCGCTCCCAGACCAATCATCAACGCTCCCAACCACAACCAACGCACCATCGGTTTGTACTGCAGGCGCACCGCCCATGCCTGCTCACCAATTGGCTCGCCTAACGCGATGTAGAGATCCCGCCACAAGCTCGCATCGATGGCGGCTTCAGTCATGATCTGTCCGCTGGCAAAGTAACGACGCTTCTCCGGTACCAGCACCGCGATGAGCTCCTGATCACGCCTCACCTCGAAGACCGCCTGATCGGCCAGGTAATTGGGCCCCGGCTGCTGACCCAGACTCATGAGTTCAAAGCGATAAGCGCCCAGCGTCTCAGTATCTCCCACCGCCATTCTCAAGTCCCGCTCCTGGTTTTCCTGGGACACGGCCACCGCGCCCAAGACCACCGCCGCGAACCCAAGGTGGGCCAATGCCATACCCAGAAAACTCGGCGTTAACCGGCGCCACTTGAGCCCGCCGTCTCCACCGTTCGCGATACGCCGCCAGAGATCCTTGAACACCCCCAGGGCCACCCAACCCGCGAGCAACACAGCGAGCGCGATCCAGAGGTTGAAACCGTCACTCCCCAAAAAGGCGAGCACGATTGCCACCACCAACACGCCGAGCCCGGGCACCAGTAGCTCATGCAACCAGCGGCGGGTGGTGTCCTCTCGCCAGCGAGAGAGCGGCCCCACCGCCATAAACGGCATGAGCAGCGCCATCAACGGCACAAAGACGGCATTGAAGTACGGGGGGCCAACGGAATATTTGCCGAGGGAAAAGGCGTCCATGATAAGCGGGAACAATGTGCCCAGCAGCACAACAATCGTCGATACCGTGAACACCAAATTGTTGATCATGAGGAGCGACTCACGGGAGACACCGGCGTAACTGACGCGGCTGGCAACGGACGGCGCGCGCAGCGCGTAGAGCAACAGTGACCCGCCCACCACCAGGGCCAGAAAAATCAGAATAAATAAACCGCGCTCGGGGTCGGCAGCGAAGGCATGAACACTCGTCAGAACGCCGGAGCGTACCAGAAAGGTTCCCAGTAGCGACAGTGAAAACGCGAAAATGGCGAGCAGAACGGTCCAGGATCGAAACACGCCCCGTTTTTCCGTGACTGCCAGGCTGTGCACCAAGGCAGTGCCCATCAGCCAGGGCATAAACGACGCATTTTCGACCGGATCCCAGAACCACCAGCCACCCCATCCCAGCTCGTAGTAGGCCCCCCAGCTACCGAGCATGATGCCCAGAGAGAGGAAGCCCCAGGCCACATTTGTCCAGGGCCTAGACCATCGCGCCCATGATGCATCAAGTCGACCGCCCATCAAGGCGGCGATAGCGAACGCGAAGGGGACGGATAACCCGACATAACCCATATATAAAAGCGGCGGATGGATGATCAGTCCGGGATCCTGCAGCAGCGGATTCAAGTCGTTGCCATCCAGGGGCGTGTTTGGGAGCAAACGCTCAAAAGGATTCGATGTCAGCAGCGAGAAGGCCAGAAAACCCGCTGCCACCATGCCCATCACGCTCAGCACCCGCGCGACCATCACCAGAGGGAGGCCGCGGCTGAACGCCGCCACCGTGGTCATCCAGCCGGAGAGAATGCGCACCCACAGCAAGAGCGAGCCCTCGTGGTTTCCCCACAGGGCCGAAAACTTAAAGATGGGCGGCAGTAGACTGTTGGAGTTGGCGGCCACCACGGCCACCGAGAAATCGTCTTGCAAGAAGCTCACGGCCAGCAGGGCAAAGGCCACAGCGACAAAGACCGTCAGACCTACGGCCAAGGAGGGCGCCATATTCATGGCGGCGACATCGCGCCGCATCGCACCCCACATCGGCACCACGGCCAGCCCGATTGCCAGCACAAAGGCAATTATCAGCGCGAAGTGGCCAAGCTCGGGGATCATGGTAGGACGGGTCGACCTTGCGGTGCGGTCTTGCCATCGAGCGCGGCAGCGACCTCTGGGGGCATATAGTTCTCGTCGTGCTTGGCCAACACCTGTGTGGCCACCAACATCCCGGTCTCATCCAGAGTGCCCTCGGCCACAACGCCCTCACCCTCGGCAAACAGATCGGGCAGGATGCCGCTATAGCGCACTAGCACCGATGCCTCGTAGTCGGTCACCCAAAACGTGGTGTCGAGATCCGTTTCACTACGCTCGATGCTTCCCTCAACCACCATGCCACCCAGCCGGATACTCCGATCCGTTGGCGCTTTACCCGCCACGACGTCGGCGGGTGGATAGAACAGATTGATATTGTCGCGCAGTGCGAATGCCACCAGACCGATAGCGGCGCTCGACAGCACCACCATGAGACTGACCAGAATCAATCGCTGCTTTCGAACCGGATGCATCAGACGTCGGACCCCATCGCCGGTGTTTCAGTTCCTGCCGCCACGCGGCGCTGCTCCGCCTGAAGCCAACGCCAGTGCTGCCGCATGCGCTTCAAGGGTAGCCATACCATGATCACGAGTGGCAGCACCGTGAGGGTGTAGGCCAACCACACGTAGAAGCCGTGCCCATCCATGTGCCAGACCGCCGCGAGCGACTCGAAATACATCAGGAATCCCCCACCAGCTGTCTCAACCAACCGGACTCCCTGTAGGACCAGACCAGCTCAGCGCGCATATTCAGCAACAGGGTCACCACAAACAGACAGTAGAAAGCCACGATCATTAACAACAAGGGGTAGAGCATGCTCGAATCGATCGCCGACTCCCCAGTAAATTTAATCGAAGCGGGCTGATGGAGTGAGTACCACCAGTCGACCGACTTGTAGATGATCGGAATATTGACCATGCCCACGAGGCTGAGCACAGCGCAAGCCCGTGCTGCTGCGGTTTTGTTTTCGTAGGCCTCAAACAGTGCCACCACACCAAGATAGAGAAACAGCAATATCAGCATTGAGGTGATACGAGCATCCCACACCCACCATGTTCCCCAGGTTGGTTTACCCCAAATCGCACCGGTCACCAAGGCGATCGCCGTGAGAACCGCACCTACCGGGGCTGCGGCACGCATCGTGACGTCGGCCATCTTGATCCGCCAGATCAGGCTGACCGCGCCCGCAAACGCCATCACGTAATAGCCGGCGAGGGCCACCACCGCTGCGGGCACGTGAATGTAGATGATCCGGTAAGAATTTCCCTGACGGAAATCCGGTGGCGCCACCAGCAGCCCCCAGATGGAACCCACCAGCAACAAGATCACGGTGATGGGCAATAACCACCGCACGAGGGTGCCACTGAAACGGAAAAACCAGGGCGGTGAACCCAATTTGTGAATGAACGTCCACATGACCGTATTATAGCGCCTAACCGCCTTAAATGACGCGCCTTGCTGGCCCCCTGACCCATTGCTCGCGTCAATATCAGCTGTCGAGCGAGACGCGGAGTGCAGCTCCAATCGCCAGCGGCACCACGACCAGCGACCCGAGCGCTAACCCGCCCAGCAGCGCCAACCAACTCTCCGGGTTACCCCCCAGCACTGCCTCCCGGACCGCCGTGGTACCGAAGATCAACACCGGCACGTTCAGCGGAATGATGAGCAAGGACAGCAGCAGGCCGCCGCGACGAATGTTGACCGTGAGCGCACTGCCTAGCGCGCCAATGATTGTGAGGCAAATGGTTCCCAACAAGAGGCTGACCAGCAGCGTGAGCAAACCCCCCTCCGGCAACCCCAACATCAAACCAAAGAGCGGTGACACCAAGGCCAACAAAAATCCGGTCGCGAGCCAATGGGCCGAGACCTCGGCGAGCGCCGTGACGGCGAGCGGATAAGGTGCCAGCGCCAATTGCTCCAAACTGCCATCCTCGAAATCGGATGCGAACAGCTTGGCGCTGACCATCAGGCTGGCCAACAAGGCCACCACCCATAGGATGCCCGGGGCAAGCGTCGCCAGCCGGGCCGGGTCGGGCCCCAGCCCGAGCGGAAACAGGGTGATGACCATGAAGAAAAATAGCAGTGGGTTGGCGACATCCGCGGGGCTCGTCATGATACTTCGGCCGTGGCGCAGAAATTGCCTTAGGAATACGGTCCTGAGGGACAATAGCGGTCGATCAGACGACATACTGACCCAGATCCAGATCTTGCTGCAGCACCCCGAACCGACTTGGCTGGTGACTGGTGAAGACTGCTGCACCGCCCGCATTCACGTGGTCGCGAACGCACGCCTCCAGCCACTCGCATCCGGCCACGTCGAGCGCAGTAAAGGGCTCATCCAATAACCATAACGGTGCATCACTCAGCAGCAGTCTCGCCAACGCCACCCGCCGCTGCTGCCCCGCCGATAAGGCGCCCACGGGTCGGTACTCATAACCTGCCAGATTCACCGCCGCCAGCGACTCGCAAATCTGGCTAGTGGAGGCAGTGACATCGCTGGCAGGGTGCCAACGAAGATTGTCCACTGCGCTGAGGCCTAATTTGAGTGCGGAGGCGTGTCCCAGATAAAGAAAAGTGCTCCCATGGAGGATCACGCCGGTCACACCCAGTCTGGCCACACCCGCCAAGCCCCTCAGCAGGCTGGTCTTGCCGACGCCGTTCGCGCCCACCAGCTGCCAGATTTCACCGCCTGCGACGCTGAGGTCAACACAACTCAGCAGCTTCCGGTCTCCCCGCTCAATCGCAACCTGAGTGGCTTTGAGCAGCATCAGAGGTTCACAACGCGGATATCGGGCAGACCCACACTGTCATCCACTTCAACCTTGAGACCCTGAAAATCAAACAGGTTCTGATCCAGCAAATGCGAGGGTGCGACATTACCCAGCGCTCTGAAGATGGTCTCTGTTCTCCCCGGATACTGCCGCTCCCAATCCGTCAGCATGCCCTTGATCTCCTGTCGCTGGAGGTTTTCCTGAGTGCCACAGAGATTGCAGGGAATAATCGGAAACTGCATGGCGTGCGAGTAATCGGCAATATCCGATTCGCGACAATACGCCAGTGGCCGGATCACGACATGGCGTCCATCATCGCTTTTTAATTTCGGCGGCATGGCCTTGAGCTTGCCCCCGAAAAACAGATTGAGAAACAGCGTTTCCACAATGTCGTCACGATGATGGCCCAGGGCAATTTTGGTCGCACCAATTTGCTCGGCAAAGCCATAGAGCGTGCCTCGGCGCAACCGCGAGCACAGACCACAGGTCGTCTTGCCTTCGGGAATGATGCTGCGTACGACGCTGTAGGTATCCTTCTCCAATATGTAGAAGGGCACGCCCAGCGTTTCCAGATAGTTGGGCAAAACGTCCTCGGGATAACCGGGCTGCTTTTGGTCCAGGGTCACAGCCACAATTTCAAAGTCGATCGGCGCACTGGACCGCAACGAGATCAGCAGCTCGAGCATGACGTGGGAGTCTTTGCCACCGGAAATACATACCATGATGCGATCACCCGCCTCGATCATGTTGAAATCAGCGATGGCCTTGCCCGTCTGTCGGCGCAATCGCTTGCGCAGCTTGTTGAACTCAAGCCGGTCCTTGCGGGTGTCCCTGCCATCACTGACCCGGACGCTGTGCTGATCTGTCTGCGACATCATTTCTTCCTGCCATGCCCTCGTGCATTGAGCGTCCTGCGCGCGCCCTGCACTGCGACAGGTGCTGCGAAAGGTGCTGTGCGAGATGCTGGAGATGATATGAGAGACCACTTCGCGGCGCAAAAGGCGGCTGGGGGGGCATTTTGGCCCGTGACTTGAGTTTTCGGTCGTCTGACAGGACAATCCGTGCCGCTTCCAACCCACTACAGATTCCCTACAAGCAAGGAACCCCATCATGAAATCACCCGTACGCGTTACTGTCACCGGAGCCGCAGGACAAATTGGTTACGCCCTGCTCTTTCGCATCGCTTCGGGATCGATGCTGGGTGATGACCAACCTGTCATTCTGCAACTGCTCGACATCACTCCGGCGATGGAAGCGCTCGGTGGCGTCAAGATGGAACTCGATGACTGCGCTTTTCCACTACTGGCAGAAGTCATCTGCACCGACGACCCGGAGGTCGCGTTCAAAGATTCGGATTACGCGCTGCTGGTCGGCGCGCGTCCCCGGGGTCCCGGCATGGAGCGCAAAGACCTGCTTGAGGCCAACGCTGGTATTTTTGGGGTGCAGGGCAAGGCGATTAACGCCGTTGCCAGCAGGGACATCAAGGTGCTGGTGGTGGGCAACCCCGCCAATACCAACGCGCTGATCACTCAACGTAACGCACCGGATATCGACCCCCGGCAGTTCACCGCCATGACACGGCTCGACCACAACCGCGCCAAAATCCAGCTCGCTCAGAAAACCGGGTCTACCGTCAACGACATTCGCCAAATGACGATCTGGGGCAATCATTCCGCGACGCAGTACCCCGACCTTCACCATGCCTTGGTGTCTGGCGAGTCGGCTATGAACGGTCTGGACATGGAATGGTATGGCGATACCTTTATCCCCACGGTGCAACAGCGGGGTGCCGCCATCATTGAGGCCCGGGGCGCCTCTTCCGCCGCCTCAGCCGCCAGCGCCGCCGTGGATCATATGGGCAGCTGGGCGCTGGGTACGCCAGCCGACGATTGGGTTTCCATGGGGGTCATTTCCGACGGATCCTACGGCATCGAGCCCGGACTCATTTACTCGTTCCCCTGCCGCTGCGCCAATGGTGACTGGGAGATCGTGCAAGACCTCGAACTCTCTGCATTCAGCCGGAAAAAAATGGATGCTACCGCCCAAGAACTGACTGAAGAGCGGGATACAGTAGCCCATCTACTAGGTTAGTGACCCGGGGCACTGCGCGGCATTAAGCCACCAGAGCTCCTACTCAGACCTCTCGAAGAATCACCACTGGCGGGACGTTAACAACCCGCCGGCACGACCAGACGCCCAACGCGCCCACGATCACGGCGCCGAGAGTGGGTCCAAGGATCCACATCAACGGCATTGGGGTCCAGCTCATCTCAAAGACCTGCGTCTGCAGACCCCAGGCCGCCACCTCCGCACCGATACTGGCGAGCGCGCCGGCGAGCCCACCCAACACCAGAAACTCAACCCATAGTGCGCCCAATACCACGCCCCTCTGTGCACCCACAGCACGCAGTAGCGCGCTCTCGCGCAAACGGCCATCCAAGCTCGAACGAACGCCGGAGATCAGCACCAAGCCCCCCGCCAGCAAAATCACGCCGAGTACGAGCTCCAGCGCACGGGCGACCTGATCGATCACCACGCGCATTTCACGAATCACAATATCGAGCTCGATCACGGTCACCGTGGGCAAAATCCCCACGAGCTGATTGAGCAACGACTTCTGCTCGGGCAGCAATCGGAAGCTTGTCATATACATTCCCGGAAAAGCCTCGAGCACCTTGCGCGGAAACACCATAAAAAAATTGGGGCGCATGGACTGCCAATCCACAGCGCGAATGTTCAGCACCGTCACCTCAAGCGCGTCTGCGCCAATGCGTAAGGACAACCGATCGCCCAGGGTCGCTCCGATATCACTGGCGAATTCTTCTTCAAGCGACACCCAGGCCTGATCGGTATCCGCTGGCCACCATTCTCCATCCAGCAATGCATTGCCAGTGGGGATCTTATCTGACCAGGTGAAGTTTGCCTCCCGCTGCCTTGGGGCGCCGTCCTCCTCGAGCTCTTCCCACCGGGGAAGCGCCGCGTCGTTCACACTGATCACCCTCCCTCGGGTCATCGGGTAAAGCGTCTCTGACAGAATCTCGTTGTCCGCGAAAAAGGTTTGTAGCTCCGGTCGCTCCTCGGGCGCCAGATTCATGAGGAAGTGATTCGGAGCATCGGGTGGCAACTGCGCCTGCCACTGACCGATTAACGACGTTCGCACAACCGACAGAAGCAACATCAGCATGATCGCCATGGCAAAAATCACCATTTGCAGCGCATTGGCGCGACCGCGACGCTGCAGTCCCGCCAATGCCACGCGCCACAGACTGCCCGCGAATCCACCCACAGACCGACTGCCGGAAAGCAAAACGCTGGCGGCCACATAACCTAGCCCCATCACGACGCATAACCCCGCGATGACGGCGCTGGTCACCAGCGCGCTGCCGCTGTACCACCACATGAGCGCGACGATTGCCATACTACCGAGAACAAAGTCACGGGAACGCTGTGCCTCAGCAACGCCCATTTCGGCACGAAGCACCCGCAGCGGTGACGCCTGCCCCAAACGTCTAAGGGGCGGCCACGCGAAAAACATCAAGCACACCGCTGCGGTCACCCCACCAATCAACACCGGTTTCAACCCGGCAGCGCCTGGCTCAACCGGCAACAGGCTGCCTAGCACCCGAATGAAGGTCTCCTGCAGTACCCAGCCCAACGCGCAGCCGACGAGCGTGCCACACAGCCCGATCCAAAACAGACTCCGGCCATACAGGGTGCCGATTTCCGGAGACTGGGCACCCAGACTTTTCAGAATGGCCACGTACTGCATGTGCCGTTCACCAAAACGCCGACTGGCCAATGTGATCGCCGCCGCCGCCAGCACGACCGCCAGAGAACCAGCTAGCAGTAAAAACCCCTGCGCCCTGTCCAGCGTTTCACCGATGCTGGGCTGCGCGCCTTCAACAGAATCCAAACGCTGGCCCTGTCCTAACTGCGGCTCGACCCACTCCGTAAACGCCGCGATCGCGTCGGACGTGCCGCTCAGCAACAGTCGATATTCGACACGGCTGCCCGGCTGAATCACACCGGTGGCAGGAATATCAGCGGTATTCATCAAAAGGCGAGGCCCAAAACCGAAGACCGCGGTGGTCGCGTCGGGCTCACCCCGGACCGCGCCACTGATCCGCAAGGGTTGCTCCCCGACGAAGATCGAGTCTCCGGGTTCGACATCCAGTAATGAAAACAGTCGTGGTGCCAACCAGACTTCGCCCGCCTCGGGAATGGCCCCCGTATCACGGACCTCACCATAGGGCTCCGAAGACCACAGCAACTCACCCCGCAGCGGGTACCCCGGTGACACCGCCTTGATCGATGACAGTGCCATGTGATCCATGTCGGCCACTGCCATTGAGGGAAAGCCCACGACCTGGGTGGGCTGAAGCTGCTGCTCACGCGCTGCCACCCCCCAAGGCTCAGGTATGGGCGATCGGCTGACAACGACCATGTCCGCAGCCAAAAAGCGCGCGCTCTCAGACAGTAACGCTGACTGTAACCGGGTGACGAAACTGCTGACGCCCACCACGACTGACACAGCAAGCACCAGTGCCATGAGCAGTATCCCCAGCTCGCCGCTACGCCATTCTCTTGCGAGCAGCTTCCAGGTGAACGCCTGTTTCACGGCCCGGACAACTCCCCTGCCGTCATCGAAAAGCGCCTATCGCACCGCTCGGCGAGTCGCTCATCATGGGTGACGAGCACCAGTGTCGTGCTCGCACGGGCATTGAGCTCAAACAGCAAATCAATAATGCGCTCGCCGGTGCGGGTATCAAGGTTCCCGGTGGGTTCATCGGCGAACAATACCGCCGGCTCTCGCGCAAAAGCCCGGGCAATGGCAACTCGCTGCTGCTCACCTCCAGACAGCGTGGTGGGATAATGCCCCAGCCTGTCCTGCAGCCCGACCTCCATCAGAAAACGCCCGGCAATACTGCCTGCCTCATCAATGCCTGCCAGTTCGAGCGGGAGCATTACGTTCTCCTTAGCGGTCAGCGCGGGGAGCAATTGGAAGTTCTGAAAAACGAAGCCCACTTTCTCAGCGCGCAACCGGGCACGTGCGTCCTCATCCAACGCGCTGAGGTTCACTCCGTCGAGCCACACCTCCCCCGCGGAAGCCACGTCCATGCCCGCGAGCAGTCCCAGCAAGGTAGACTTACCGGAACCGGAAGCACCGACAATCGCAGCGGATGTACCGGCTACAATCTCCAAATCAACGCCCCGCAATATAGTGAGATCACCATCAGCGGTGGGAACCGTCTTAAGGAGCTGGCTAACTTTGATCATACTGCGTCTCCTCGCACGACGCTTACGAGTCACGGCTTGGCTCGGATTGCTAATGCTTTTTCTCGCAAGCGACGTCGCCACACAGCCAACCCGGCCCATCCTAGTGCTCGGCGACAGCATCAGCGCTGCCTACGGACTCTCTTTGGAACAGGGCTGGGTGGCGTTATTGGAATCGCGATTGGAGAACGAGAACCGGCCTTACCACACCGTGAATGCCAGTATATCAGGGGACACCTCTGCGGGCGGCTTGCGCAGGTTACCCGCACTGCTCGAGACCCACGAACCTCGCATTGTGATCATCGAACTGGGGGGCAATGACGGGTTGCGAGGCTATCCCGTGGGACAACTGAGGGACAACCTTATTGCCATGATCGAATTGAGCGAGGCCGCCGGCGCCACGGCGCTGGTGTTGCCGATGGAGATCCCACCAAACCTGGGCAAGTTCTACACCGATGCCTTTCGCGCCACATTCACGCAGGCCGCTGAACAAACCGGAGCTGCGTTAGCGGACTTTCCTCTGGCGTCGGTCGCGCTGGAACCCGAGCTCATGCAGGCCGACGGCGTTCATCCGACCGCGGCGGCACAGCCGCGGATACTCGATACGGTGTGGTCAAGCCTGGAGGGCCTGCTTTGATCATGAAGCCCAACCCGCTGAGCGAACACCCAGAGCCGGGTCAAAGCGCGCTGCAACGTAGGCTGGAAATCATTATTTTCGGCACCGGGACCCTCGCGGGCCGCCGTTTTGACATGATGCTGATTGCGGCCATTCTGCTCAGCGTTGCCGTGGTCATACTGGGTTCGGTACCGGAGCTGGACGCGGCAGTCGGTGCCAGCTTCTGGTATGCGGAACTCGGCTTCACCGGCTTATTTACCGTTGAGTACGTCACACGCGTCTGGTGTACGCACAATCGACCGGCCTATGTCCTGAGCTTTTGGGGTATCGTCGACCTGCTGGCGATTGTGCCCACCTACATCGCTCTTTTGTTTCCGGAGGCGGCGCCTCTGGTGGTCATCCGTCTACTCAGAGTGCTCAGGGTTTTCCGGATTTTCCGGCTGGTGAACCTGTTTTCAGAGCTCAATGAAATTCTCGCCGTACTGCGCAACACATCCAGATCGATTTTTGTTTTTTTGGTGATGGTGATGCTGGTCGTCGTGGTCTTTGCCTGCATCATTTATGTCATCGAAGGTCCAGCGCACGGATTCACCAGCATTCCCGTGAGTATCTACTGGGCAGTCGTCACCATCACCACCGTCGGCTACGGTGATTTAGTGCCTCAGACGGCAGCTGGGCGATTCGTGGCAGGTTTCGGCATGCTGGTGGGCTACTCCATCATCGCCGTGCCAACCGCGCTCATCACGCGCAAGCTCTGGGAGCGCATCAACGAGCAGCGGGCGGCACAACCGACACTGCCCTGGAACTGCCCCGTCTGCGAGAAGCAAGGGCATGCTCTGGCGGCACTGTTCTGCCAGCACTGCGGTGCTGAGCTCGATGTGCCCAGCGACATACGGGAGCGGACGAAGCGCGATGCCTGATCAGCCCAAATCACTCTTTGGCTACCGCAAGCACTGGGCAGAATGTCTGGGGCCGGCGCCATGGCTGCCGATGTCCCGGCCCGAGATGGAGCAACTGGGGTGGGACAGCTGCGACATCATCATTGTCTCCGGAGATGGCTACGTTGATCACCCCAGCTTCGGCATGGCGGTCATCGGTCGGGTACTTGAAGCCCAGGGCTTCAGGGTGGGGATGCTCGCGCAGCCCGACTGGCAATCCGCTGAACCCTTCACCGCGCTCGGCCAACCCAATCTGTTTTTCGGCGTCACCGCGGGCAACATGGACTCCATGATCAACCACTACACCGCGGACCGAAAACGCCGCAATGACGATGCCTATACCCCGGGTAACATCTCGGGGAAACGCCCTGACCGAGCCGTCACCGTCTACAGCCAGAGATTGAAAGAGGCCTATCGCGATGTCCCCATCATCGTCGGCGGTATCGAGGCCAGTTTGCGCCGCATCGCGCATTACGATTACTGGAGTGATCGGGTTAAACGTTCGGTGTTGCTCGACAGCCGGGCCGATCTGCTGGTGTTTGGCAATGCCGAACGCGCGATTGTCGACATTGCCCACCGCTTGGCGAACGGTGAGAAGATGGCTGACTTAACCGATATCCGCGGTACTGCCTTTGTCACATGGCGCCCGCCTGCGAATCGCACACTGATCGACTCGACATCGGTCGATAAACCCGGAAGGATCAAAACCCATCCGAACCCCTACGAGGGCATGAAGCCTGAACCCTGCGCCGAGGGCCAGACCGAAGACAGCAATGAGCCTGCGCCCGTCCGCCTGATGGCCAGCTCGAAACAAGACACCCACGCCATTCGATTGCCCTCAGCTGAGGCCGTCACCGAGGACCCGGTGCTCTATGCCCACGCGTCGCGGGTGTTCCACAAGGAGACCAATCCTCACAATGCCCTGCCGCTCATTCAGGCCCACGGCGATCGCGAGGTCTGGCTGAACCCGCCGCCGATCCCGCTGGAAACCGATGAATTGGACTGGGTATTCGAACTGCCCTATCAGCGCCTCCCCCACCCCGGCTACGGTGACGCAGCGGTGCCCGCGATGGAGATGATCCAGCATTCGGTCAACATCATGCGGGGCTGCTTCGGGGGGTGCACCTTCTGCTCCATCACCGAGCACGAGGGCCGCATTATTCAAAGTCGCTCCGAAACATCTGTGCTCCGCGAGGTGGAGCGCATACGCGATACCAGCCCCGCCTTCACCGGGGTCATCTCTGACCTTGGCGGCCCGACCGCCAATATGTGGCGCATCGCCTGCAAGGACAAGGAAACCGAGGCGGCCTGTCGAAAGCTTAGCTGCGTGTATCCAGGCATCTGCAAAAACCTCAATACTGACCACACTCCGCTGATTAACCTGTACCGCAAGGCCCGCGAAACCGAGGGCGTGAAAAAGGTGCTGATCGCCTCAGGGCTCCGGTACGACCTGGCGGTAGAGAGCCCCGAGTATGTGCGCGAACTGGTAACCCACCACGTGGGAGGATATCTCAAGATTGCTCCGGAACATACTGAATCGG
The DNA here is from genome assembly GCA_902520195.1 of Halieaceae bacterium. Classification (GTDB taxonomy): domain Bacteria; phylum Pseudomonadota; class Gammaproteobacteria; order Pseudomonadales; family Halieaceae; genus Luminiphilus. The sequence goes on from CABYND010000010.1 coordinate 61,967, forward strand.
GGCCGCTTTCTAAGATGATGAAGCCGGGCATGGGGAGCTATGACCGGTTTGCCGAGATGTTTGAGCGATTCTCCCGTGAAGCCGGGAAGAAGCAGTACCTGATCCCCTATTTTATCGCCGCGCACCCGGGAACTACCGACGAGGACATGATGCACCTGGCGCTGTGGCTAAAGCAGCATCGCTTCCGGGCTGACCAGGTACAGACTTTTTATCCCTCGCCCATGGCCACCGCCACTGCGATGTATCACACGGGCATGAACCCCCTGCAGCGGGTCAAGCGCGACAGCCAATCGCTGAGCGCCGTAAAAAAACTGAGTCAGCGACGCCTGCACAAGGCTTTTCTGCGCTACCACGACCCCGACAACTGGCCCCTTTTACGCAAAGCGCTGAAACAGATGGGCCGGCGAGATCTCATCGGCAACGGCACGAAGCACCTGGTTCCCTCGCGACAACCACCCAAACGCCACCGGGTGGTGAAGCCGGGCGGCGGTAACTTTCGCACCCAGCACACTGGGGAGCATCGTGGCAAAGGTCGGCGCCGTTAAACGCTAACGGCAAATCACTCCTCGACCGACGCCGCGATCAACTCACCCAACTGGCGAAACTCGACGCGCCGCGGCGTCTTCTTCCGCCACATCAAGCCGATCTGACGCGTAATGTTGACCTGATCAAACGGCTTCACTGCGAGCGGCGTGTTACCGGTAACGCCCGCCTCCACAGCCATACCGGGCAACAGCGTGACGCCAATGCCATTGGCCACCATCTGCACAATGGTGGCCAGGCTGGTGGCCTGATACGGCACGCTAATCTGGGAATCTCTCAGCTTGCACGCCTCCAGCGCATGGTCGCGAAGGCAGTGCCCCTCCTCCAGAAGCAGCAGCGACTCCCCTGTTAGGTCCGCGCTGCGCAGCGGCGACCGGCTCGCCAGTGGGTGGTCAGGCGGGCAGGCCAGCAGGAAGTCGTCCTCGAACAGCGGCATTGTCTCCACCTGCTCGGCAGGAAATGGCAGGGCAAGCAGCAACACATCGAGCTCACCAGAGAGGAGCGCATCAACCAGTGGTTGGCTCAGATCCTCCCGGATGAAGAGCTTGAACTCGGGGTATTGGGATCGGATTTGCCCCAGCAAACCCGGGAGCAGATAAGGCGCCACCGTCGGGATGACCCCCATGCGCATCCGGCCCTGAAAAGGCACGCCCTGCCCCGCGCAGAGGCTCACCATATCCTCCACATCGACCAACAAGTCCCGGGCCCGCTGCACCACCTCTGAACCCAGAGAGGTCAGAAATACCTTGCGGTTGTTGCGCTCCACCAGGCTCGCACCCAGAGTCTCCTCTAGCTCTAGCACCCCGGCGCTGAGCGTGCTCTGGCTGACATAACAGGCGGCGGCTGCGTGCCCAAAGTGTTGATGTTCCGCGACCGCACAGAGGTAACGGAGCTGTTTCAGTGTCGGTTGACGCACTATCACGCTCCTTGCAGACCGACACTGTGGGCCACATTCACCCCCCAAGCCGGGTTGAAGATGTGGGAAGAAGCGACCGGCGACCCACCGGCATCGCCTCCCCACGCTGGCTCAGATAATAATCGGTTTTTCCGATCGATTTTTTTTATATTTCCAGTAAGCCAAAATTAGGCAACCTCAGTATATTAGTGACCAACCGATGGCAGTCGCTGTTCGCGCTGCCTCTGTCATTTGAACAGCAACCCATAAGGAGTAAGTCATGGAACTGAAAGGCAGTGCCACAGAGCAAAATTTAAAGGATGCTTTCGCGGGTGAATCTCAGGCAAACCGGCGTTACCTCTACTTCGCCTCGAAGGCGGACGTCGAGGGCTACAACGACGTCGCTGCCGTCTTCCGCTCAACAGCTGAAGGCGAGACCGGGCATGCGCATGGTCACCTTGAGTACCTGGAAGAAGTCGGCGATCCCGCCACCGGGCTGCCAATGGGCGACACCAAGAAGAATCTTGAGGCGTCAATCGCCGGTGAGACTCACGAGTACACCGATATGTACCCGGGTATGGCCAAGACCGCGCGTGACGAGGGCTTCGACGAGATCGCAGACTGGTTCGAAACGCTGGCCAAGGCCGAGCGCAGCCATGCCAATCGCTTCCAGAAGGCGCTGGACAACCTCGACGGCTAATCCTCGCTTTCGCTTAAGCACAATGAGGGGAGCAATACGCTCCCCTTGTTTTTTCCGGCTCACGCCCTTCTACCATTCATTCCGTCCGGTAACGGGGCGAATCGATTTTTCTGTAACCAAGAGCAAAACAGTTCATGAGAGAAGGCAGTATTGACGCACCCACTCGGCATCCGCTGGATTGGCAGAGTGAAGATTTCTGGGATAAGAGCGCGCTCGATAAGGAGTTAGAGCGAGTCTTTGACGTCTGTCACGGATGCCGCCGTTGCGTCAGCCTGTGCGACGCCTTCCCCACCCTGTTTGATTTGATCGACGAATCAGACACAATGGAGGTCGACGGGGTCGACAAAACCGACTACGACAAGGTCGCCGAGCAGTGCTACCTCTGCGATCTGTGCTACCTCACCAAGTGCCCTTACGTGCCCCCGCACGAATTCAACGTGGACTTTCCCCACCTGATGCTTCGCGCCAAGGCACAGAAATTCAAAAACCAAGGAGCATCAGTGAGGGATCGGACGTTAACGAGCACGGACAAGCTGCTGTCGACGACCTCTATCCCGCTCATTGATGTGACCGTGAACGCGCTCAACAACACGGGCGTCTTTAGAAAGGCACTTTCCGCCAGCCTGGATATTCACCATGAGGCGCCGCTTCCCAAGCTGCATAGCAAGACCCTGCGCAAGCGCGTCAAACCGCTACTCCAGCCTCAGGAGCCGACACCCGTAGGCGAAACCACCGGCAAGGTGGCGCTCTATGCGACCTGTTATGGCAACTACAACAGCCCCGAGGTGGGTGAAGATTTTGTGAAGGTGTTTCAGCACAACGGCATTCACATCGACATCGTGCCCAAGGAGCAGTGCTGCGGCATGCCAAAGTTGGAGCTCGGAGATCTGGATAGCGTGGATGCACTTAAGCGGGCCAATATACCGGTGCTGGCCAAACTGGTTGATGAGGGTTACGACCTCACGGCGCCGATTCCCTCCTGCGTGCTGATGTACAAACAGGAACTGCCCTTGATGTACCCGGATGATCCGGACGTCCTTAAGGTGCAAAAAGCGTTCTACGACCCGTTTGAGTATCTCTGGGCGCGACACAAAGGAGACGCCCTGAAAACCGAATTCACCACAGCGCTGGGCAGTGTGGCGTATCAGGTGGCATGCCACCAGCGAGTGCAGAATATTGGCCTGAAGACACGGGACGTACTCAACCTCGTAAATGAAAGTGACGTCACCGCCTACGAGCGGTGCTCGGGTCACGACGGCACCTACGCGGTCAAAAAAGAAACCCGTGACAAGTCGGTAAAGATTGCACGGCCCACCGTGCGCAAGGTGGATGAACAGGCGCCAGACCGGTTCATCAGCGACTGCCCCATGGCTGGCGAGCACATTGCTCATCTTTCGTCCAAGGTGGACAAGGCGGAACACCCGATGACGCTGCTGCGCGAGGCCTATGGCCTGTAATCCACTACACTAACGTACATTGATTGACCACACATTCGAGGGATCGAACATGACACAGTTAACGCGTGAAGACCTTTGGAGCCTTGAGGAATACGCCGCCAAGCGCTCTGACTTTCGGGCCGAGGTCATGGCACACAAGAAAAACCGGCAGTTGGCGCTGGGCGAGCACGCCCGGCTCTACTTCGAAGATGCCACCACCATTCGCTACCAAATCCAGGAGATGCTGCGCATTGAGCGAGTCTTTGAGGCGGAAGGAATCGAAGAAGAGCTCAGCGCTTACAACCCGCTCATTCCAGACGGTCACAATTGGAAGGCGACGTTCATGATAGAAATCCCTGACCCTGCGCAGCGCGCCGTTCGCCTCGGAGAGATGATTGGGATTGAAGACCAGGTGTGGTTGCAGGTCGGCGATCTCGATCGCATCGTGCCGATCGCCGACGAGGATCTCGATCGCACCACTGCAGACAAAACTGCGTCGGTGCATTTTCTTCGCTTTGAGGTGACGCCAGAACAGATCAATGCGCTGAAAGATGGCGCTATCTTGTACGCTGGCGTTGACCACCCAAGCTATCCGATCGATCGCTATGAGGTCCCCGCCGCCATCCGCGAGTCACTCACCGACGATCTGGTGCTGACCGAGCATTGAGGGCAGATCAGCGGGTAACATGGCATCCTTGCGGGCAGGTATCTGAGGCATGACGCTGGTGGTCTTTGATCTCGATGGCACCCTGCTGGACAAGGGCTCCAGGATATCGACCTATACCGCCGAGACCCTCGCCAAAATGCGGGCCCGCAACATCCCCTACACCGTTGCAACAGGCAGGACATTGCAGGCCGCCACTGGACCACTCGAGGACCATCACTTCACGCTGCCGCTGATTCTCAAAAACGGCGCGATCATCTGGTCACCGGAGGAGGCGCGTTATAGCCATCATCACCTGCTGACCCGTGAGGAGGTATGGCATGTGCTGGCAGCGTTCACGCTCAGTGAGCTTACACCCTTTGTCTTCTCGCTGCAGCCCGGGCAGCGCCATGCTCTGTATCACGGGCCACTGAAGAGCCAGAGCGAACATAAACTGGCCGACCTGTTTGAAGCAGAACGAGAGCTGCCCTTGGCGCCGCTGACCTCGATGCCCGACGAAGTCAGCGTTATTAACGTCTTCTCGCTGGGTAGCGCGGAAGCAGTTGAAAGAGTCAGCGCAAGCATCGCCCATGAGCCTCACCTTGTCGCCTATTCAGGCATTGCGATTCACGAGCGGGAAATGGGCGAGCACGCGACCAAGGAACCCGCTCTGCACTGGATCGACATTCACCACAGCCTCGGTAGCAAAGGCAATGGGATCAATCATCTGCGAAAAGAACTGGAGATTGATCACGTGATTGCCTTTGGCGACGGCGATAATGACCTAAGCATGTTTGAATGTGCCAGCGAGTGTTACGCCCCGGCCAATGCCGACCCGATCATCCTCAACGCTGCAGACGAGATTATTGGACGCCACGATGAAGACGGCGTCGCGCGCTTTCTTCGCAAGCGGTTCGAGCTGTAGACTCTAACGCGCTTGCCTGACCTGAATCAGGCCCACACCCACCAAGATCATGCCCAACGCGATGAGATGCTCCCAACCCCAGGGCTCGGCCAGAAAAACCGTGCCCGCTGCAAAGGCCACCGCGGGAATAAGATAGTTGATGGTGGAGAGGAAACCGGGGCCCCTCTCTGTTACCACGACGAAATAGCACCAGGTAGCAACACCTGTGGCCATCACACCGAGTATCCCAAGCACGCCCGCCGCACCCACCGTCACAGTCGTCAAACCCGGGCCCGCTAGCTGGGCCCACAGCGCTGGCACCGCCAGTAACAGGGTGCCGATCGCGAGAGTACCGACGGAAAGTGCCACGGGATTCTCCGCAGGGAGGCGCTTCGCGTAGACGCCATTAAACGCGTAACTGACCGTCGCCAGCAACGCTGCAGCTTGACCCGGCCACTGGCCGCTAGCGCCCGCCGATAGCAGATCGTCACCCACCAGAAGCGCAACACCGGCAAACCCCACTAACACACCAGCGAACCGCTTCCAGGTCAGCGGCTCATGCTTCAGCAACCAGTGGGCGAGGAGTAATGTCGCGATGGGCATCAGGGCCATGAGTATGCCCACTTCAGCCGAGGGCACCGACTGCTCTGCCCAGGCGATGAGCGAAAACGGAATGATATTGCCCGTCAGACTCAACACTGTGATTCTCGGCCACCACTCCCGGCCCAGAAACCATCTTTGCTGGCGCCACCGCCATACGCACCAGACCACCAACGTGCCCATACAAAGACGACTCCACACAATGAAAAGCGGGTGAAATGACTCCAACGCGACGGCAATTAATGCGAAGGCGAAGCCCCATACCAACACGAGGTATGCGAGCAGCGCCCAATGTTTAACTGTGCTTTGTGTCATATCACCCACAGCAGTGTGCCTGCGCGCCACGGCGCAATAGTGCCGCTAAAATCGTGAAGAACTTTTGCTAAGCTCGATGTACGCAACGAGTGCAGAAGATGGTTCAGCAAGCCCCCTCCCCAGCATCCGATCCGGACGCCTATGTCGAGTACATTTCTCGCTACGGCATGCCCACCGCGCCTCAAGTGGCCCTTGCTGCGGGGTTAGCGCGCGCCTGGTTCAAGCCGAAGTTTATTGGCCTCGAAAACCTGCCTGACAAGCCGGCATTGTTTATTGGCAACCACGCCTTTATGGCCGTCGATGCCGCACTGTTTCATCTCTATCTGTATTACGACCACGGCCGCTATGTTAAAGGCTTGGGAGACAAATCGCTTTTTGCCAACGCCCACTACGCAGCCATTGCCCATGCAATGGGAGGTGTATCCGGGCAGGCACCCATTGTTGAGCGACTGATGGCACGCGGCGATGACCTGTTGCTTTACCCCGGCGGGGCCTATGAATCCGTAAAACCCCTAGAGGCCCGATATGAACTGCAATGGAAACAGCGATATGGCTTCGTCAAGCTGGCTGCCAAGGCGGGTTACACCGTAGTTCCCGTCGCCTCAGTTGGGCCTGATGAATACTATGATCACGCCATATCCTCTCAAGCCCTGTTTAACTCGGCACCAGTGAAAATGCTCATGAAGACCGGTGCGCTACCGAAGGATCTCCGCTCTGATCTGATACCGCCCATCCCCTCCGGCATGCTGGGCGGACCATTACCGAAACCCAAGACCACGTATTTTGCGATTGGGACACCGATTGACTTGGCGGAGTACCAAGGTCAAACGCTGTCGACACAAAAATTGACCGCGCTGCGGCGTCAGTTCGCGAAGGCGATCGAAAAAGAGATTCAGGGTTTGTTGCTCCTGAGAGAACAGGAACGGCATCAGGACAGTTGGCTGAGACGCCTGCTGTCGGCCTGATCGCACATGGTATTGACCCGTGCGATACGCGCCACACTATGGGCACTGCTGGGCTTGGTCCTCATTTGGGTACTGCTGTCGATTTTTTGGGCGCCCCCGCACCTGATTGCAACCACACCCTACCCCGTCGATCAAACACCCGCTGCGCGCAATCTCGATTATCAAGACATCACGATACCGAGCGGCGACCTTCAGCTAGAGGGCTGGTGGATACCCGCATCCCAGCCCATCGCTGATCTCATTTTTGTCCACGGGGCGGGCTCCAATCGCATTTCGCAGTACATTGGCTCGCTGGATTTCTATCGGACACTGCACGAACTGAACATATCGGTCCTGACGATGGATATTCGCAATCACGGCAACTCGCCGGTCACCGACGGCACATTGCGCATGGGACTCGCGGAGTGGCCAGATGTGGTTGCCACCGCACAATGGCAGGATCAGCACCACCCCAGTGACCGGCCGAGAATTCTCCTCGGCGCCTCGATGGGAGGCAGCACGGTCATCCACGCATTGAAGAATGGACTCGAGGCCGACGCGATAATTTTGCTCGACCCGTTACTCGATGTCCTTGACAGCATGATGGAGGTTGGCGAGGTTGAAACTGGTTTTCCTCCGCTACTATTTTCCATCGCCGCGAGAGCGGCGATTCACCGGTACGGTCTGCCTCACGGTGAAAGGAGTCCACTGGCAATGGCCAAGAGCTTGGACTTACCCATCCTCCTAATGCAGGACTGGGAAGACCCGGTCACCCGCTCACCCTTTGCCGCCGAGCTTGCGAGCACCAATCCGCGCGTCACTCTAGTCCGGGTACCCGCCATTTCGGTTGAAGAGGCCTGCCTCGATGGTAAGGAAGAATGGGGCACTCATGTCGCCGCGCACCCCTGCCGACCTCACTGGACCCGGGAAACGGTGGCAGCCTTTGTCGAATCTTTAGTGAACCGGGCTCCTGGCTCTTAACTGGCAGGCATCTGGCAATCGGGGCCTCGCGTATACAGCCCACATCCTCAGGAATACAGCCTTATGAAGCACGTTTTATTGACCCTGGCCGCGCTGTCAGCGCTTTTCAGCACCACGGTGTTCGCCTCTTGTCCGGATTTTCTGAACCACTCCATGCGCAAGCTGGCATCAACCGAAGAGGTCCAATTCTGTGAAGCCTACGAAGGCAAGGCACTGTTGATCGTGAACACCGCCAGCTACTGCGGCTATACCTCCCAGTTTGAGAGCCTAGAGAAAGTTCACCAGACCTATGCAGGCAACGGTCTGGTCGTACTGGGATTTTCCAGCGACGATTTTTTTCAGGAGGACAACGACGAAGGGGATGCTGCCGAGGTCTGTTATGACAAGTACGACGTGACCTTTCCTGTGATCGCCACATCTGCGGTGCGCGGTTCGGATGCCAACCCGGTCTTCCGCGGCCTCGGAGAAGCTGCGGGCTCTCCACGCTGGAACTTCAACAAGTATCTAGTATCTCCTAGTGGCGAAGTTGTGGAACACTTTTCCAGCGGCGTGAAACCCGATAGTGAAGAGATGCGCGCAGCCATCGAGGCGGCGCTTCCCGGCTCACAAAGCTGAACCGAGCTATGTCGGAGCCCTGCGCGTGCTGTCATCGCAGGGTGCCACTCACCTTCCACCACCTCATCCCCAAGAAAGTTCACCGGCGGGCGCACTTCAAACGGCACTTTAACAAGGCTGATTTACAAGAGGGCGTGCTCGTTTGCCGGTTATGTCATCGCGGCATTCATCGGGAATACGATGAAATGACATTGGCCCGCCAATTCAATACGCTCGCAGCAATTACGGCGGATGAGACGCTCTCGAGACATTTTGAGTGGGTGGCCAAGCAGCGGGAGCAGTGAGGCTCCTTGACCTGCCCTCTGAACAACCCCGCACCTTAACAATGACACGACTCAGCGATCGGGCTTATAACTCAAATAGTCAATGACTAACCGGGTCATCGCCTCGAGGTCATCGCTGCCATCGACAACCAGATCGGCGCCCTCCTCGGCCAGAGTGCCCCACGCTGCAAATGTATCCTCCGCGCGGGCCCAGAAGCGCTCAATCGACGCCAGATCCCTTCCCCGCTCATGTTGATCACGGTACACCCTGCGGCTATGTCGTAACGCCACATCGGTTGCGACAAAAATCAAGCGATCGGCCAGCGCCCGCAAGTCAGCTCGGCAGGCAACCAGTATGCCCTCAAGCAGGATAGTTTCCCTGGCTGGGATATTGACGGTTTCAGAGCGCCGGCAGTGCGTGGTGAAATCGTAGGTCGGACACTCAACCGCCTGCCCTGAGCGAAGCGCTTCAATGTGCGTAGCAAAAAGATCGAGATCGAGCGCGTCAGGATGATCAAAATTGACCGCTTCACGATCCTCAGGTGCTAAATGAGACAGGTCGTGGTAATAGGCGTCTATCGGCAACAGCGCCGCACCACCATTACCCATGGCTTCCAGGAGTGCAGCTGCTAACGTGGACTTCCCGCTCCCCGAAGCACCCGCGATCGCAATGACGCGACGCACTAGTTAACCGGCAGCGAAGGTCGCGATTGGCTAGCCTGAGAAATAGATGCTGCCATATTCCGCCTCCAGCGCCTCACGAATACGACGCTTCTCTCCCGGCGCGTCTACAGCGGCACAACGTCCCCCTTCCCAGGCGTCATAGGCTTCGTAGCTCGGCACGCCCACCGCAGTCAGTAACTCCCAGACCAACAGGCACCGCTCCAGCTCAGAGACCGCGTCGCTGACGGCCACTCGACTAAGCAATTCATCGCGGCCGGGGACATCGTCGCTGAGCCCCAGTTGCCCGCCCACGTCGAGCCGCATAAATGCGGGCGCCTCCGGATCGTAACGAGGCCAGTCCCGGCCATCGGGCAGACGCGGGGCGCCGTCCCGCGCAAATGCACCCCATGCCGTCATCATGATCTCGGTCATCTCTGCCGCCGAGTCGGTGTCTGGATACATGTAATCGCCAATGACGCCATACATGGGCGCACCCATGATGAAGGCAATCTCACTGGCGTGTGCCGCAGCGAGAATCTCGGAAAACGGCACGAAGTAGTTGTCGGGCTGCTCGTCCCAGTCATACCGATAGGCATACAACTCGGTGTAACCCGCCTCACGCATACCCGACAGAGGATCGTCCACAGCGCCCAATTTCCACCCGCGTGAGCGCATGTCGACCCAGAATGCGTAGAGCGCCGGGTCTTTGATACGGAGCTTCGCAGGCAAGGCTTGTGAAAGCGGATAGCTGACATCCACAAAGTAGCGGCTCAACCCCAGCCACAAGGTCACTTCATCCCGCGTTGTGCCCGCCATGACCGGTACGTTTTTGGCATAACGGGGATCGGCCAGCGCGGCCAGCACCCCATCTTCCGGGATCACCACACCGTCGCGAATGACCGCCGGCTGAATGTGATCTTCGTCTAGCTCGAAATAGGCAGCTAGCAAGTCGTGCATGGCAACAGCGCGTAGCGTCTCGGCATCGACCGCCGCATTTCTCAGACCCAACTCCCGAACGACTTCCCAGCTCCCCCGGTCGACCATGGGATGCTCCCGCTCGGCGTTATGGGCCTCACTGGCCGTCAGGCTGCGCACGTGCCCGGATTGGGCGATGGCCCGATGAAACAAGCCCTCGGAGGCAGGTGAAGCCAGCAGGCTGAAAACATTTCGCCCACCTGCGCTCTCACCAAAAATCGTCACGTTAGCGCGATCACCACCAAAAGCCGTGATGTTGCGCTGAGTCCAGCGAAGCGCTTCCACCATATCCAGGGTGCCGAAATTCGCCAGTGGCGCCGTTTTCAAATCGGCGCCATTCAGGGCGGGGTGGACAAACCATCCAAACGGACCGAGACGATAATTGATGACCACCACGACCACCTGCTGCCGCGCTGCGAATCGCGAGAAGTCGTAGGTACCTTTATGCCCCGTAACGTTACTCCCCCCATGAATCCACAGCATGACAGGCAGGTCTGCCGTCGCCTGTCCGGGCGAGTAAATATCGAGGTAGAGACAGTCCTCCGAGCCCAGATAGTCACCCTCGGCTCCACCGGATGCCATGCTTTGCGGCTGGGGGCACATCACCGGCTCCGGCTTGGATGAGACGACCTGTTCGGGCGTTTCCAACCTGCCGGGGGCAGCCCACCGCCCGGCTCCCTCAGGTGGCTGGGCAAAGGGAATATCCCGGAAGATCAACGACCCCTCCGGTCCCGCCTCCGCGGACACCACGCCGCTCGAAGTACTGACCGATAGGCCCACCTCGGGCTCCGGGTCGGGCACCGTGCACGCAGCGCAGCACAGCATTGCCAACAGAACCCAAAGACGGCTTGGGACGGTATTTCTCATGGTGTGGTGGTGCCCTCAATCATGTGTGATGAGATACGATATTAAGAAAGGCACGGACCATAGCAGGGCCGCGACACGCGCTGACTCAGGGATCAGGGCTAGCGGCAGGAGTGTCGTCCACGTCGAGGTCGGCGACGCTGTGATCGACCCAGACCATCAGCAGTTTATAGCTCACCGAGAGCATGACCGCGCCGACGAATAGCCCGATTAATCCCTCTGCAGCCATCCCGCCAAGTGCGCCCACCAACACCACGGGCATGGGGGTTTCGACACCACGACCGAGCAATATCGGCTTCAGGAAACCGTCAGCCACGCCAGCGGCGAACAGATAGATGGTCCCCAGAACATGGGTCACCGTGGACCCGTCGGCCACCAGCCAAAGCCATGCCAGTACGGGGAGTATCACCAGCGACGACGGCAACTGAATGACGCCCAAAAAGAGCACCAGCAGCGCGAGCACGCCCGCCGCCGGCACGTCCAGAACGAGAAAACCCACTCCCAGTGCCAACGCCTGCAGAACGGCCACGCCGACCACGCCGTTGGATACCGATCGAATAGTGGCGACCACGAGCTCGTGAATTTCCTCGCCTCGGGCGGGGTCACTGAACGTCATGAGTAACCGACGCATTTGCTGGCCACCTGGTGTCGCATTGGCCATCATGAATCCGGCAATAAGCAGCGCAACGAACAAGAGCACCAGCGCCAGCAGCGTATTGCCAGCGGCAGCGAGCAGGAAGCGTCCGCCCGCGATCAACTGCGGCTGAATCATCTGCGCCGCCGAGACCAGGTCTTCGTGCGCTCGATGCCATAACTCATATAGCGGCGCGCCAATCACCGGCCATTCGGCGACGGCGGGATCCGCCTCGGGGACAGTAAAACCTTGCTCACTGAGCGCCATCACCCATTCACCCACGTGCTCCGCCAGCGACGCGCCCAATAGCCCAGCGGGGATGCCTATAACGAGGAAGGCAATACAGATAAAGATGACAGCCGCTTTACCCTCGCTCAAATGCAAACGCACTGCCAGCCAGTGGTTCAAAGGATAGAGCGATACAGCGAGGATCAGCGACCAGAGCGCCAGAGCTAGAAACGGTGCAAAGACCTCCACCGAAAACCATGCGACGGTCAGCAATAAAAACAGGCGCACATAGACCTGCATGAGGTCGTGCGCCAGCATCTTGCGGATGACATTGAGATCTTCGCTACTCATACCGCCGCCCCCTGCGCGTTCAGTGTGTAGCCTCGTCTAACCCAGCCTGACGAGATCAGTGGCTGAATGCAATCACTAACGCCCTTTCCACTCCGGCTTGCGCTTCTCTGCAAACGCAGTGGCACCCTCAATTGCGTCCTCACTGGTGAACACGGGCTGCGTCAGCGCATTCTGGTTCGACCACGCCTCATCGTCGCTCCAGTCGCGAGAGGCTTTAATAATGGCCTTGCTGACCTTAACGGCCCGCGGACCGGTCTCGGCGATCCGCTGCGCCAGTGCCTTGGCCGCATCCAAAGCGCCACCCGCCTCGGTCAGTTCATTAACGAGGCCCATCGCCATCGCCCGGTCCGCACCCATGAACTCACCCGTCAGAGCCAACTCCATCGCGACCCGATAGGGAATCTGAGAAGGTAATCTGACCAGACCTCCAGCGGCAGCGACAAGGCCGCGCTTCACTTCAGGAATACCGAACTTTGCATTGTCCGCCGCAATGATGAGATCACAGGCGATGGCCAGTTCGCAGCCACCCGCAAGGGCGTAGCCCTCAACCGCTGCAATCAACGGCTTGTCGGCGGAGCGCTCGGTCATACCGCCAAAACCTCGCCCCTCTATGTGGGGAAACTCGCCTGATACAAAAGCCTTGAGATCCATGCCAGCACAGAAAGTGCCGCCGGCGCCGGTCAGCACGCCGACCCGCAAAGAATCATTGCTGTCTAACCGCTCAAGCGCAGCCGCGACCCCCTGTGCGACCGACAGGTTCACCGCATTTTTCGCTTCTGGACGGTTGATGGTGATGACGAGGACGCCATCGGCCTCGTCAGTTAAAACTGTTGCTTCGTCTGACATCACTTCGCTCCTAGTTAGCGCGGCTGCATCCGGATGCCGCCATCCATTCTGATGCACTCACCGTTAATGTAATCGTTGTCGATGATCGACGTCGCCAGCTGCGCGATTTCCTCGGGCCGTCCCAGACGCTTTGGATAGAGCACCGACTGCGACAGCGACTCGACAAACTCCGGCGTCAGACCATTGAACAACGGCGTGTTGATCAGGCCCGGAACAATCGTATTCACCCGAATACCCACGGTTGAGAGATCCCGGGCGATTGGCAGCGTCATACCCACAATGCCACCCTTACTGGCGCTGTAGGCAGCCTGGCCCATCTGCCCTTCGTAGGCGGCCACAGAGGCGGTGTTAATGATCACCCCGCGTGAACCGTCATCGTTGACGGGATCATGCTTGGCCATGACTTCCGCGCAAAGTCGCAGCACGTTAAAGGTCCCCGTGAGATTCACCGCAATGACTTTGCTCCAGACATCCATCGGAAAGGGTCCGTCCCGGCCGAGGGTTTTCGCGGCGTTACCGATACCGGCACAGTTCACATTGATATGGATGGTGCCAAAGGCCGACACAGCAGCCTCGATACCGGCTTTTGCGGAGTCCTCATCCACCACGTTCACATTCGCGAAAACGCAATTGTCTGCACCGAGCTCGGCGACCATCGCCTGCCCCGCGTCTTCATTCAGGTCAAAAATGACCACTTTACCACCGGTCGCGGCGATGCGGCGTGTCACCGCCTGCCCGATACCCGAAGCACCGCCGGTAACGACTGAAACTTTTCCTTTGATATCCATATGTTAACTCCTATTACTCACTCAAATTAATATCTGTTCATTAGGCCGCCGGCGCACGATGTTGCGCTCACCGGTGGACACCACGACCTGTTCACCCAGCGGGTCTGCGGTTTCAAACCACTCAAGCAGTTCGGCATCCTCCGGGTCAGCCACCCCGACCCAGCGGCGGCCGTCAGACAACTGTCGACCGACAACAACCGCCCTTGCACCGCCTTTCTGCGGCTGAAAGGTATAGCTCTCAATGACCCCTTCAGGCTCCGGGTCAGAGACAACCTCGACCACCTCGGGGGCCTTGAACTCCCGGACCGCCTCGGGAAACGCGGCGGGCATGTTGGCATAAACGCCCACCGCGTGCTTGGAAAGATACCCGCCATTGGCCCCGACAATGCCATATGCAGGCTCAGGCTGTGCTCTCAGCCAGTGCACCATCTCGGCGATCCCGTGGGTCGAGTAGTTGTTACCTGGCCCACCAAAAAAAGGCAGCCCTCCGGTCAACGTCAGGGGCCGTGGGTCATCGAGCGTCATGCCCAGCGCATCCATCGCCACCCACACCGCGATCGGAAAACAGGAATACAGATCCACCGCGCCAATCTGCTCAGCTTCAATACCCGCACCCGCTAATGCGTTGCGGTAGGCTGCCGCCATCGCCTCTGACTCCCCTATGGCGCGCCGGTTCAGGACTTGCGGCTCTGAGCCGGTCCCGTGGCCATGAAGAAAAATCGCCCGATCCGCGACCCCGAGCGTCTGCGCCGTGTCCCAGCGGGTGAGCACCAGCGCTGAGGCCTGATTCACGCCATCTTTGGCCACCATCGATTTGAGGTGAGGGTCTCCCATGATGCGATTGCTGCTCGACGCCTCGCCGATTTCGGCAGCAGTCATGGCCTTGTCGAACATGGCATACGGGTTGGCCGCCGCCACGCTGTTAAAGCGCGCCATCAGCTTTGCTAACTGCGAGCGATAGGCCGACTTGCTGAGGCCGAGATCACCCCGCCTCACTTGCTCTTGCAATGGATAGATATCGACCGGATTCCAAGCACCATGCCGGTTGAGCTCGGCATCGAAGAGGAGCTCCGTGCAGGCGCCACGATCGTCAGTTTCACCCTCCGGCTCGTCACTCCAGTCCGCCGACAGACCCTGTCGCTGCAGTTGACGGGAAGTGGCCAACGCCTCGGCACCACAGATGATCGCGCCGTTGATTTCTCCGCGGACCAGCGCATTACCGAGCTCATAGACCAATCGCTGAGGCTCATCGCCACAGGCCCGAGAATAAATCGCCGAGGCATTCGGCAGCGCGAGCCGGCTCAGAATAGATAAGGGTGGGCTGCTACTGCGTCCAAAAGGAGCAATAACCGGCACGATAAAATCCGGCACCGAGTGGGCGAACATCCTGACGCAAGCGAGACGATCGATCAGCGGGCTCAGCGCCTCCGCGGCGCCGGTATCGGCCAGTGCGGCTTCGCAGGCGCGCGCCGCCAAATCCTCTGGCATCAATCCTTCAAATTGGTCGTCAAGACGCTCCGTAAACTGACCTGCGCCTAGCAAAACCGGCGTATTGGGATCAATGGGCATATCAGTGACTCAGATTATTCGACGCGGACTGCGCAATCGCCATTAAAGAGGCCGCTTCCAGCGAGGCACCGCCCACCAGCGCACCGTCAACGTGCGGACAGGCAAATAGTGCATCGGAATTCTCTGCGTTAACACTGCCACCATAAAGAACTGGCGTGGCCTGTGAGGCTCCAAACAGGGATTCGACTTCCTGTTTGATCATGGCGTGCATCTCGTTCGCCTGATCCGGCGTCGCCGTCAGACCCGTGCCGATGGCCCACACTGGCTCGTAAGCAATGAGTAGGTTCGGTTGAGATTCCGCCAGCGCCGACCGCAGTTGCACGCGCACCACATCCTCGTGCTCTCCCGCCTCACGGGCAGGTCGCTGTTCCCCGACGCAAAGTACAGGGGTCACACCCGCCGATTGCGCCGCCATCAACTTCTCAGCGATCAGTTCATCTGGCTCGTAGTGATACTGCCGGCGCTCGGAGTGTCCGACGAGGACAAACTGGCAGCCGAGGTCAGCCAACATATCGGCGGACACCTCGCCGGTATACGCGCCCTGAGCGTGCACAGAGCAGTCCTGTGCTGCCAACTCACAGCCAGGTAAGGCCTCAACCAAGGCCTGCAGGTAGGGAAATGGCGGTGCGATAGCAATGCGTAGCGCAGGATTGGCGTCAAAAGACCACTGTTCCGAGAAGGCTTGAATCGCGGCGCGACTGCCGTGCTGCTTCCAGTTGCCGATGAGATAAAAGTTGGTCATGGGCTACGCGTGATATGGGACGCGGCGGACCATAACAGAGCACGGCATGCTTCTCACCCCCTCTCTACGGGGCAATCCGCTCGAGCACCCCACTCGGCCCAGGATCCGTCGTACACCGCAACGGGAGAGCGCCCGAGTTCATGTAAGGCCGCCGCCAGCAGACAGGCAGAAATACCTGACCCACAGGTCGTTATGACCCGCTCATCGTGACCGACACCGATCCCGTGAAATAGTGCTTCAAGTTCCGGTAGCGATTTCAGGCTTGCGGGATCGCCGCTCAGAATTTGACCATAGTGCAAATTTTTCGAGCCGGGGATATGTCCCGGGCGCACGCCTGGTCTCGGCTCGGCTTCTTCGCCGGCAAATCGGGAAGCGGAACGCGCGTCGACGACGGTGTGACTCTCCGATGTCAGCGCTGCCTTCACACCCTCTACGTCTGTTACCCACGCCGACTGAAGCGCCGCGACGAAACCCACGCCTGGCTCGGCCATGGTGGGCTCCCCCTGCTCTGTGTCATAGCTACCAGCAATCCAGCCTGGCAGCCCTCCCTCAAGAATCTGCACCCTGTCATGACCAAACACACGGAACATCCACCAGGCTCGCGCGGCGGAAAACAGCCCCTTGCCGTCGTAGACCACCACCCGGCTATTCGCGCCGATACCCAGCGCCTGAACACAGTCGGTGAATACCGGCTCATCAGGCAGCATATGCGGACAGGCGTGGTCTAGGTCCGCCACGGTGTCGATATCAAAAAACTGGGCGCCGGGAATGCGACTCGCCAGAAACTCCGCCTTGGGGTCGCGACCTTCCGCCGGCAAATACCAGGAGGCGTCAACAACCGTGACATCGACGCTCTCCAGCTGCGAGAGGAGTGCCGCAGGCGATATGAACGTATTCGAATCAGGCATTTTCAAGTGCTCGCGCGGTATAGAAGAAGATGGGCGATCGCAAAGCCTGCGTCCTGCGGCCACTCGCCTAGCCCCATCATAGGGAGTGGCAATTGTATGGGCTGCTCCAGATCTTGGAAACCAGACCACATAAAACAGATAGGGGAAACAAGAGTGCTGTCCCACCGCGGCGACATCAAGAGCTTTATCCACAGTAGCGCTATCCACAGCAGTACGACGGCCATAGGGTTTTCATTCAGCGTCGACTTTGTTCACAATGGTCGGCCTTCGATATCAACACCCCATATGGGGCCTCAGAGGAGATAGCTATGCCGAACACAACGATTACTTGTGGCGATGGATTTGAACTCGGCGCCTACGAGGCGAGCCCCTCGGACGCAGCAAAGGGCGCTGTCGTGGTCATACAGGAGATCTTTGGGGTCAACTCGCACATTCGTTCCGTTGTCGACGGCTATGCTGAGGCGGGTTTCTATGCGATTGCTCCGGCGATTTTTGACCGTCTGGAGCGGGACGTGCAGCTGGGCTACACCGAAGACGACATGACTGCCGGCATCGAGCTCGCTTTTCAAAAGCTGGATATGAGCCAGACGTTGGGCGACCTGCAAGCCACGATTGACGCCGCTGCGAATCATGGAAAGGTCGGTGTGGTGGGCTACTGCTTTGGCGGCTTGCTGACATGGCTGTCAAGCTGCAACCTGAATCAAGTGTCTGCTGCTTCCGCTTATTATGGTGGCGGTATTCCAGATAACGCGGACATGACGCCTTCTTGCCCGATCATCCTCCATTTTGGTGAGCAGGATGCGCACATTCCCATGGACTCCGTGGCCACCTTCCAGGAAAAGCAGCCGGACCTGCCGGTGCATGTTTATGCCGCGGATCATGGCTTCAACTGTGATCAACGCGACTCCTATGACGCGACGGCAGCAAGCCAGGCCAGAGAACGAACACTGACCTTGTTTAACGACACCCTCGCCGCCTGAGCGCTGGCGTGAGAATCGGAGTCATCGTCGGGAGCCATCGCACCGAATCCGAGAGCGCGAAAGTCGGCCGGTTTCTGAGCGAAGTACTCTCTGCAACAGACGGCGTCAGCGCCTGGACGCTGGATCTCGGTAAAACTCCATTGCCACTGTGGGACGAGGCGTTGTGGAGCAATGGACCTCAGTGGTCGATGATGCCCGAGCTCAAATCGGAGCTCGACACCTGCGACGGGTTTGTCGTGATTGCACCAGAGTGGCACGGCATGGTGCCCGCAGCACTGAAAAATTTTTTCTTGCTGTGGGCTGCGACCGGCGAGCTTTCTCACAAACCCGCGCTCCCCTGCGCGATCTCAGCGGGAGAAGGCGGCGCCTACGTGATTTCCGAACTGCGGATGAGCAGCTATAAAAACAACCGCCTGTGCTGGTTACCAGAGCAGCTGATTGCCAGACAAGTGAAATCCATCTGCAACGACGACACCGCACAAAATGACCCGTCGCTTCATGATACCTTCGCCACCCGAAGTCGTTACGCGCTTGACTTGCTGCTCGCCTATGCCAAAGCACTGACTAGCGTCAGGGACAGCGGCCTGATCGACCACGATACCTTTATGAACGGCATGTGATCAGCCACAGGCCTCTTTAGGACAACGCGCGATAACCCCCGCTGTAGTAAATGAGGGGGTCAGCCTCCCTTGATTCAAACTGCAGCACTTCACCAACGATGATTTGATGGTCGCCACCGGGATGAACGGCATAGGCCGCGCAGGTGAAATGCGCCAAGGCATCGATCAACTTGGGCTCACCCTGCGACCCAGTTGTAAAGTGCGCGGCTTGCGCGCGGTGACCACCGCGCTGGGCATATTGGCCGGAGAGCGCGCCCTGGTCTGAGCTCAATACACTGATCCCGAAATGCGGGCACTCCGTGTACACCGCCAAGTGGTCCGAGGAGTTCTGGATGCTCCACAATACCAGAGGCGGATCAAGAGAGACCGAAGAGAAAGAGTTCACCGTGGTCGCCAGCGGCCCTAGGTCGGGGTCGTTTAACGTTACCAGACAAACACCGGTCGCAAATTGCCCCAGCGCCTGTCGAAAATCACCTGTATCAATGGTCATCCAAACCCCTTCCGCGACGAGCGCCGTTTGCTCGTCGCCATTAATACTCCGTTCAGTTTGATCTGCAGGGTTTCAGCCCTGTCCCAGATTGCACCGTTAACGATCCAGCCCGCCCATCAGGATGTATTTGAGCTCTAGATAGTCGTCGATGCCGTATTTGGAGCCCTCTCGCCCTGAACCCGAAGCTTTGACGCCGCCAAAGGGCGCCATCTCATTGGAGATAATGCCCTCGTTAACCCCAACCATGCCGTAATCCAGGGCCTCGGACACCCGCCACACCCGACCAATATCACGGGTATAAAAATACGAGGCGAGGCCAAATTCCGTGTCGTTGGCTAAAGCGATCGCCTCTGCCTCATCGGCGAATGACATCACCGGTGCAACTGGTCCGAAGATTTCGTTCCGAAAAACCGCCATGTCTGAGGTAACCCCGGTGAGCACGGTGGGTTGGTAATAACAGGGCCCCAGATCGGAACGTGCACCACCGAGCGCAACCTGCGCCCCGGCATCGGTTGATAAGCACACCAAGCGGTCTACATCCTCTACCGCTTTTTCATTCACCAGCGGACCCTGCTGAACGCCTTCATCAAGCCCATTACCCAATTTGAGCTCGGCAGTGGCCGCCACCAGTTTCTCAACGAAGACATCATGGATGCTGTCCTGCACGAAAATGCGATTGGTGCAGACACAGGTCTGGCCGCTGTTGCGATACTTCGAAATCAGCGCCCCTTGCACTGCCGCATCGATATCCGCGTCGTCAAAGACAATGAACGGCGCGTTACCGCCTAACTCCATGGAGGTCCGCTTCAGCGTCGCGGCACAGGCCTGCTCCAACCGCCGTCCCACTTCAGTCGAGCCGGTGAAGGTGAGCTTCCGCACCAGCGGACTGTCGGTGACCGCCGGCCCGATCTCAGACGATGCACCGACCACAACGCTCAGCACCCCTGCCGGCACGCCCGCCCGCTCGGCCAACTCCGCCATCGCCAGCGCTGACAGAGGCGTTTCGGATGCCGGCTTGATGACAATGCTGCACCCTGCGGCAAGCGCTGGCGCGGCCTTGCGCGCAATCATGGCATTGGGGAAATTCCACGGCGTGATTGCGGCGACAACGCCTATCGGCTGCTTTATACACACGACACGCTTGTCGCTCGAGGGCGCTGGGATGACGTCGCCGTCGATCCGCTTGGCTTGCTCACCAAACCACTCCATGAAGGCGGCACCGTAAGCGACCTCACCCCGGCTCTCCGCCAGTGCCTTCCCCTGCTCGGTCGTCATGATGATGGCAAGGTCTTCCTGATGCGCCATCATCAAATCGAACCAGCGCCGCAAAACCTGCGCCCGCGCTTTGGCTGGCACCTCTCGCCATGACTGCATGGCGTCGTGGGCCGCCGCAATAGCTTTGGTTGTGCCAGACGCGTCGATCGTCGTGACCTCGGTGATGACATCACCCGTGGCCGGGTTTGTCACTGCAAGCCGATCAGGTGAATCCGGCATCCACTCACCGCCCACGTAGGAGGATGTCTTGAACAAATCCGAATCAGAAAGATCAGTAATCATCGCTCTACCTCCATAGGCCCTGAACGGCTGCTGCCATGCCGCGGGCATGAATATCACGTCATGGGTCTAACTGCGATCCACCGTTGATGATCGGTTGACCCACCCACAGCCGCGCATCGTGCATGAATACCTCCCCACGCACCATACCCATTTGGGTGATAGAGCAGGCCATTACCGCAATGACTCAGCCCACGCTTAGCAAGATTGGCGGGGGTACCCAGCGAGACGTCACTCAACCACTTCTGGCACCCACTTCGGTGCGGTAAGGCGTCGCTTACCGTCAGTCGCGAGCACCGTGTCGGGGGCATCCAGTTCATTGCGATCCCAGAGCTCACAGGTCACCTGTTTGTGCTTTTGATCGAGGCCCTCACAGTAATTGCTATAGCGGCAAAGCATGACTTCGTCACCCCTGCCCTGACGCACTTTCTCGAACCAATCAGGGTCGGCCAAGGACTGGCGGGCAAATCCCACGATGTCTGCCTTATCCTCTGCGAGCAACGCTTCCGCCTGATCGAAACTATGGATCCCCCCAGCCGATACTACAGGCGTATCAAACCCCGCCGCGCGCAGAGCTCCCCGGATCGTTGCCACGGGCTCCGAGTTTCGGCCC
>CABYND010000011.1 GCA_902520195.1 Halieaceae bacterium
CCCCATCTGTTTCATCACAGCCCGAGCGTCCATAGTCGTGTGTACCGGCCCCGCAGAGCTCAGTCGCCGCCCTCTTCAGCGCCAGCAGATACGAGCTCTTTTAATTCGCCGGAGGCTTCCATATCGCACACAATGTCGCAGCCACCTATCAGCTCACCGTCGACCCATAGCTGAGGGAAGGTCGGCCAGTTGGCATAGGTAGGCAAATTCGCCCGGATCTCCGGGCTGCTCAGCACGTCGACGTAGGCGAATTTCTCCCCGCAGGACATGAGCGCCTGCACGGTACGCGCAGAGAAGCCACACTGCGGTTGGTTGGGCGAGCCCTTCATGTAGAGGATGATACGGTTTCCCTCTATTTGCTCGCGGATGGTTTCCATGATGTCCATAAACTGCTCCGTATTGAAAGCGATCAGGCTTGATTCGGCTGGCACCGAGACTGCTATTGTAATACGACAACGGCGCGGCGAGCGCGGCGAGGGATGTAAAACCGCACACACTGTGGATTTGACTCAAGCGGACGCTCCGCTACTCTTGCTCCCCCGCGGATATAAGGGCTGATCCCCGATGCCAGACGCGTCGCCCGCCATCATGCCGACATACGGTCGCCTGCCCGTCACCTTCTCCAGAGGGGAAGGTGCTGTGTTGTACGACATGGACGACCACGCCTATCTCGATGGTGTGTCGGGCATCGCAGTAACGAATCTGGGACACCAGTATCCGCGCGTGACTGAGGCAGTCGCCGAACAGGCTAGCCGCCTCATTCATACCTCCAATCTGTTCCATATTGGCTTGCAGGAAGCTGTCGCAGAGCAACTGCGCGCCGCGACCGGCATGGAAAACATGTTCTTCTGCAACTCGGGCGCAGAGGCGAACGAGGCGGCCATCAAACTCGCGCGCCGCTATGGCGATCAAAAAGGCATTGCTTCACCACAGATCGTTGTGCTCGATGGCGCCTTTCACGGCCGCACCCTCGGCGCGCTGTCCGCGACCGGCAACCAAAAAATCCGACAGGGATTTGGCCCGCTGCTTGAGGGATTCCAGCGCGTCGCGCCAGACGACCTCTCCGCCGTCGAGGCACTGGCGGCTGAGCGCCAGGATATCGTTGCGGTACTAGTAGAACCGATTCTGGGCGAGGGCGGCATCAAGCCGCTGGCCACAGACTTTCTTCAGGGGCTGCGCAGAGTGTGCGATCAGCACGAATGGCTGTTGATATTTGATGAAGTGCAAACCGGCAACGGTCGCTGCGGATCAATTTACGTATTTGAGCAGCTGGGCGTTGACCCCGATGTCTTGCTGACCGCCAAGGGGCTGGGCAATGGTCTGCCTATTGGTGTTTGCATGGCGAAGGGGGTCGCGGCGGAGCAGTTGGGCCCGGGCGATCACGGCTCCACCTATGGCGGCAACCCGCTCTGCTGCGCGGCAGCGCAAGCCGTGCTAACCGCGCTGGCCGAGGACGGCGTGATGCAACAGGCCGCCAACATCCGCGAGGCGCTGGTCAGCGCACTGCAAGCCAACCTCCGCGATGCCAAGTTAATCAGCGAAGTGCGCGGCACGGGACTCATGATCGGCATTCAGCCCAGTACCGCGACCGGTGAGATCGTGAAACGCGGCCTGGACCGCGGTTTACTGCTCAATATTGCGGGGGGCGATACCATTCGTGTGTTACCGCCGCTCGTCATGACCCTCGAGCAAGCTGGCGAGTTGGGCGCTGGCATCGCTCACATTCTCAACGACGTCGCCAGCCAGGAAAACAACCCATGACTGCGCCAAGACACTTTCTCACCCTGATGGATCTCGCGCCCGATGAAATCCGGGCGCTGATTGCGCGTGCGATTGAATTGAAAACGCAGCACCGCGCCGGCACCGCGCCACGCAGTCTCGAGGGCAAAGTCTTGGCGATGATTTTCACCAAAGCCTCGACCCGCACCCGCGTCTCTTTCGAAGCCGGCATGGCGCAGCTCGGCGGCAGCGCGCTGTTTCTATCAGGACAAGACACACAACTGGGGCGCGGCGAACCGATTGAGGACAGCGCCCGGGTAATCTCCTCGATGGTCGACATCGTCATGATCAGAACCTTCGCCCACGCGGACGTTGAAGATTTTGCCGCGCACTCCAGCGTGCCCGTCATTAACGGCCTGACCGACGACTACCACCCCTGCCAAATACTGGCGGATCTGCAGACCTACTTCGAAGTAAGAGGAGATATCAGCGGACGCAAGGTCTGCTGGTTAGGAGACGGCAACAACGTCTGTCACTCCTGGATGAATGCGGCCCGACAACTCGACTTCGAGCTGGTGGTGGCGTGCCCCGAGGGGTACGACCCGGACCGCGCGCTGCTGACGGCGTGCGAAGCGCATGCGCGGATCGACCGAGATCCCGCTGCCGCAGTAGAAGGCGCGCACCTGTTAGTGACGGATGTCTGGGCGTCGATGGGTCAGGAGAGTGAACAGGCGGCGCGCGAGGCCTTCTTGGCACCTTACCAACTAAATCGATCGCTGCTCGATCGCGCGTCTTCGGACGCCCTGTATTTGCATTGCCTGCCCGCCCATCGGGGCGAGGAAATCACGGCGGAGCTCATGGACGCACCCGATTCCGTCGTCTGGCAAGAAGCGGAAAACCGTTTGCATGCGCAAAAAGCACTGATGGAGTTACTGCTCAGCGCCTGATGACACCAACCGAGTCTAAAGCCGCGGGTATTACCGATTTTTCCGCGATAATTATAAAAATCTTCCACGTCCGGCATGCGCGGGGATAAGCTCGTTTTCAATCTAAAAGTCAGTGACTTAGCGCTGCTGGCCCGCTGGGCGCGATGCGTTACCCACAGAATGTTCACAAAAAAGACCCAGCATCCTCTGCTTGCATTGTCGGTCATACCCGCCTATCTTGGGGTAGCCGGAGCAGTGAACCCCTACATATAGGTGTTGAGCTAGAAAACCAAGTAAAGCTCAACGTAGACCCGTTTCCGGTAAAAAAAGGACCAGCACATCACAAGAAATTGGCGTTTCAGAGGCAGCCCAAGATATGCAAACAGGCAGTGAGTCAATAAAACAAGAAAGCGTCGCTTCCACTCAAGCTGCGACTAGAGAAAACCCCAATCCGACACGATTGTCCGCCACTGCGCCGGGCCAATTGCGGGTCATTAAACGTAATGGCACCGTGGTCCCGTTTGAAGACAGCAAAATCACGGTAGCGATCACCAAGGCCTTTTTGGCTGTGGAAGGTGGCACCGCTGCTGCCAGCAGCCGCATTCATGAAACGGTTGCCAACCTGACCGCGCAGGTCGTCGCGACCTTCAAACGCCGCATGCCCTCGGGCGGCACGCTGCATATCGAGGACATTCAGGATCAGGTCGAGCTGGAATTAATGCGCGGCGGCGAGCACAAAATCGCGCGAGACTACGTGATCTACCGAGAAGCGCGACGCCAGGAACGCGATGCAAAAGTCGAGCTATCTCCCGAATCGCAGGCCGCGGCAAAGGGCATCAACATTGTCCAGTCCGACGGTAGCAAAACACCTCTAGATATTGAACGCATCGGCACGATCGTCGCCGAGGCCTGTGCCGGACTGCAGGATGTCACCGAGTCCGCCATCATCGATGAGGCCCTGCGCAATCTCTACGACGGCGTCTCAGCAAAAGAGTGCAGCACCTCACTGGTGATCACGGCGCGCACGCTGATTGAACAGGAGCCCAACTACAGCTACGCGGCCGCGAGACTGCTACTCGATGATCTGCGCGCGGAAGGCCTGAGCTTCATGGGGGTCGCAGAAAGCGCCACCCAGGCAGAGATGAGCACGTATTACCCGCGGGCACTCAAGGCGTTTATCCAACGCGGTATTGAGCTGGAGCTGCTGGCACCGAACCTCGCCGAGTTTGACCTCGACGTGCTGGGCGAGGCGCTGGAGGCAGAGCGGGATCTGCAGTTTACCTACCTCGGGCTGCAGACCTTGTATGACCGTTACTTTATCCACAGCGACGAGGTGCGTTTCGAGCTGCCGCAGATTTTCTTTATGCGCGTCGCAATGGGGCTCTCCGTTCGGGAAGATAACCCCAACGCGCGAGCGATCGAGTTTTATCGACTGCTGTCGTCCTTCGACTACATGAGCTCGACACCGACGCTGTTCAATTCCGGTACCCTACGGCCGCAGCTGAGCTCCTGTTACCTCACGACCGTGCCAGACGATCTGTTCGGCATTTACGGCGCGATTCAGGACAACGCCATGCTGTCCAAGTTCGCAGGGGGACTAGGCAACGACTGGACACCGGTGCGGGCGCTGGGTGCTTACATCAAAGGCACCAACGGCAAAAGCCAGGGCATCGTGCCCTTCCTGAAAGTCGTTAATGACACTGCTGTGGCAGTGAATCAGGGTGGAAAGCGCAAGGGGGCGGTGTGCGCCTATCTAGAAACATGGCACATGGATATCGAGGAGTTCCTCGACCTGCGCAAGAACACCGGTGATGACCGTCGACGCACACACGACATGAATACCGCTAATTGGATCCCCGATCTGTTTATGAAGCGGGTATTCGAGGATGGCGACTGGACCCTGTTCTCCCCCAACGACGTGCCGGACCTGCATGATCTGTACGGCACCGCGTTCGAGGAGCGCTACGAGCAATACGAGCAGATGGCGCGGGATGGCGAACTCAAGCTCCATAAAACGCTGAAGGCACAAAACCTGTGGCGCAAGATGCTGGGCATGATCTTTGAGACCGGCCACCCCTGGATGACCTTCAAAGACCCCTGCAACTTGCGCTCGCCCCAGCAACACTTTGGCGTGGTGCACTCCTCCAATCTCTGCACCGAGATCACGCTGAACACGAACTCGGAAGAGATCGCGGTCTGCAATCTGGGCTCGGTCAACCTGCCGCAGCACATTGAGAACGGTGAGCTAAATCTCGACAAGTTGAAAGGCACCGTGCGCACGGCGATCCGTATGCTCGATAACGTAATCGACATCAATTACTACTCTGTACCGCAGGCTGAGACATCAAACTTCCGTCATCGCCCGATTGGCCTTGGCCTGATGGGCTTTCAGGATGCGCTCTACAAGATCGATGCGCCTTACGGATCCGAAGACGCGGTCACTTTCGCAGATCGGTCCATGGAGGCCATCAGCTACTTTGCCATCGAAGCGTCCAGCGAGCTGTCGAGTGAGCGAGGCAGCTACTCATCCTATGATGGATCGCTGTGGAGCCGCGGCATCTTCCCGCTCGATTCACTAGAAATCCTGATTGAGCAGCGTGGCGAAAAATACATCGACGTCAATCGTGACAAGACCCTCGACTGGGATGCCTTGAAGGCCAAAGTTGCCTCCGCGGGCATGCGCAATTCAAACGTGATGGCTATCGCACCAACGGCAACCATTGCCAACATCACCGGCGTATCGCAGTCCATCGAACCCACCTATCAGAACCTGTATGTCAAATCGAATCTGTCCGGTGAGTTCACTGTCGTGAACCCGTACCTGGTCAATGACCTGAAGAGTCGCGACCTCTGGGACAAAGTCATGGTCAACGACCTAAAATACTTCGATGGCAGCGTGCAGACCATCGATCGTATTCCAGCCGACCTGAAAGCCAAGTACGCGACTGCGTTTGAGGTCGAGCCCCGCTGGTTGGTAGACAGCGCGAGCCGGCGCCAGAAGTGGATTGATCAGGCGCAGTCTTTGAATCTTTACATTAATAATGCCAGCGGCAAGAAGCTGGACGTGACCTACCGCATGGCGTGGTTCAGCGGTCTCAAGACAACGTACTACCTAAGATCTCTGGCCGCCACCGGTACCGAAAAATCGACGGTAGATACGGGCAATCTCAATGCCGTGTCCAGCGCTACCAAAACCCCACAGCCGGCGCCAGTGCCTCAGGCCTGCTCGCTGGACGATCCAGACTGTGAAGCCTGCCAGTAACAGCGGGCCACACGTTGTAATAGGAGAAGATGATTATGTTGACTTGGGACGACTACAATCAGGAAGACAGTGTGGCTGCGACAGCAGCCCCCGAACCCGCCGTGGTGGCGGCAGCCGCTGCGGCGCAGGAGGTTGTGACAGCGCCTGAACCCGCGGCTTCACAGCCTGCATCTGCCGAGCCTTCGCCCGAGGCGATGCAAGCGGCGGAAGCCGTCATCGCCAATATGGATGCATCAGCTGGCGTAAAAGAGCTTGAAATGGGTGCGTCACGCGTATCGGTTGATGAGAAAGCGATGATCAACTGCCGCGCTGACCTCAATCAGCTCGTGCCCTTCAAGTACGACTGGGCTTGGCAAAAGTACCTCGACGGCTGCGCCAACCACTGGATGCCGCAGGAAATTAACATGACCGCTGACGTCGCCACATGGAAGAGCAGCGACGGTCTGAGCGAGGACGAGCGCCGCATCGTGATGCGTTCCCTCGGATATTTCTCGACAGCGGATTCGCTGGTGGCCAATAACCTGGTGCTGGGCATCTACCGGTTGGTCACCAACCCAGAGTGCCGGCAGTATCTGCTGCGTCAGGCCTTTGAAGAGGCGATCCATACCCACGCATACCAGTACTGCATCGAGTCCCTCGGCATGGATGAAGGCGAGGTCTTCAACATGTATCGCGAGGTGCCGTCGGTAGCGAAAAAGGCCGCGTGGTCCATCAGCCATACACACGAGCTGTCTGACCCCAACTTCAGCACCGGCACCATCGAGGCTGACCAGCAGTTACTGCGCAACCTGATTGGTTTCTATGGCGTCACAGAGGGCATCTTCTTCTACTGCGGCTTCACGCAAATCCTGTCCATGGGTCGCCGTAACAAGATGACGGGCGTCGCAGAGCAGTTCCAGTACATCCTTCGGGACGAGTCGATGCACCTGAACTTTGGCATCGACGTGATCAACCAGATCAAATTGGAAAATCCACATCTTTGGACCGAGAAGTTCAAGGAAGAGGTGTCTCAGATGATTCTTGAGGGCACTGCACTCGAAATCGAGTACGCTCGCGACACCATGCCGCGGGGCGTCCTAGGCATGAACGCAGCGATGATGGAAGAGTATCTGCACTTTATCGCCAACAGACGCCTGACCCAGCTGGGACTTTCCGAGCAGTTCCCGGGAGCACAAAATCCCTTCCCGTGGATGTCAGAGATCATGGACCTACGGAAAGAGAAGAACTTCTTTGAGACCCGAGTCATCGAGTATCAGACAGGCGGCGCTCTGAGCTGGGACTGAGCGATCTCTCACTGAGAAAAGGCGCATTCGTTGCGCCTTCTTTACGGACACATAGAAAGCCAGTATCCGCCATCCACTTATGGTTCTAACGCCGCCACTGATCGGCGATAAACGCTACACTCTGCGGCCAAGAAAGCAGAGTGATATGTTATGTCGTTATGGGATCGTATTGATGCTGAGAGCAAACCAGCGCTGAATATGCTCTGGGAGGCCATACCCAGAGGCCTGAACAGCATCCCGGATATTGTTGCGCGTCGCGCTGCCTACAGTGCCTTTCGTGCCGCCGCCCCTAAAGCTGATTACCCTCATCTGAACGTTACTGATCACACTTTCCAAGGCCCGGGTGGCGATCTTGGTCTGAGGCTTTATCGGCCTATTGCGGCAGATGACGAAGCACCGGGACTGATCTACATCCATGGTGGCGGCATGATAATGGGTAACCTGGAGAGTCAGGACGAAGTCCTAAAGATTTGTGCATCAGAACTTCGCATGCCTATTGCCTCACTGGATTATCGTAAAGCGCCGGAGCACCCCTATCCCGCCGCGCCTGAAGACTGCTACGCGGGCGTATGTTGGGTCTTCGAGCATGCCTCGGATCTTGGTATGGATTCTCATAATATGGGCCTCATGGGGGTCTCAGCTGGCGGGGGACTTGCGCTGGCAGCCGCACTCATGCTGCGCGACCGACAAGGGCCAAGCCTGAAATATCTCGTGCCCCTGTGCCCCATGATTGACGACCGGCACCATACAGACTCCTCGAAAACCGTGTTAGACATCGGCGTCTGGGATCGAGAAGCTTCAATCGAGGCATGGAATTGGTACCTCTGCAACTCAGCACCTGACGCCTATGCGGCGCCAGCGAGAGCGGAGAATTTATCGGGTCTGCCACCCACCTACATTGATGTCGGCGATCTCGATCTGTTCCGAGACGAGGACATGCTCATCGCGCAACGCCTGTCCGCCGCGGGCGTCCCGGTGGAGTTTCACTTATGGACAGGGGCGTACCACGTGTCGGAACTATTTGCGCCTCAGGCCACGCTTAGCAAGCGAATCTGGGCGACCCGCTATGCGGCGATCAGAAGGCTGGCTGGATTAGAAACCTGACGCCAACAATGCAATAAGCCGCATCAGGAGGCTCCGGTCAGCTACGATTTATGCGTTGCCCCATGAATTTAGGCTGATAGAGTGTTCGCTTTTATGCCAGTAGCTGTGGAGCTCAACATGCAAAAAGGTCAGTGCTTATGTGGCAGCGTCCAGTACGAGTTTGATGAGACCCAGATCGCTATGGGCCTTCATTGCCACTGCAAAGATTGCCAACGCGTAACTGGATCCGGCAAGGCAACCGTGATCATGTTCCCGCGAAATGCCGTCAAGATTGAAGGCGACTACAAAACTTATGCGTCGCTGGGAATTGAAGGATCCCACGTAAATCGGGGTTTCTGCCCCATATGCGGCAGCCAGATGTTCACTTTCGTCGATGAGCTCCCAGGCCAGATGTTTATCAAAGCGGGAGGTATGGAAGACACCAGCTGGCTTTCTGTAGACACTACCTGCTGGACCAGTACGGCGCGTGACTGGTTACCGCCCGACCGCAACACCGTCACCTTCGCTGGCAACCCTGGGAAATAAATTGCCACCGAAGCCTGCCACGGCCTCATCTCGTTATTCAGAGGGCGGGCAGCGGCACTAAACCGTATATTGCTAACTGATTGTTTTAATGATTTTTTAACCAGGCTGATCTATGGGCATTATGCACTGTTTTTCTAAAGGAGGTCGCTCACGCCCCCAACTCAACCCCTGTGTAAAAAAACAAACGCCCCTGTTTGCTTACGATGCCGTCTTGTGTAACCTCTCGCATGGTAGTCACATCGACCTTAATAAAACTAATAGTATTTTTGGAGTCATGCCATGAGACAGCATTCCCTGAGAATGTCCCCTATTACGATTGCGATCGCAGCCACGTCGCTGGGGACAGTAGGTTCACTTCCGATCACGACAATCGCGCAAGCACAGGACAGCTTGATTGAAGAAGTTGTTGTTACTGCTCGAAAGAGGCAGGAATCCCTTCAAGATGTTCCAGTAGCTGTGACGGCACTGACGCCAAACCAGCTGGAAAGAGGCTCTATTCAGCGCACGACCGATATCGACAAGATGGTGCCAAACGTCGAGCTGCACCAGACCTACATTGGTTCCGAATCTCTCAGCGCCAGCATCAGGGGTATTGGCTTTGACGACATCGAAAAATCGCTTGAGCCCACAGTGGGCGTGGCCGTCGATGGCGTGTTCATGGCTAGCAACTCCGGCGCCGTATTCGACCTGTTCGACGTCGAATCTGTAGAGGTATTACGCGGACCTCAGGGTACCTTGTTTGGCCGGAATACGATTGGCGGTGTCATCAATGTTACGCGTAGCAAGCCCACGGGTGAATGGGGTATTAAGTTGCAGGGGACTTTCGGTGATCAGGACATGACTGACATCAAAGGCGTGCTAAATATGCCACTGGGCGCGAACGGCGGTATCAAGCTCGCGTTCAAAAATATTGAGTCAGATTCTCACGTCTACAACACCACACTTAATGGCCGCAGGGAGTTCCGTGACTCCACCACTGTGTCAGCAACGATCCGATACGACTTCACCGAGAATACATCGGTGATGTTTACTTATGATGACTATGACCACGATACCATCGCCCCGGACAACCTGATGGTAGGCCCATTCCCAGAGCCATTGACGGGCTACCTTAACTCGCAGTCCAATGACTACAAGACCTCTCCGCAGCTCAACCCGCTGGAGGCGTATATGTGGGGCGACAACTCCACCCTTCAAGTGACTCACAATTGGGCAGGGCACCAGTTCAAGTACACCATGGGCATCATGGACTACGAGGAAGAGGTGCATGAATCTTCGTGGGGCTCTTCAACGGTATTCTTTCCCGTCAATCGTGATCAGGAGTTCAAACAAACCTCGCACGAACTCCAGATCAGCTCCGATTCAGACGGGCCTTTGAATTATGTCGCCGGCTTCTATTATCTTGAGGCGGATTCCTACATCACCTCAGGGCCCATTCAGCCCTTTACTGTAAATCACGAAGCCGAAGCGCAGGCGTTATACGGCGAGCTGACCTATGATTTCAACGAGCAGTGGTCCATGACGCTTGGAGCGCGTTACACTGAAGAGGACAAGAACATGCAAACGTATTCTTGGCCACCAGTGGTCGGCGATGCAGATCGCATTGCTGGTAACATCGATCCAAGCGTGTTGCAGATGGCGGCGACACCAGAGTTCTCGGATGACAACCTGACGTACCGCGCTGTGATCCAGCGCAACTTCTCTAAGGGAATGGTCTACGCGTCATACTCGTCGGGCTTCCGTAGCGGCGGCTTCTTTAACCGCGGCACATCACCTGCTGAAGTGGAGCCCTACGACTCGGAGGAGGTCGACAGCATCGAAATCGGTCTGCGTTCCAACCCCACCGAGAACACGCAGCTCAATCTGACGTACTTCAACTCTGAATACACGGACATGCAACTTCCACTGATCACGCCTGCAAGCTTCCCGGAGTGCGGCAAAGGTGGAGCCGAGGAAGATGCCGCGGGAATCACCTGCTCTTTCATCGCAAACGTTGGTGAAACCAGCATGGACGGACTCGAGGTTGAGGGCATATGGATGCCTACGTCAGCGCTAACATTGCGAGCCGCGTTGGGCACGCTGGATGCCAGCTATGACTCTTATGATTATGCCGGTCGTGACATCGCAAACGTCGCCCAGCTGCTGTACGCCCCCGAACTGACCTGGAGCATCGGTGCAGAGCACATCTCTCAAGTGTTCGGCGGTGAACTCATCCTCACCGCCAACTACAGCTTCCAGGACGAGGTCTTCACTCAAACGCCATGGGCGATCTATGACCCTGCCACATTCCCCAAAATCACTATCGACGATTGGGAAAGTTTCGACGTTTCAGCGACCTACTTACGCGATACTGAAAATGGCACCTTCAAAGTAATCCTATACGGTACTGACGTCTTGGAGGACGGTAATCGTGTTCAGCGTCGGTATACAACGGGCTCTTTTACATGGGCTGAGTTGGCTCCACGACAGCAGTTTGGCGTTACTGTCGGTTACGAATTCTGAACTGATCCTCGTACAATGCGAAAGCCACCTGCGGGTGGCTTTTTTGTGCCTGATCAGACACCCTCTTTCGCAGAAAACAGACATAACAAGGACGCCTGAGATGATGCACTCCGTCGTGCTGGCCAGAAGGCCACAGGGGAACCCCGTTGAGGCCGATTTTGCCGTCCGAGAGGCCCCCCTGCCGGAGGTGGGTAATGGATTTTTTCTTACCCGCAACACTTTCATCTCGCTGGATGCGGGCTTTCGCAACTGGATGAACGAGGACTCGGGAGACGAAGTGTTACCGGCCATGGAATTGGACGAGCCCGTCATGGGCCTAGTGCTCGCCGAAGTGCTGGAATCAAAACACCCCGACTATCAGGTCGGTGACAAGCTGATGGCTCGCTTTGCCTGGCAAACCCACAGCCTGAGCGATGGCAGCGATTTTATTGCCAGACTCCCCGCTCAACTCGAGTTCAACCCCAGCGCCTACATGGGCGTCTTGGGCGACACGGGCATGTCGGCCTACTTCGGTCTGACCGACATTGCCAAACCCACCGCCGATGATTGCGTCTTGATCAGTGGCGCGGGCGGTGCGGTGGGCACCATTGCCGGCCAGATCGCCAAACTGTCAGGGGCTCGGGTGGTGGGCATCGTGGGCTCACAGGCCAAGTCTCACTGGCTGTGCGATACCCTGGGCTATGATGCGGCCGTCGTACGTTCAGGAGACGCACCGCTGGCAAAGGCCATTGGTGAGGCTTGTCCGGATGGCGTGGATGTGTTTTTCGATAATGTCGGTGGACAGACGCTGGAAGCGGTCATCAGCAATATGAATCACCGCGGTCGACTCGTGCTATGCGGCGCCATATCGGGGTATGGCGTGACGCCTCACGGGCCGAACAATCTGTTTGAACTGATCACCAAAGAGCTGAAGGTGGAGGGCTTCATGACCCACTTTCGGCACGATCGCTATGACGAAGCCCGGGAGCACCTCTCCCAGTGGTTGCGCGACGGCGTCATTCAGTCGCCAGAGCATCGCCTCGAGGGGATCGAGAACGTTGGCAAGGCCTTTGCTGATCTGTTTGCCGGCGAGAACTTCGGCAAGACCATCGTCGCGTTGTAGACGCAATGCCAGCATCACTAGCCAAGCGTCACCTTGATAGGAAGCGTATCGAGCCCCATGGTCGTGCCACCGTGACCGATGACGGCCTCCTCTGAAACGAGCTCGAGCGACGCGACGCGCTCGAAAAAGGCCTCCATTACGACCCGCACCTCCATCTTGGCCACATGCAGGCCAATGCATTTGTGCGCGCCGGCACCAAAAGCGTGGTGCTGGTTGCGCTCTTTCTTGCTGCGATCCGGATTAAACGTATCGGGATCGGCAAACGTTCGCTCGTCCCGGTCAGTGACAAAGCTTGGGATCACAATATTGTCGCCGGCGCGAAACTGGACTCCGTGGAACACCGTGTCCTGCTCACAAATGCGGTTCAGATTGATGAAAGCGTGCATGCGCAGAAACTCGTCGACCGAATCGGCAATCTTGCTGCAGTCCGACTTGAGGCTGTCAAATAGCGCTGCATCCCGCGCGAGATGGCGAATGATGAAACTGAGCATGGTGGCCACGGTGTCGATGCTCGCAAGGAACAGCAGGTAGCAGATCGCGTGTACCTCTTCCAGAGAGAGCTTCTCTCCTTCCACATCGACATTGAGCAGCATGTCGACAATGTCATCCTTCGGGTTATCCACGTGTTGTGTCACCACCTCAAAGAGATAACCGCCGATCTTCTCCCCGCAGGCGATGCGCTCTTCCATGGTGGGTGCCCGATAAAAGCCCGTCTCCCAGGCATAAAATTCATCGAGGCGCTCAGGCTCCAATCCCAGCTGGCGAACAAACAGCCCCATTGATATGGGCTTCGCGGCCTTCCACAAAAAATCAAACTCGCCGGTGGGCAAGACTTCGTCCAGCACCTCAGCGGCGAGCGCTTCTGCTCCTGTTTGCAAGCGCGCCACAGCTGTGGGCTCAAAAATGGGGAGTAAGAGACGGCGGTAACGCCGGTGCTCATGGGCTTCGCTCTCCAGCGGGATGAGTCGCGGGCGCTGCTCCATGTTGGCGGGGATGCCAATCGGAAATGAGCCAAACAATTCGGCGTTGCTGAGGACTTCCCGGGCCAATTCGTGTGAAGTGATCAGCCAATGGCCTCCGTTGTGGGGGGTATATACGATGTCCCGAGGGTCTTTTGCCAGTGAGTCAAGGAACAGCTGCTGGGGATCCGCGAAAAATCTGCTGTCGCCGACAATGTCAAAATCACTTTGTAACGCCTCAGGCACCTGGCTCAGTTGTGTCGGCATCAGTTACTCCAGTCCAACTAGGCACTTGCCTCTGGATACCCCATGCATCATGTCGCAGAACGCGCGAGGGGTCTCAGACAAGCCGCTATAAATCTGCTCATAGCTTTTCAGAGTGCCCCCAGCCAAACGATTCTGAAGATCTTTTAAAATCGCAGGAAACTCCTCCACGTGATCAGTCACCATGAACCCCTCCATACGAACTCGTTTGGTCACGAGCTCATAACTATTAAAGAGAGGCTCAACCAGCCCTTCGTACTCCGAAATCGCCCCCGAAAGGGCTATACGAGCACCCTCCTTAAGCTGCGCCATGACCGTATCCAGAACATGACCACCAACGTTATCGAAATAGACATCAATGCCATCTGGAACCGCATCGCGAAGGCTCTGATCAAGGTCCGGCTGTGTCTCGCGATCAATAACCAAATCGTAACCCACTTCCTCCACCAGCCAATCGGCTTTGCTTCGCGTGCTGGTCAAGCCTACAACTCTGCATCCCTCAGCCTTAGCTAACTGACCGGCCACAGTGCCAACGGCACCACCAGCAGCGCTGATCACCACGGTTTCACCGGCTCTGGGGTTACCGACTCTATAAAGACCCACCCAGGCCGTCATACCAGTCAGCCCAAGGGTCGACATATATTGGTGCAGCGGCACTCCGTCTGCTGGCGATAAGGTGTTACAGAGGTCTGAACCATCTAAAACACTGAACTGCTCCCAGGCGGTTCTAGCGCTCACAATGCACCCCACCGGATAACCAGAGTTGCGGGACTCGATCACCTCTCCGATCACGACACCCTGAACAGGATCGCCTATCTGCATTCCTGGCAGATAATTATCTCCAGCGCCCTCAGCCATCCAGTGACGAAAACCAGCATCCAAGGACAACCACATATTTTTTGTACGAAAGAAGCCTTCTTCGCAAGGGACGCTAGGGCGCTCGACAAGCTGAAAGTCCGATTCAGTGACCCTCCCGACCGGATGTTTACTCAGCACTATTGCTTGATTCATATGCTGTTTTACCTCGTTTCAAAGTCGTTATTGTCAACGGCACATTCTTTTGCGACTTGCCGATAATCCCGTCAGTTGTGTAAGGCAACCTCGATCACGCCGTCGACAACCCGCACCTCATAAGTGAGTAGTGCCTCTCGAGTCAGCTGCCCCATGGGCGTGCCGTCGCGCAGATCAAAACGGACGCCATGTAGTGGGCAAGAAATGAAACAACCGCGCATGCGCCCACCCTCTAGCTCAGCCTCCTGATGCGTGCACCGATTTTCCACTGCGTAGAGCTCTCCCGCCGCGCGACAAATCAGCACCTTGCTACCGTTAACGGTCACAGCGCGACTGTCGTTGTTTGCAAGCTCGGCGTCGGCGAGGGCGGGATGAAAATCAGTCACACCAGTCTCCTGTTCGTTGAGTTGTTGCGGGCAAAATAGGCTCGGGACCGAAATGTTAGCACCGCGTTTTCCGAAAAAAACCATCTTGCTTGCTTATTTTTCATGCCCTCGCTAGGCTCTCGGCTCACCCATTTTTCCTCGCTGAGGTCAGCATGAGCCACGGTAATAAACAACAATGGATTTTGGCAAAGCGCCCCGAGGGGATGCCGGACTCATCCGAGGTAATTCTTCAGGATGCGCCGATCCCAGAGACCGGGCCGGGCATGCTCCTCGTGAAAAACCACTACATCTCCCTCGATCCCGCGATTCGTGGCTGGATGTCTGATATCCCCAATTATTTACCGCCCATCCCGATCGGCGATCCAGTGCGGGCCACGGTGGTTGGCGAGGTGCTGGAGAGTGGCAGCGATAACATCAAAGCCGGTGACTTTGTGTTCGGTCTCGGCGGATGGGAGACCCACAGCACCATCCCCGTCGACTTCTGCACCAGGGTGCCGGTCGACAATTCTTTCCCGCTTCACTATTACGTCAACATTCTCGGCGCCGTTGGGCTGACACCCTACTTCGCCATCGCGGATGTTGGGCAAGCACAGCCCGGCCAGACCATGCTGATGAGTGCGGCCGCGGGCGCCGTGGGCTCTGTGGGCGGACAGATCGCGAAGCTCATGGGCTTGCGAGTCGTCGGCATCGCCGGCACAGAGGAGAAGTGTCAGTGGGTCGTCCACGAACTGGGCTTTGACGACTGCATTAACTATCGCGCGGCAGTTGACATGGAGGCGGCGATCCGCACCGCGTGCCCCGAGGGCGTCGATTTTTATTTCGACAATGTGGGCGGTAAGATTCTTGATGCGGCATTGCTCAACATGAACAAGGACTCCACGTTGCTTTTCTGCGGGACCATCAGCACCTACAACGCCACGGAACCCGTTCCTGGGCCCTACAACTACTGGCAGATTCTGGCGCGGACTATCACGGTCAAAGGCTATTTGGTTAGCGACCACTACCACAGGATCGAAGAGGGGCAAGCAGCCCTCAGTAAGTGGGTGAAAGATGACAAGATCAAGTTCCGCGAGCACATCAATGAGGGCATCGAGAACTGTCTGGATACCTACAACTTGCTCTTCACCGGCGGCAACGAAGGCAAGTTGATGCTGAAGCTGTAAGACGGACTCGCTCAATGGCTGTCGCGCGACACCCCCATAGAAAGTCGCGCGACTCACCCACATGAAAAAGGGCCCTGTGAGGGCCCTTTTTTATTATCAGTCTTGGTAACTCGTTATGCAGGTAGCGCTCGGTGATGCGGAGCGCAGGAATTCGCGACGCTATCAGAGCTCCGGTTTCGGAGCGTTAGTATCGCCGTCGCTGTACCATTTCACCCAGCGATGAAAATACTGGTTGCCCCGCTCATTGCGGCCAAACAACACGCTCTTCATCAGCCCGGTCTCCAAGCCCTGTTGTAGTTTCAGGCCGACGTTATAGTCCTCCTCCTGCACCACATTACGCAGCCAATCCGCCATCTCGATGCGCGCTGCCACGTCCTCCTCAGTCTCGGGTGGGGTCGGGTGGAGAAAATGCAAAATGGTAGTGTTTTCCATCGGACCCGGGCCCGGGATCATCTGTGCCACTTGCGTGATTTCCTCAGCTATGAAGATCGACACGTTCGGGAAGAACAGCCGAATGAAGTCGAAGCCATTGGTTTCATGCTGCCACAGCTCGTCCCGGTCGACGTCGCCCAGTTCAAGCACGTTTTTTGCAGCAAACCCGACCAGCTGATGAGGCCCGTGTGCATCGTACTCCATCACGTTGGTAAACGTTCTGGGTTCGATGGTCTCTGGATGGGCGGCCTTGAAGTGGTAACCCTCCAAGTAGCCGTCGTATGCAACCTTCCAATTGGGCCCGTGGATAATGCGGTGACCCACATAGGTCCACTGGTCCATGCCCTTCTTCGCCACATCATCCATCATCGCACCGAGGTAGGCGCGAATGTCGACATCACTCTCGGCATCCAGCACCGCGAAGATCAGTCCACCCTCCTCGTGGCAGGGGAACTGCACCAGATCCCGGGCACCCTCGCACACGTCGCCGAACTTCGGCGCATCGGCGATGGCACGCAGTGCGCCGTCGGACTTGAAGGTCCAACCATGGTAGGGGCAGCTGAACAATTTTTGATTGCCGCAGGGTTCTGAGGTGAGCTGCATACCGCGGTGGGTACAGACATTCATCAGAACCTTGGCCGAACCGTCTGCTTGCCGGGTGATCAACAGCGGTATACCCAGGATCTCAAGCGAGCGAAAATCGCCCGGGTTAGGGATCTCTTGAGTTACCCCCACCAGTATTGGCAGGCTTTTAAAGATGCAGTTCATCTCACGCTGCCACTGCTCGGCATCCGTATATTCAGTGGAGGGCACCTCCATGGTGCGTTCTGCCCAATCCGTCGTGCCGTTGGCAACGTGATCTATCAGGCGACCTGCCATGCGGCTGTATTGAATTTTGGTGTCTACCGTCATCGTTTCTCTCTCTTATTTCCCAGTCTGCCGCTATTCAGGCATCACCAAGTCACCCACGGAGCTGACCTCGTAGCGACGTACTTCCATATCCAATATCTCAAGTGCGGCACAGGCCTCCAAAAAGGCCGCCACATGGGGCGTCTTGAGGTGTGCGTCCAAGTCCGCCTGCGATGCCCACTGCTCTGATACCCAAACGACACAAGGATCGGCGACGTCCACAGCAATACCATACCACTGGCATCCCGCCTCCTCGCGGGTTGCCGCCACCACGGCCTTGGCCGCTTCTGCATAAGCCGGTGCACTCTCTGCGCTGAGCTGAATCCGGACAATCACGCTAACTGTGCTCATATTGACCCCCAAATATGCCGCCTGACTCGACGCAAAAGCGTCGGTCTTACGACTATTCTGCACAGCCGCCAACCTAGGTTTCGCCACAGAAAAAGTCAAGCGTGCTTGCTTTTTTACAGCGCCCTACCTAACCTTGGGCGGCATCGCAGGACCACAATAATAACGTCATTGAACTATCGGGCGGGGCGTCATTACCTTTGACCGGGGCAAAACCCCTGTCGAATGCAGAGAACTCGTCAGTGAACGGTGCCGACAGGTATTCCATTCCATCACCCCCCGAGAGTCAGGCTGAAGGAGACCATCAGTGAGTAACAGGTTGCAGGGCAAAGTTGCCCTCATTACCGGCGGCACGAACGGCATCGGTAAGGCCGCTGTGCAAGGCATGACCCGCGAAGGTGCGAAAGTCGTCTTTACCGGCAACAACATCGAGGCCGGCAATCAGATCGCCAGCGATACTGGCGCAACCTTCATCCAGCACGCGGTGCAGGACGTTGAGGGTTGGGAGGCAGTCAAAGCGGCCATTCGAGACCAGCACGGACGGCTGGACGTCACGTTTTCGAACGCGGGTACCAACGCGGGTGACAGCGATATCGAGACCGTCGAAGTCGATGCCTGGAAAAATCTCGTCGACATTAATTTGACGGGCATGATGCTCGCGATCAAAGCGAGCATCGAGCTCATGAAGGCTAGTCCCGATGGTAGCGGCGGCTCCATCATCCTGAACAGTTCCATTAACGGCATGCTCGCATTGGCGGGGGATGTCACCTACTCGACCACCAAAGGCGCGCTGCGCCTGCTGGCCAAATCCACTGCCGTGCATTTGGCGAAAACCAAAACCGGCATTCGCTGCAACTCGATCCACCCCGGGGTCATTCAAACGCCTTTAATTCAAGGCGCTATTGATGGCGCGCCTGATCCTGCTGCCGCAAGAGGCATGCTGGAAGGCATTGCCCCCATGGGCCGGCTGGGCAGCATGGAAGAAATCGTGTCGCTGGTGATTTACCTCGCCTCCGAGGAGGCGAAATTTGTGACAGGTTCAGAGATCGTGATCGATGGGGGCTCTACCGCCGGGCTGCCGGGCGTCTGAGACGCCCAATCAAGTCTACTCGCCGTGCAACACCTTAAAGACGCGGCGACTGAACTTCCACTCGCCGTCGACCTTGACGCACTCATCATCGTATTGACCCCGGGGACGTAACTCGGTGCCGTCCTGCATCACCGCGACTTCATCGGTGTAACTGCGCATGGTGGCATGATCGCCGTCGACGGTAATCACGCCCGGCATGGCCATCATGTTCACAAAAGGAAACATTTTCATCGCCTCAAGCCACGCACCCACAATGGTCTCTCGACCCTGAAGACCCTCCATATCCAGATGCGGGAGCTCCCACACACCGTCTTCCGCCCACGTGGATCCCCACACCGCCGCGTCTCGCTGATTCACACCCTCGCAGTATCGCTCCAGCAAAGCGCGAATGCCCTGTTGGTCTTCAAAATGTTGGTCACTCATCGTCAGTACTCCCTTTATCGCGCTCGCAATCGCTTCGCGCCGTTTTATTGATTGATCAGGCCACCATCGATCACCATTTGCGCGCCCGTCATGTAAGTGGATAAATCAGACACCAAGAACAGTGCTGCATCGGCAATGGTGTGTGGCGGCCCCATGTATCCCATGGGGACTGCCGCGTTCAGCTTCACATACTCCTCAGGGTTATCTACCGACGACTGCCGCTGCATATTGGTGTCGATCAGCCCGGGGTGAATCGTATTGCAACGAATACCCTCAGCGGCTGTCTCGGCGGCGATGGTCTTGGTAAAGCCAATCACGCCCCCTTTTGCTGCCGCATAAGCACTGCAGGCGGGCACGCCGACAAGTGCCGCCACCGATGACATGTTTATGATGGATCCTTTGACACCGGTCTCGCGCATTACTGCGACCGCTTTTTGAGTGCCAAGAAAAACACTGGTCATGTTGACCAACATCTGCCGGTTGTAATCGGCCAAACTGAGTTCGGGCAATGTTTTCAATATCGCGATACCCGCATTATTAATAAGGGCGTCCAATCGCCCATGCTCGTCGCGGATCTGGGCCATGGTGCTGTCCCAGACTGCCTCGTCCGTCACATCCTGCTGCCAGGCCTGGGCTTGCCAGCCCGCCCCCTGAATTTCTGCTGCCGTGCGCGCGGCCCCCTCACCATCTACATCGGTCACGATGACAGTCGCACCCTCACTCGCCAGCTTGTGCGCGATCGCATGGCCCAACCCTGGGTTAGATGCGCCGCCGGTTACCAGACAGATCTTGCCATCTACCATTCCCATGTTTACCTCCTAGTTATCGACACTCACGACGAGCCCTGGCCTGAAGACACTTGGCTCTCGCAGTTGATTCAAAGTTCACCATCGCCCGTATCAGCGAGATAGATCCGCTCCAGGTGGTCCGTCACCGTCTCAATCACGCGTTTGGCGCGCTGCTCCCGATTGGATGAGCGATGCGCTACGGCCATGCCCTGCATCACAAATTGCACCAGATCGTGTGCCGCCTGCAGCGACTTCACCTGTTTCCAGTGCGGAAAGACCGAGCGCACCGTCTTCAAGAACTCCCGCTCAAAATCGCGCTCCACCTCGCCTACGGCCTCGGCCAGTTCCGGATCCGTGCGCGCCGCGCCCAGCAATTCCTGATAAGCGATAAATGACGGCAGATTGACGTACCTCCAGGCGTTTTCCACAGACACCCTAATCGCGGCGCGGGTCAGCGTTTGATCGGGAGAATCAATATCGGTCATCAGCGCGCGGTATTCGTTCAACCGTCTGACATGCAAATAGCCTACGACGGCATTCATCACAGCGGCGCGTGAAGGAAAGTGATGCATCATCGCGCCGCGGGAGACACTGGCTTCATCAGAGATCATCGCTGTTGTCGTATTGACGTAGCCATGTTCGACAAAGCAGCGCACGGCCGCCTCGAGAATAGCCTGACGGGTCAGCGCGCTCTTTTCCGCTTGCCAGCCATCGCCGACACGTCCCGCGGCGCTCCGTCGGCTGGACTTGGCGCGGCTCGCTTTCCTTGCTGTCATGCTGTTCCCCGTGATTCTTTCTGTGCTTGCAGGAGCGGCCCCAAGTGTGCGGCCACATCGTGAGTATGGCGTTCACGGCAAACAAACCGGCTTGCTTTTTTTATCGGCAGTATCCTAGACTGATTTTTATAAAGCGGCCAGCCTGAGCAGCTCTCAGCACTCTCACAAGCTGGTTCGCACAGTATTTCGGGGACCGCCATGTCCAACGCCAAACCACTCCATGAGGGGCTGTTCAGCTGGCCGGCAGACACGCCTAGTCTGATCGGCACCCGCTGCCTCGACTGCGGAGAGCACGCGTTTCCAAGCCAATCCGCCTGCCGAGCCTGCTCGGGACAAAACATGGCCCCAGCTGATCTTGGCAGCGAGGGCACGCTGTGGACCTGGACGATACAGTCGTTTATGCCCAAAACCCCTTATCGTACTGACGAAACACCAGAGACTTTCACGCCCTACGGGGTAGGCTATATCGAGCTGGCTTGTGGCCTTAAAGTAGAGAGCCGCCTACGTGAGAATACGCCGGAGCAACTCACCATTGGCATGCCGATGAAAATGGAAATGATCACCGTGCGCAAAGATGAAGAGGGTACTGACCTGTTGACCTTCCAGTTCTGCGCGGCAGAGGAGCAACACTGATGGACGTGGCAATTGTTGGACTGGGGATGCACCCCTTTGGCAGAACCCCCACTATGTCCGGCCTTGAGCAAGGTGCGGCCGCGGCCCGGGCAGCACTTGCTGACGCAGGCACCGACTTCAAACGCATGGAGTTCGCCTTTGGCGGCAGCCAGGACAGCGGCAATGCCGACTCGCTGGTGAATTTACTGGGCCTCACCGGACTTCAGTTCACCAAC
Source organism: Halieaceae bacterium (assembly GCA_902520195.1). Taxonomy (GTDB): domain Bacteria; phylum Pseudomonadota; class Gammaproteobacteria; order Pseudomonadales; family Halieaceae; genus Luminiphilus. The sequence continues at coordinate 21,821 of CABYND010000011.1, forward strand.
GTGGCAAACGGTTGCGCAACGGGAGGTAGCTCTCTTAACGCAGCCTACTCGGCGATCAAAAGTGGCCAATACGACGTCGGTTTGGTAGTTGGCTTCGACAAACATGACCGCGGTGCCTTCAACCCGCAGCCCGCTGACTGGGGACTCGACGACTGGTACGGCGAAACCGGCCTGATGCTGACCACTCAATATTTCGGCATGAAGATTCAGCGCTACATGCACGACCACGGCATCTCACGGGAGACACTACTCCGCGTTGCCGAGAAAGCGTTCCGCAACGGCTCGCTGACCCCGACGGCGTGGCGGCAGACGGCGCTGTCGTGGGAAGAGATTGATAATGCACCTATGGTCAGTGAGCCGCTCAACAAATACATGTTTTGTTCGCCGGCTGAAGGCGGCTGCGCCCTGATCGTCTGCCGCGCCGATATCGCACACGAATTTCATCCACGCCCGGTCTATTTGAAAACCGCTGTGGTGCGCTCCAGAAACTACGGCAGTTTCGAGGTGTTCAGTCCTGCTCAACCGCCAGAGGTTGCAGATTCGCCGACGGTGACCGCCTCGCAGGCCGCTTTTGAGCTGGCAGGGGTGGGGCCGGAAGATATCGATGTCGCCCAACTTCAGGACACTGAGGTCGGCGCGGAAATCATGCACATGGCCGAGAACGGCTTTTGTGATCACGGCGATCAAGAACAATGGCTGGCCGACGGGATGACTGAAATTGGCGGCCGGCTGCCCGTCAATACTGATGGTGGCTGCCTCGCCAATGGCGAACCCGTTGGGGCGTCAGGGCTGAGACAGGTGCAAGAAATTTGCGTGCAACTACGGGGTGATGGCGGTGCACGACAGGTACCGAACGAGCCCAAAGTTGGCTATACCCACGTGTACGGTGCACCGGGCATCAGTGGCGTGAATATTCTCGCGCGCTGAGCGCGCGTTTCGTTAACTCAAGCGAAGTTCAAAAGGATTACCCATGGCGAACGCAGAACAAAAGCAACAGGGCGATGGCGGCCGGTTCGTCGGCACGACCTGGCAGGACCTGCTTGACCTGGAAACCGTCGATGTCCCCGAATATCTGCGGATTCAGAATAACCCTGATATGGGCGACGAGGATCTCTCTGTCGAGCGCTATATCAGTCAGGAGTTCTTCAACAAAGAGAAAGAAGAAATGTGGCCCCGTGTCTGGCAAATGGCCTGCCGCGAGGAAGAGATCCCCGAGCCGGGTGATCACCACGTCTACTGGATTATCGACCGCAGTGTGATCGTCACCCGAACACCATCAGGCAAGATCAAAGGCTACATTAATTCATGCCGACATCGCGGGAGATGTTTGCGCGACGAGTCGGGATCTGTCGATAAATTCCGCTGCCCCTTCCACGGCGCTACCTGGGATCTGGAAGGACAGTTCCAGGGCATCCCCAATCAGTGGGACTTTGAGCATATTGAAGGCCGCGACATGAGCCTGCCACAGGTCAAAGTCGCGACTTGGGGTGGCTTCGTGTTCATCAATTTTGATCAGGATGCGCCACCCCTCGAAGACTACATGGATGTGCTGCCCGATCACTTCAAGCGCTTTCCATTAGAGGAGTACTTCACGGGTGTGCACGTACAACGCGTGATGAACTGCAACTGGAAAGTGGGCGCCGAGGCCTTCATGGAGTCCTGGCACACCGTGGAAACCCACAAGCAAATCCTCACCTTCACCGGCGATGCCAACTCGCAGTACGACTGCTGGGGAGACAACGTTAGTCGATCAGTGACGCCAATGGGTGTGGCTAGCCCACACCTGAGCGATGTCTCGGAAGAGACCATCACTCGCGACATTCTGAAACTTTCTGGTCGGATGGCGACAGATAGTGACGAAGGCGTCGAGATGAAAGACGGCCAAAGTGCGCGGGAGTATGTGGCGCAAATGAATCGGGAGATGTTTGAGGAAGCCGCAGGGGAGCAATTCGATGACCCAACGATGGCCGAGCTTCAGGATGCGATTCTCTACAGCCTGTTCCCGAACTTCCAAGTCTGGATCGGCTACGGTGGCAACATCGTTTATCGCTTCTTGCCCAATGGAAATGACCCCGACAGCTGCATATTCGACGTGCGCATTCTGCTGCGATACCCCAAAGGTAGTGAGCGCCCGGCCGCAGTCCCCTGCACAGTGATACCCGCTGATCAGCCCTTTGCGTCCCACGAAGAGCTGGGCTCGCTGGGAGGGGTTTTTGATCAGGATGACGCCAACCTGCCGGCAGTACAGAAGGGTATGAAAAACTCAGCGACTGGTAAGGTCATTCTCGCCAGCTATCAGGAAAGCCGAATCCGGCATTTGCATCAGACCATCGACAAATACCTGAATTAAACCAACCGGACTTACTGGCGACAAAAAACAAAAAGCCCCGCTAAGCGGGGCTTATCATTGCGCGGGTTGTTAAATCACGCGGCGCTACTGTAGTGAACCCAGGCATCCACAATGGGCTTGGGGTCAAAGTAATAGGGGCGAATCTCGCACACTTTGCCGTCACGGAAGCGAAACAACTCTGCCAGTTGCGCGGAGGCAAGACTGGGATCTTCGAAGCGGAAAGAAATCACATTGATCACATAATCGCCGCCGACGGTCATCCCCTCGGGCTCAAGGTCAGCAACCTTCAATGTCCCGAAGACATGTGAGTACAAATCGCGCAGCGCTCTCTTGCCGCGGTACTCCCCAGCCATCGGAAGGCCCTCGGCCTCAATGATGAAAAAATCGTCGGTCAGCATGGTCTCGGCGGTATCAAAATCCCCGGCACCCGTTGTGGCATAGAGTTGCTGTACAAAAGCCATCTTCTCGTCATCGGTCATCGTCTTACCCCCCCTCTTTATGGTTGTCTGTATCGCTCTAGTGCGACTCCGCGGCCATGACTCAGAGTCACCGCCAGCGGTTTTAAATTCACCGCGCCAGCATCAAGCGATTAACTCGACGCCTCAGCGTACTGCTGAATAATGCGTTTGCCGAGTGCCATTTGGTGCACCTCATCGGGACCATCCGCCTGACGACACCAGCGCGCATAGTTAAACTGCTCGGCCATACACCAATCCTCGGTCAGCCCGCCCGCGCCGTGCATTTGCATGCAGCGGTCGATAATCGCCTGAACCATCAGCGGCACGCTGATTTTAGTGGCTGAGATCAGTTCGATTGAGGGCTTCACACCGTGATGATCGATGTGCCAGCAGGTCTTGTGAACCAATAATCGCGCCATTTCCAGCTCGGCATAGCTCTTGGCGATGTTCTCGCGAATCGACTGATGCTGGCTCAGTTTTTTGCCAAAGGTTTCCCGGTCTTCGACGCGCTGACAGGCGAGCTCAAGGCAGCGCTGCCCGGCACCGATAAGACGCATGCAATGGTGCATGCGGCCGGGGGCCAGACGGCTCTGGGCAATCTCGAATCCCCTGCCCTCACCGAGCAGAAGATTTTCTGCGGGCACGCGAACATCAGTGAACGTCACCTCGGCATGCCCAATCGGTGCGTCGTCATAGCCGAGCGTGGTCAGTGGGCGCAATACTTCAACACCCGGTGTGTCTTTGGGCACAAGAATCTGAGTTTGCTGCAAATGTCGGTTCGGGTTCTCGGCATCGCTCTTACCCATGACGATAAAAATTTTGCAGCGTTCGTAGGGCGCACCGGTGATGAACCACTTATGACCATTCAGAACCCATTCGTCACCGTCACGGCGGATATCGAGCTGGATATTGGTCGCATCACTGGAGGCAACCTGTGGCTCGGTCATGGCGTAGGAAGAGCGGATCTCTCCGGCCAGGAGCGGTGACAGCCAATCGACCCTCTGCGCTTCCGTGCCAAACTTCATCAGCACTTCCATATTGCCGGTGTCTGGCGCGTTGCAGTTGAACACCTCCGGCGACCATATTACGCGCCCCATTTCTTCAGCCAACGGCGCGTAATCCAGAAAGCTCATGCCGCCATGATCGCTGTACTCAGCGTATTCAGGTGGCACAAAGAGATTCCAGAGCCCCGTGCTTCGGGCCTTGTCCTTTAAAGATTCGACGAGAGGCATGGACGCGAAGCGGTTGTCGGCGCCCGCAAGCGCCTCCTGATGAGCCACCTCATTCGGATAGATGTGCTCTGCCATAAAGGCCTGTAACTCTGCCAGTATGCGCGTGCTCTTCTCACTCGGACCTATCATGAAACCCCTCTGATACTGTGATCACCCGCTCTCCGCCGCCACACCCAGAACCAGGCTGTTCTGCAACGGGCAAAACAAGCGGGCTGGTTTGTTTTAAGCGGCGCTCATACTATATAGTCATCGACCGCCAACAGAAACCACCGCGACGGAGATCAACGTTACTGTGCTGACGGAAGCGGGTATGGGGCGCCCTCATGTGCGCACCCTCTCGTGATAACAACACCGATGGCGAGTACCAGGCTGGGGAATCAGTGAATCTCATCACCGACACATCGTTCAGGGACACGACACTGGCGGCGCTGGCGCAAGAGCGCGCGTCCGCGCGACCTGATGACACGGCGCTGCTGTTCGACTCGGGCGTTCAGTTATCCTTCGCGGAGGCATGGCAGCAGGCCAATCAACTGGCCAGAGGGGTTCAGCAGCTGGGCGTCAAACCGGGCGCCACGCTCACCTTTCAACTCCCCAATATTCCCGAAGCCGTGCCGCTAGCGATCGCTGCATCCATTTGCGGGCTGGTCATCAACCCGGTGGTGCCGATTTATCGCGGCAAAGAACTTGGGTTCATTCTGGGCGACGCCAAGACTGAAATCCTGTTCATACCGCACCGCATTCGCGACTTTGACTATGTCGACATGGTTCGTGAGTTGCGCTCCGGCCTGCCCCACCTGCGGCATGTCGTCTGCTGTGGCGGCGAGGATGACCTGACTGAGGACGTGCTGCGTTTTGAAGACGTGATGATGAGTGGTGGCGCCGGATTGGCCGACATCGCGCCAGTGGATCCCGACGACACCAAGGTCGTGCTCTATACCTCGGGCACCACCGGCAATCCCAAAGCCGTGCGTCACAGTCATAACACCCTCGCCAAAGCAATGGACAACGGCGTGATTGCGTGGGGCTTGGATGAGCGGGATATGATGTTGATGCCGTCTCCGGTGACCCACGTCACAGGCTACGTCAACGGTATCGAGCTGCCCTTTTTCACCAATACGAAAGTGCTGCTGATGGAAAGCTGGGTGGTGAGCCGCGCCGTGGAGCTCATCGAGGCACACCACGCGACAACCTGCGTGAGTGCCACCCCTTTTCTGCGCGAGCTGGTGGACGCCTGCCGTGATCAGGATAAAGATCTGCCAAGCTTCCGGCTGTTCGCCTGCGGCGGCGCGGCGGTACCCTCTGCACTGATCTACGAGGCCAGTGAGGTGCTGGCCAACTGCCGCGCGGTGCGCGTTTACGGCTCTACTGAAGTGCCCTTGGTCACAGTTGGATTTGTGGCAAACGACGAAACTCACTTGGCCGCGGAAACCGACGGCCGGGTCTTCAACTACGAAGTCAAAATCTGCGATGAAGATGGCCAGGACGTTGGCCGGAACGCCGATGGGGAGATCTGGGTGCGAGGGCCCGCGATGATGCAGGGCTATCGGGATGCGGAGCAGAACGCCGTTGCGTTTTCCGAGGAGGGTTTCTTTAAAACCGGTGACATCGGACAACTTCTTGACTCTGAGGCCATCGTCATCACGGACCGCAAAAAAGACATTATCATTCGCGGGGGCGAGAATTTGTCGGCCCGAGAGATCGAGGAGATCGTGCTACTTCATCCAGCAGTGGCTGAAGCGGCAGCGGTCTCGGCGCCACATGAGCGATTGGGCGAGGGCGTGGCCGTCTTCGTCACGCTGTGCGGCGACGAGGCACCCACACTGGCCACGTTAACAGCGCTATGTGCTGAGCACCAGTTGGCCAAACAGAAATGGCCACAGTGGCTATCTGTCGTAGCTGAAATGCCGAAAACACCTTCGGGTAAGATTCAGAAGGCCGCGTTGAGAGCGCAATTGAAGGAACAGGGTGTCCAGCTCAGCTGAGCACCGGATCGAGAGGATACGAACCGTGAATGCTTCCAATCCCATACCCACTGACTACGAGACTTTCAGAACGTCCATTCGGGCATTTCTGAGAGAGGCGCTGACCCCGGAGCTTGTCCGGGCGGGCGAACGCACGACCAGCGTGTTCTCCGATTTCGAGGCGGGTCGCCGCTGGCAGAGCATCCTGCACGCTAAAGGCTGGGGCGCGCCGGAGTGGCCGATGGAGCACGGCGGCACAGGTTGGGACATTCAGCAGCGCTATATTTTTCTTGAGGAGTGCAAGCTTGCCAACGCGCCGAACCCAGTAATGATGGGCGTACAGATGCTGGGACCCATGCTGATGCACTTTGGTACCGAGGCGCAGAAAACCCAATTTCTTCCCGGCATCATCTCGGGTGATGACGTGTGGTGTCAGGGCTATTCTGAGCCCGGCTCCGGTTCGGATCTCGCCTCGTTGAAAACAACAGCGGACCGCGATGGTGACGAATACGTGGTCAACGGCACCAAGATCTGGACCAGCATGGCGCATCACTCCAACTGGATCTTCTGTCTGGTGCGCACGGACAAGAATGTAAAACCACAAGCGGGGATCAGCTTTCTATTAATCGATATGGCCACTCCGGGCATCACGGTGGCCCCTTTCCCGAGCCTCGATGGCGAGGTCGAGCAGTGCCAGGTGTTTTTCGAGAACGTGCGTGTGCCCGCTATCAACCTGTTGGGCGAGGAAAATCAGGGCTGGACGGTGGCCAAGTACCTGCTGGAGTTTGAGCGCGGCGGGCAGCATTTCACCATTGAGCTAAAAAAGCAGTTGGGCAAACTCCAGGGCGCCTTGGCGAACCCCAACAGTCGCGCTGTTGATGATCCTACCTACGCCTACCGGGTAGCGGAGACCGAGATTGACGTCATGGCACTGGAACAGACCGAACTGCGCATCAAGGGCAGCCTTTCAGCCGGCGATAATCCAGGCGCTTTGTCCTCTCTGGTGAAGGTCTCGGGCACGGAGCTCGGCCAGCGCTGCGCCGAACTGTTGATCGAAGCGGCCGGTCAGAGCGCCATGCCCTGGCAAAGCGAAGTGCTCGCGCCTGACTACACGGGAGACACCGCCGCGCCTGCCGAATCTGTGACTACCATGGCTGAATACATCAACAGTCGCGCCACTACCATTTATGGCGGCACCGCCGAAATTCAGCGCGGCATCATCGCCAAGCATGTACTGGGACTCTGATTCATGTCGGGGCACATGACAGAGGACCAGACTCTTCTGCAGGACGCGGCGGAGCGCTATCTGCGCGACAGCTACGACTTCAACCAGCGGCGGGGGCGGATTGCCGAGGGCGTCTACAGTGACCCCAACCAGTGGCAAGCCTTTGCCGAAATGGGCTGGCTGGCACTGCCCGTCGCAGAGGAGTTTGGGGGGCTGGGAATGGGCGTACGGGAGATGGCCATGTTGGCTGAACTGTGCGGGCAGTTCCTTGTCACTGAACCCCTCATAGACGCACTGGCAGCAACGCACGCCATTATCGGCGTCGGCTTGCAGCAAGAGAGCTTGTTACCCCGGGTTGCCGAGGGAGAACTGATACCGGTTGCAGCGATTGATGAAGCTGAGACGGCTTCGCGACTCACACCCGCTACCACACTGACTTACACTGACGAGGGGTGGCATCTCTCTGGCGCGAAGCACTGGATCAGCGCCGGCGCCTCAGCCACTCATTTAACGGTACTGGCACTGAGCGCTGACGGACTCGCCTGGGTGTTGGTCCCCACCGCGGCCGACGGCGTCGAGTGTGAGCGCTTCCCGACTCATGACGGGCGCGGCGGCATGAACTGCCGATTCGATCTCCTGCTCGAGGCTGATCACATTCTACTGCAAGGGCAACCTGCCTCCGATGCTTTGGAGGCGTATCGGGCGCTGGCGATGACACTGAGCAGCGCCGAGACGCTGGGCGCGACACAGGCTGCGCTCGACACTACCGTGGACTACACCAAACAGCGCGTACAATTTGGACAGCCACTGGCTTCTTTTCAGGCACTGCAGCACCGCATGTCCAACATGCTGATCCAGACGGAGCTTACGCGGTCACTGATTTACGCCGCCTGCAACGCCGCGGATAGCGGTCGTGACGATGCGGCGCGGTTTGCCCGAGCAGCAAAAGTAAAAGCGACTACGGTGGGTCGGAAAGTATCTCAGGAGGCGATTCAGCTGCACGGTGGCATTGCGACCACCGATGAATATATTGTGGGACACTTTTTCAAACGCATTACCGCGCTGGAAAGCTGGGTATGCTCCAAGGGTGAAGCGCTAAAGGAATTCATGGCGCTCTCGCCGTCCTAGATCTCACTGGAAGAGCGCAAAATACAGGGCTTCCACACCGAACCGAATGACATAAAACCAAGGAGAAAAATAATGGACCTGCAACTGAAAGATAAAGTGGCGCTGATCACCGGCTCGACTAAGGGTATTGGCCGCGCCATCGCCGAGACGCTGGCGGATGAGGGTTGCCACGTTGGTGTCTGCGCACGGAATGAGGCCGAGGTAGAAGAAACGGTCGCCGCATTGACCGCTAAAGGCGTGAAGGCCTATGGCAGCGTGGTAGACGTTACAGACGCCGCATCGATGGAAGCCTGGGTGAACCAGTGTGCCGACGCGCTGGGCGGCATTGATATCTTTGTACCCAACGTTTCCGCAGGCGGCGCGGATAGCTCTGAAGCGGGATGGCGGGCCAACTTCGAGGCCGACATGTTGGCAACCTGGCGCGGCGTTGAACTCACTACACCGCATATTTCCAAGTCGGGCTCAGGGGCTATTGTCATTATCTCTACCACTGCCGCGGTAGAAGCTTTCGCAGGTCCCAGCCCCTACGGCGCGATCAAAGCAGGGCTACTGAACTATTCCAGCAATTTATCGCAAGCACTGGCGGCGTCGGGCGTGCGGGTCAATGCTGTGAGCCCCGGCCCAATCTTTTTCGAAGGTGGCGCCTGGGAACAAATCAAGACTCACATGACCGATTTCTACGATGCGACAGTCGCCAGTATCCCGATGGGCAGAATGGGTACCAACTATGAAATCGCAGATACCGTGGCATTTCTGGCCAGCCCCCGCTCGGCGTTTACGACCGGCGCTAACGTCGTGGTCGACGGCGGCTTTACCAAACGTGTACAGTTCTGAGTCCGCACCGCTACTAAACTCCACAAAAAACCCGGCTTAGGCCGGGGTTTTTGTATCTGCTTTGTATCTGGAAAGCCCTAGTCGACATAGGTAATCAGTTGGTCCAAGTCACGAAGCGTCGAGATAAGTGTCTCGGTTGGTAGCCCCCTCTTGCCGATTGTCTCCTCTGCCATGGGCGCAATCGCACAGCGCTCAGGCAACGCCCCACCCGACGTCAGTACCTCGTAGAGGGTGGGTAGAAAAATAAACTGCAACCACTCCTCGAACTCGAGCGAGTCCATGGCAAAAGGTTGCTCCGAGCTCAACGCTTCCTGAGATGGCGATTCGTCAGACCATAAGTTCAGCTGACGCAACGCGGCCTCGAGATCAATCAGTTGCGCTGCGATGGCACTCCGCGGGCCTTCCAGTTCCAAGTCTCTCTCCCTGTCATGATCCGGTCACTCGCCTCATCGAGCGCCCCAGTCTCTGAATATTACTGGTACTGAAGCCGGTTTTACCTATCACAGCGATCAATGGCTGGCCCCGGGCTGACTTAGCGGCAAAGACTGCGTGCGCACGTCTCCTCACTGCGTTTGATCGGACACCTATACCGCGATCAGCCCAGCTCCATGCTGAAGGCCGGCAAGCTCTCAAGAATCGCCCGACCGTAACGACGGCTGATCAAGCGCGTATCCAATAGCGTTACCCTGCCCTCGTCTTCCTCGGTTCGGAGCAACCGCCCGCTGGCCTGTACCAGCTTCTGTGCTGCGTCCGGGACACTGATCTCCATGAATGGGTCCCGTCCCTGTGCCTCCAGAAGCTCAGAGTGTGCCGCCGCGATGGGATCATCCGGCACCGCAAAAGGAAGCTTGGCGATCACCACGTGCCGGCAATATTCGCCGGGCAAATCAATGCCCTCAAAGAAGCTGGCCAGACCAAAGATCGCAGAAGCCTCTCCGGCATCAATATGCGCCCGATGCTGGTTCAACAACCGGGCTTTACTCATCCGATCCTGAACCAACACATGGTGGGTGAGCACCGGTTCAATCTGTTCGAGCACCGCTTCCATCTGCCGTCGTGACGTAAACAGTAATAGAACACCCTGCTCTCCCGAGATCAGCCCGGGAAGCACCTCAACCAACTCCCGGGTGTGTGCCTCCTGATTACCGGGATCTGACGTCATCGCCGGCACACAAAAAGTGGCTCTCCCGGGATCAAAAGGACTCGCGACCTGCTTCCATCGGGCACTGACCGGCACGCCGGACCGCTCACGAAATCGCTCAAAAGTCCCCAATGCAGAGAGCGTTGCTGAGGTGATGACTGCCCCCGCTGCGCGCTGCCACAGTGCGTCATCCAGGAGCTCACCCGGCAGGATCGGGCTCGCCTTACACTCCACACTCTGTGGCATACCGCGATGCTGGCACCAACGGGCCCAGCCATCTCCCGGCTCACCCTCTCCCGGCGCATCGGCAAAGGCACGCCAGACCGCGAGTTGTTGTTCAGCTCTGGCGACCAACCCTTGCGCATTGGCAAGATTCAGATCCGGGTCCGCCGCACCAGCGATCGCGCTGTCAGCCGATGAAGATCTCGCCGTCTGACTGTTCTCCAACGCCGCCTCCAAGCGCGCTGCCTCGCGATAGAGCTGACCCCACTGCGCAACAAGCCCTGCGGCCTGTTCAGCAAGAGATACTGGAACGCGGCCATGGGGAAAGCGATGTTCTGCGCGCTCAAAATCTGCCTCGGGCAACAACTGCCACAGCAGCTCCGCGATATCCTCGCTGCGCTGTATGAGGTCACCCACGAGCGATGTCATGGCCGGAATCAGGCGCTCGTCCAAGCCCTGCGCCACCCAGGTTTCAGCGCTCGCGACCAGCCATCGCTCGCTGTCCCGGAGCCCTTGTAATGTTCCGCCGGAATGGAACCGCAGGGCAAACTGATTGAGACACTTCGCGGGCAGCTGATGGCCCTCATCAAACACATACAGGCTGTCTTCGGGAGCGGGCAGGATGACACCCCCACCTAATCGGAGGTCAGAGAGCACCAGATCGTGATTGGTGACGATCACGTCGGCCTCGTCGAGCCCTTCGCGGGCGCGAAAAAAGCTGCACTGGGCAATATGCGGGCATCGCCTGCCCGTGCACTGGCTTTGATCCGTGGTAATGAGTCTCCGTACACTAGGTGATAGTTGCTCAGGCCAGGCATCCAGATCGCCGTCCCAGCTCGCATCACCCAATGCCTGAATCATCTCTTCGAGCGTCGGGCCAGCCAATTCCTCCTCCGCGCCAAAAAATTCGTCGGGATAGAGCGGTATCAGCGGATCCGCGCCATGGTCCGAAAGCTGGTGATCAAGCTTGAGAAGACACACGTATCGGCCGCGACCCTTGGCCAGCGCGGCATCGAATTTGAGGCCGCTGTGCTGCATGATATCCGGCAGATCGCGGAGTAGCAGCTGTTCCTGCAGTGCCACGGTCGCAGAGGCGACCACCAGCTTTTTGCCTCGGGCGCGCGCGATCGGCAGTGCCGCCACAAGATAGGCAATGGTCTTTCCGGTGCCCGTGCCAGCCTCGACCACGGCGATCGGCGTCTCGGCCTCCGGGTCAGCCAACGCGTTGGCGACCTCTGCAATCATCTGGCGCTGCCCCCAACGCGGCAACAGATTGAGTGAATCGGTCAGTTCCTGGTACGCAGCACGAATCTCGGCTTGCAGGCCTTCATCAATCACATGATCGGTCCTGATCCGTGACATCGCGCGCCAACCGACGGCTCACCGGGTTGGCGTACATGGTCAGCAGCCACTGCTGGTGCTCACTGGGCGCACTCTCAATGCGGGCCCGAAACGACTGCTCTGTCACCGAGCCTTCTTGAAAGGTGAGTTCCGCCGGGACGCTCTCACCATGTAACCACTCCCACGCCCAGCGATTGGTTTGGTAAAGCCGGTAATGTTGGGCCATTTGTCGGTCCAGCGCGGCAACCACCTCCTCCACCGACAAATCTGCCGGCAACGGTTCGCCAAAGTGCAAATGAACGCAGCCCTTTTCACCCGTAATGCCTCGGGCAATCGAGGACACATCCTCGAACTCCGCCTTGACGTAACCCTCGCCCGCGGCAAGCTCGGCCGCCTTCAGCGCATCACAGGGATCCACCTCGTAAGCAATCACCAGTGGGACAATATTGAGATCCGAGAGCACTGCCTCCTGTGCCTCTCCCCCCTCTCGGGACAGGGTGAGCATTTTGATCACCGCGGGCTCGGTGAGATCGCGCCCGTCCTTGGCCCGACCCTCACGATGCGCGATCCAGATCGGGTCCCGCCCCGTGTTTACGGAGTCACGGATATATTGAGACAGCAGCTTGGTCGCCGCCAACAGTGCCCTCGGACCACTGACATTCCGCTTAACAACAAAGCTCTTGTTGAGTCGCATCAGGTCGGCCACCCAGGGTTTGGAGAGCAAATTGTCACCAATGGCAATCGCCAGCGTGCTGGCGCCCGCCCGGTGCAGCGCGTAATTGGCATAGGCCGGGTCCATCACAATATCCCGGTGGTTACCGAGATAGACCCGGGCGGCACTCAAATCCAATTCGTCGATACCACTGACGGTAAAACGCGATGTTTTTTTGATCATCCGCGACAGATTGGGGGCGATCAGGTTCTGGAGATCCTCTACGGTTAGAAGTCGTCTTGCCGCCAACCGCAACCAGATCTTGCCCATTTGTCTTGCCAGGGCAGGCCACAGTGCGCTGACACGCGGCAGCCGCCAGAGCGCGATGGTCTCTGCCAGCTCGGCATCCCGCGAGAGTCGTTTGAGTACTTCGGGCGCGTCCAGATTGGAATAGGGCCGAATCTCCGCGAACGGGTCATCGGGCTCTGACGCTGAGGAATCTGTCATGTTGGTACCGTCATCGAACGCTGGTGTATTGTGCCGTTGCTGCGGGCTTTCTGGTACCCTGCGCACCGTTCGGCAACCCACCTTTCAGAGACCGGAAATGGAAGCTTCAAGTTCCTTTTTGATGACACTCGGTGCAGCGTCACTGCTGATCAGCTGGATCCTGCTACTCATTGCCGCCTGGCGGGAAGAATACGCCTGGGGCATGTTTGCCCTGCTGCTCCCGCCAGTAGGTTATGGCTACGCCCTATTCCGGCTAGATAAAGCAGGGGCTTCCGTGGGTTGCGCCCTGCTAGGATGGATTCTGATTTGGTTGGGCTGGTAAACAGGTAAAACACCCTATTATCGAGTGGCCAGGCCCCTCTGCAGTTGACATTAAACCGTGTATCTCAGATGATTCGCAGCCTTTTTTAGACCCCATGGAGCACAACGGTGGCTAATACACCCCAAGCAAGAAAGCGGGCGCGCCAGAACGACAAGCGTCGCACGCACAATGCGAGCCTAAGGTCGCTGGTTCGCACCAAGATTAAGCAGGTTATCGCGGCAGCCGAAAAGGGTAACGCCGACGACGCCCGAGCCGCCTATGATTCGGCCGTCCCTGTGATTGACAGAATGGCAAACCGCGGCATCATCAAGAAAAACAAGGCAGCCCGCCATAAGAGCCGGCTGAACGCCCGCGTCAAGGCAATGGCGAGCTAAGATCTTTCAGGGTTGGCCGCCTCGCTCAGTCGGTGAGATAGTGATCCAGCCCCGCTTCAATCTCTCTGGTGATGACCCCTTTCAGGGGTCGCATCATGAGCCCCAAGCGCACCTCACCCACGACACGGTCCGCATCCAGCGTGACGGCGCCTGAGAACCCCTTTCCATCGAACTGAATCGTTCCGGCCTCTCGCGCCACCAAGGCACCAAGGGCATATCCAAGGTGCGCGGCAAGCCTCTCCAAGGCCGCCTCCTGAGCGGCCTGATCCAGTTGATGACGGCGCGACAAACGAATAACAGACATTCAATAATCAGATTGGGGCTGGGTAGCAATCCCGCTATCCTACACTCCCTCTAATGATTGGTATCACTCCGCGATGAGCCACCCCGCCGACAGCAGTCAACGTTTCCTGTTTGACGGCGTCAACGTGCGTGGCGAATCGGTGCAAATTTCGGCCGCGCTGACCGATATGCTGGCCAATCAGGCCTATAGCGCCACGTTGAAGCGCCTGCTGGGCGAATTTGCGGCAGCCGCTGTGCTGATCAGCAACAATCTCAAATATCAAGGCCGCATTATTCTGCAAGCTCGGAGCAAGCAAGCGGTATCGCTGGTCATGGTCGAGTGCTCCAGTGAGCGCCACATCCGCGGCATTGCTCAGGGCGATCTCAGCGCCGAGGCCGATGATCCCATGAACCTGCTGACAGACGGGCAATTGGTCCTGACCGTGGAACGCGAGGCGGGCCAACGGTATCAGGGCATCGTTGCACTCGCGGAGGGCACGCTGGCAGGGGCTCTGGAGGATTACTTCTCACAGAGTGAGCAACTGGGCACACGGTTTTGGCTCGCCTCTGACGGGGCACGCAGTGCGGGACTAATGCTGCAGCAGTTGCCTGCGCAGCTGACAGACGCAGAGGCACGCAGCGAGCAGTGGTCAACGCTGTGTTTACTGACCGAGACGCTACACGCGGATGAGCTGTTGGGCCTAACGCCAGAAGCGTTGTTATTCAAGCTCTATCAGGAGGAAACCGTAACGGTATACCCACCGGCCCCTATTTTGTTTAAATGTCGGTGCAGTCGTGAGCGAAGCGCCGACGCGATATCCCTGTTGCCCGAGTCTGAGCGAGAGGAGATCCTCGCTGAACAAGGCGACATCACGATGACCTGTGAGTTGTGTGGTACGACCTATCGATTTGGTCGGGAAGTTTTGCCCCCTCACGGCGCAGGGACAACGCTGCATTAAATCGATGACGTAGACGCATCGAATTGAGAAAAAATGCTTAACAGCAGAATAGATAGTACTCAGCACGGAAACCAACATGAGCGAAGCTGCCATTTCCACCCCGGATGTTCACTCCGGTCTCCCTTCAACTGAACTGATTGACATGGCCCTGGCACGGGGTGAAGGTGTGCTGTCCGACACCGGCGCACTGCGTGTCGAGACGGGTGCACGCACGGGCCGCTCTCCGGCAGATCGGTTTGTCGTAAGGGAGCCCTCCAGCGAGGACGCTATAGACTGGGGCGGCGTCAACCGCCCATTTAATGCAGACCGGTTTGATGCCCTCTGGGAGCGGGTCAAGTCGCACGCCAATCAGTCAGAGACCTGGGTGCAACACCTGCACGTGGGAGAGCACAGCGATCACTACCTGCCCGTCAAAGTCATTACCGCCACAGCCTGGCAGTCCCTGTTTGGCCGCAACATGTTCATCCGCCCTGACACATACAACCCCGCCAACAAGCCTGAGTGGAAGATCCTCAACGTAGCCGACTTTGTCTGTGACCCCGAGCGCGATGGCACCCACTCGGATGCCACCGTCATCATTAATTTCGGTCAGCGAAAAGTGCTGATTGCGGGGATGCGTTACGCAGGCGAGATGAAAAAAGCCATGTTCTCGGTGCAGAATTTCCTGCTCCCCGAGAAGGATGTCATGCCAATGCACTGTTCCGCCAACATTGGCGAAGATGGCGACACCACCTTGTTTTTCGGCTTGTCGGGTACCGGTAAGACCACCTTGTCAGCAGACCCGGAGCGCTACCTCATCGGCGATGACGAGCACGGCTGGTCCAAGGGCTCTGTCTTTAACATCGAGGGCGGCTGCTACGCCAAGACCATTGATCTGAGTCGCAAAAATGAACCGGTTATCTGGGACGCGATTCGCGGCGGCGCCATCATTGAGAATGTGGTGCTGGATGATCGGGGGCAGGCCGACTACAGCGATACCAGCCTGACCGAGAATGGCCGCTGCTGCTATCCACTGGAGCATGTCGATAAACGCTCAGAAACCAACAGCGGCGGCGAGCCCAAATGCGTTATTTTTCTGACCTGTGATGTCTTTGGGGTGCTGCCGCCGATTTCGATCTTGTCAAAAGAGGCCGCCGCGTTTCACTTTCTCTCGGGTTACACCGCGCGGGTTGGCTCTACCGAGGTCGGCGCTGCGGCGGGTATCAACCCCACTTTCTCAACCTGCTTTGGTGCGCCTTTCATGCCTCGACCGGCGGGGGACTATGCCGAACTGCTGATCAAACGAATCGAAGACTTCGATAGCCAGGTCTATCTGATCAATACCGGCTGGACGGGCGGCTCGGGCGCCCCGGGCGGCTCTGGATCGCGCTTCCCAATCCCGGTTACCCGCGCGGTGGTGAAAGCGGCACAGGACGGCGTGCTGGTGGGTGTCGAGACCCGTCACATCGAGAGCCTTAATCTGGACTATCCGGTCAGCATCCCGGGCGTGGACGACCAATATGTCGATCCCAAGGCGGGCTGGGGCGACGACCCGGCCTACGAGGCTCAGGCAAGCCAATTGGCAGCGCTGTTCCTCGAAAATATTGCCAACTTCGACGTCAGCGAAGCGATCGTGGCGGCGGGTCCGAAGAGCGCCTGAATTCGAGGACGTAACCTTTTGGAATCAGCTGGCCGAGGTCGATAACGCTGGCGCGCTATCCTTACCACCGAACCATCTCGCTCGCAATGCGCGTGCGTCCTCGGCAATCAGATACAGCGCCGGCACCAACACCAGCGTGACCCCCGTAGCGAACAGCACGCCAAACGACAGCGACGTCACCATCGGTATCAGGAATTGCGCCTGAACGCTGGTCTCAGACATAATAGGCAACAGGCCAACAAAGGTGGTCAGCGAGGTCAGAATGATCGGCCGGAACCGGTCTTCGCCCGCCTGTAACAATGCCGTCACCAATTCCGTGCCCTCCTCCCGGAGGCGATTGATACGGTCAATCAGCACCAGATTGTCGTTGACCACAACGCCGGCACACGCCGTCACCCCCATGATAGAAAACATGCTGACCTGCCAGCCCAGAATCATGTGGCCAAAAATGGCGCCCATCAGACCGAACGGTACGGCGGTCAGAATCAACAGCGGCTGCCAATAGGACCGGAAGGCGACCGCCATTAGGGCGTAGATCACCATCATGGCGAGTGCCATCAGCCGCACAGTGGCCTCACGAAACTCAATTTCTTCCTGCAATTCCCCATCCAGGTTCACAAACAAGTCCGGGTACTGCTGTTGCCACTTCGGTAAGTAATCTCGGAACACAGACTGCACGATCGCGCGAGGCGGCGGACCGTTGGCTTCAACGTCTGCCTCAACTTCCAGTGTCCGAAGGCGATCCAGTCGCTCCAGTTTCTGATAGCCGGCTTCGACCCGATAGGTGGCTACGGCCTCAAAGGGCACCTCGCCACCATCGGGGGTACGAATGTACATGTCACTCAAATTAGCAATAGCGAGCCGCTCTATCTCTGGATAACGCACCATGACCTTGACGTCTTCTCTCCCTCTGGGAACACGCTGGGCCTCCGCACCATAAAACGCCTGCCTCACTTGCCGCGCCACATCCGCCAAACCCACACCCAGTGTTTCGGCCGCCGGCTTTAACTCCAGCACCAACTCGTCCCGGGGGCTGTCAAAGCTGTCCGAGACATCAAAAACCCCGGGGTAGGAGAGCAGCGCTTCTCGCACATCCCCCGCCATCGCCTCCAAATCCTCAACCTTGCGTGAGGCGAGCACGAGTCTGATGGGTTTGCCAGGATCGCGGATGGTGTAATCCATGCGCACTTCTTTGGCCTCACTGAGCGATCCCGAGTCGGACCTCAGCTCAAGGGCAAAAGCCTCTGTATCCACCCCTTCGCTGACAGTGGCGATCACCACCTCTACCTCGTTCTCGTTGGCGCGACCCAGAATGCTGCCGATGGCCGGCGCGTCCTCATATTCGGGGCGCTGGTTCCACTCGGTTTTCAGCGCTTCGGCTGCATCCACAACGCGCTGCATCACCAGCTCCGACTGCGAGAAAGAGCCGCCCTCGGGCATCACAATTTTCGCCTCGACAAAGTCGGAATTAATGCGCGGGAAAAACGCCGACCTCAGCCAACCGCCACCATAAAGGGCGACACTTAAACTGAGCATGACCAGGAAGAAACCCGCCACCAGCAGATGGTGCTGCAGCGCCCACTGCAAACACGGCCGGTACCGGTTTCGCGCTAAAGACACCAACCAATCGGCGCATCGATGTCGCCAATTCTCGAGCCGCTTCAACAGTGGCGTTGCGGCAGGCTGCTCGGGACCTAATCGTGAGAGGTGCGCCGGCAAGATCCACAGACATTCGACCAACGAGAACATCAGCACCATCAGGACCACAACCGGGATCCCCTTGGCCGCGTGAGCCCACTCACCCGGCATAAACATCATGGGCGCAAAGAACACCATCGTGCTGATCACGGCGAACAGCACCGGCTTAAATACCTCGCGGACGCCCCAAAAGGCCGCTGCTTCGCCCTCCACACCTCTGGTCTGCGCCGTATGAATAGACTCACCGACGATGATGGCATCGTCCACCACAATGCCCAACACCAGCAGAAAGGCGAATAGAGAAATCATATTGAGGCCGACGCCGGTGTAGGGGAGTATGAAAAATGCACCTAAGAAGGCGACGGCGATACCCACCGACACCCACACTGCCACAGCCGGCCTCAGGAAGAGCACCAACACCAAAAACACCAACAGCAGACCACCCAAGCCGTTCTTCAGTAGCGTCTCGACACGTCCCTTAAACGGTACCGCTGCGTCACGCCAGAAAGACAGGGTGGCCCCTTCAGGTAAGTTTGGTTTCTGCTTTGCCACCCACTCATTGATGAACCTAGAGGACTGCACCACATCGGGGTTGGTGGTGACATACGCATACAAACCGTGGCCGGGCATTCCATCAAAACGACTGACGGTATCGACATCCTCAAAACCGTCATCAATCGTGGCGACTTCGCCCAAATAAATCTGCGTGCCGTCCCTCGCTGTCAGCAACACGATGCGCTCAAAATCCTCCCGGTAATAGGCTTGGCCCCGGGTTTGCACGCGGATGTCACCGTCGATGCCTTTAATCGCACCCGCCGGCAAGTTCAGTGAGGCTGACTGGATCGCGCGGACCACATCGTCGAAAGAAAGGTTATGACGCCGCAGATCCAATTCCGATACATTGACTGACACTTCGTATCGACGCGGCGACACCAGATCGACAACCGAGATCCAGGGCTGACGAGCCAGATCGTCGCGCAGGGTCTCGCCAAGCTCTTTGAGCTCCCATTCATCGAGCTCGCCCGCTAACTGCACGATGCCTAGCATATGGCGGTAGATGAGCTCGGTGACCACGGGACGCTCGGCGTCGGTTGGGAAAGTGGTGATCGCGTCGACCCGGGTTTTAATCTCGTTGGCCAGTCGCTGGGTGGGGTAGCCTGTAAGCGCCTCAACGATGACTTGCCCCATACCATCAGAAGCGGTAGAGCGGATCTCCTTGATACCGTCGAGGTCGTGAATCGCCTCCTCGATCCGCACACAGATCTGCTCTTCCACCTCTCTCGGGCTAGCCCCAGGAAACGGCATGGCGATGCTAATACGATCGACGACGGGGGTGGGAAAAAACTGTTTATCCAGGCCCGGGATGTTATATAGCCCACCGATCACCAACACCACCATAAGGAGGTTTGCTGCAATCGGATTGGAGATGAACCAGCCTAGAAGGCCCGGTTTGTCAGCCACTGGTCGGCCTCACCGCTGCAACCTCAATCGCGGCGCCGGCTGCCAACAGGCTGCTTTGCTCCGCAACGACCTGCTCGCCTGCGCTGATACCGCGCACCCAGACCCGGTCTTGCTCGCGCCTGAGCAGTTTTACAGGCAGTCTTTCCAGTCGGCTGTTTTCGTTCACCAGCAGCACGGTATTGTCCCCGCGCAACGCAGTAGCGGGTAATTCGACCGATTGTTGGATCGGCTTACCGCGGATGCTTGCCTCCACAAACAGTCCCGGCGTCAGCGGTGGTCTTTGCGAGCCGCTGTCTCCGAACGGATTGTTTACTTCCGCAATCGCAAACGTGACGCGGCTGTCGCGGTCGATACTAGCTTCGACCCGGGCTATCTTGCCTTGCCACTGCCAGCGCTCACCACCGAATCGCGCGCTCAAGACCACCTCGGGGTAGGCCTCTACCGCTGTTTCAAACAGCGGCAGTTCCAGCAGTGCGAGCTGAGAATCACTGATCGGCAGATGCACCTCAACCCGCTCTGTGGCGTAGATCTGTGCCAACACGGTACCGGGAGCGACAAACTGTCCCAGATCTACCGACTTCTTCTCCAGTCGACCGTCAAAGGGGGCGCGTACCGTTGTCCGCTCCAGAGCCAGCTCAGCCGCGGCCACATCAGCCTGGGCTGCCGCAAGCGAAGCCTCGGCGGCGCGGAGTTGCGGCTTGCGCAAAAACAAATCGTTCGCCTCGCTGGTGCCAAGCTCACGCCACTCTCGCTGCGCCTGCAGGTTACGGCCTCGCTCCTCCGCGACGCGCTGTGCGGCGGCAGCCTCCTGAGCACGGGCTCTGGCGATGGCAAACTCATAATCCGCTTGTTCGAGTTGCAGCAGGATGTCTCCTGCCCTGAAAAAACGCCCGCCGAGGAATCGATCACTCACGCTCTCCACTTTTCCGCTGACCTGTGCAACCAGTTCGACGCGCCTGACCGGCTCTACGGTACCTTGAGTGCGGACCGAGATACTGTGGTCGGCGGGGGCAGCCACAATGGCATCCACCAGCGGGCGACGCGGCTCCGGAAACTGGGTTGGCTGGGTTTGCGGCTTACCCACCAACACCAGGAAACAGACCGCCAAACCGGCCGTCGTAAACGCCGCCGAGCCGAGCAATCGTCGGCGGGAAAACCGGCTGCTTTTGACGTTTTTGTCAGTCATTGGTGAATCACTACTTTCCATGTACGTGAGCTTCGGGGGCGGAATCCTAGCGCTATACGCGGAGCAAAGATATTTGGCCCAGTGTGCAAAGCTACCAAACGGCGTTTGCAAAGGGTTTGTTCAGTTTTTCTGGGCCTTATCCACAACATGCATTAAAGCTACCGCAATGATCTCGGGCACCTCCTCTTGCAGAAAATGTCCTGCCTCCGTCTCAGTGACAGGTGCAGTTGGAAACATTGTCTGAGTAAAGGGCAGACCCCTACCTAATATGGGGTCGTTCATCCCCCAGACCAGCTCAACCGGGATATCCAATCCCTCCACGTAGCGCTCAATATTCCGCAGCGCGGGTGAACTAGCGTGGTCAGGCCCATCTGCCACCATTCGCATAAGCGCCAGCGTCGCTTTGCCATTGCCGCTGTCCTCGAGTGGACGTCGATAAAGATCCATGACCTCCGGCGGCATCGTCGTCGGATCGCCTTGGACACCGGCCAAACGCTTGAAAAAAAATGAGGACATAGCTTCCACCACAAACTCCCCAACCAGCGGCGTTTTCACCAGCGCATGGGCCCTGCTAAGATCCATGGGCGCGCGCGGGGCGCGAAACCCGGTATTCATGACCAAAGCCCCTTTCAGCACTCCTGGCGACAATGACAAGGCACCCATGCCCACGGGCCCTTCCCAATCCTGACCCGCATAAACTGCCTCTGTGAGGTCGAGTGTTGTCAACACACGGTTCATCCAGCGCATGTGGTTATCGAGAGTGTGGTCGCTCGCCGGAATCTTGGTGGAGAAACCGAGCCCCACCATGGTCGGCATGATGACCCTGAAGCGATCCAAAGGCAGTAGCTCTGGGACCCTTCGATACAGCAAGCCAGCAGTCGGATTGCCGTGCTGGAGGTAGACCGGGTACCCCTGACCGATCTCCAGCACATGGTTCTTAATACCGGGCTCAACTTCGATGAAGTAACTTTTGTAATCGTCACTGACTACGGCGGCCGCATAGTCGGGGAGCGGGAAAGCCTCGAATTCGCCCACATCCAGCTCAACCTTACCCTCGCCCTTGGGGATGATGCGCTCAGCGTCCCGCACTAACACCAAGGCAGCGACTAAGAGTGAGGCGGCGAGGACTAACGCTACTCGTAACGTTGTTCTTAACGCTGTTCTCATTGCCAGCCTCTCTGAACAGTCGATATATTGGCATTTATTATGTCAATTTATGTTGGTCTGTGCGAAATTGCCACGGCCACCCAGCTTTTTAGAGGGCGGATTCTAATTTTCAACGCCACACTACGTGGCGATTTCAACACACCTCAATGAGGGGAAACGTCATGGCAGATGCCGAAACCAAAGCAGCGCCCAAGGCTGCAGCCAGGAAAGCTGCGGTAAAGCAAGCCCCGGCCAAGGCCAAAAAGGCCCCGGCAAAAAAAAAGCTGGCCGCCAAAACCAAGGCGAAGGCAAGCACCAAAGCCAAAACCCGAGCGCGACCCAAGGCCATCGATACCGGCCGCAACGCACTGCTTGCAGGCCTGGGCGTCTATGGCAAGGCCTACGATCAGGTACTGGAGCAGTTCGCCAATCTGCAGGAGCAGGTAGACGAGGCGCAAACCCGTCTTACCGAGCGCCGCAAGCAGGCTGAAGATCTCTACAAGTCACTGATCAAGCGTGGCACAGCGGTCGAGAAAGAGGCGCTGAAGGCGCTGGCAGATCTGGAGCTCGACTCACTGGCTGATCGCTCCAAGCTGGAAGCACAGATGAAAAAGGCGAAGTCTCGCTTTGACGAGCTGAAGACCAAGCTTGGTAAAGCTGCCTAAACCCACCTTTTAGCGTCCGTTTTTTTCGGGGGAGCATTGCTCCCCTTTTATATAGATGTCGCTTTCAACGCGGTGCTGTGGGACCCCGTAAAACCTGGCGCAGATTCAGGTAAGCGCCGGAACTGTGTTTCAGTGGGCAGCCGGGCCTGCAGCGCGCGGCGCATCACGCGCCGTCCCGGCAAGGTACACTGACGTCCCATGAAAACCGCGGAACGCATTCTGGTCGTCGCCACCGAGCTCTTCAATGAGCGCGGGGAGCGCAATGTCACAGCCAGTGACATTGCGCTCGAGCTGGATATAAGCCCAGGCAACCTTTACTACCACTACAAGGGCAAGGACAGCATTCTCTCGGCCATTTTCGCTCGCTTCTATTGGGATGTTGCCAGTGCACTCGCAACGCCCATTATTGAAACTGGGTTTTTGGATGCAGATGACGTAGTCGAGAGAAGCTGGCTATTCCTCACCGTCGTGATGGAATCGATGTTCGCGACGCGCTTCTTCTATCTCAATCAAAACGACCTCATGTATCGCTATCCCGACATTGACCGTGGTATGCGCAGATTGATGTCGCTCAAACGCCAAATGGCCCGGCAGTTAGCCTCCACACTGCTGGGCTCTGTTGACATTCATGCGCACCCCCAGCGTTTTGATCAGGTCTCTGACAGCATGGCCATGACGCTCATGTTTTGGCTTAGCTTTGAGCAACTCATGGAAGCATCACAAAAGCCGCAACAGGTTATCCATCGCGCGGTTTTACAGGTGCTATCTCACTGCGCACCGTATTTAGGCGATAAACAGGCCGATTTCTACGCAGAATGTGAGCTAATCAATGCTCGACTACTCGACGATCGGCCCTCGTAAGGTACTATTCGGGGTGCTTACCTAAGCTTTGCCGGCGTGAGTAGCTGGTCGGCAATCGATGAGTACAACAGTGACGAAGCGTTAATCCGAAGAAATGGAGCCAGATTATGACTATCGCCGTAGGAGATTGCATTCCAAACTGCACCCTGTCAGTAATGGGTAGCGAGGGTCCCGCACCCGTATCGACTGCTGACCTCTTCAACAATAATAAAATTCTGATGTTTGCCGTCCCCGGGGCCTTCACGCCCGGATGCTCTATGACGCATTTACCTGGGTATGTCGCAAACGCGGACAAGATCAAGGAAATGGGTGTCGACGGCATCATTTGCCTGTCAGTGAACGATGCATTTGTGATGCATGCTTGGGGCGAGGCGCAAAATTCAAATGACTCCATTGTCATGCTGGCCGACGGCAACGGCGAGTTCACCCAAATGCTGGGGCTGGAAATGGACGCTTCTGGGTTCGGCATGGCGATGCGCAGTCAGCGTTATGCCCTGATTGCAGAAGACGGCAAAATCACGCATCTCAATATTGAAGACGGTCCGGGCGTAGACGTCAGTTCTGCTGAGACCATGATGGCGCTGCTCTGAGACAAGACATTAACCCCCGCGCATCGCGCTATCAGCAGGTGCGTGGCGGGGTTCTCTCAGTCCGCGCAAAGGGGTAGATGGAAGAGCCAGCCCGACTAGGTCAGTAATACCCACGCCACCGTGGCAATGAGTAACGCTCCTATCAGATTCAATGCAAATCCCTCTCTGACCATCCGCCGAATTGGCAATTCCCCGCTCCCGAAGACCACCGCGTTGGGTGCAGTGGCCACGGGTAGCATAAACGCACAGCTGGCACTCATGGCAGCGGGTACCATAAGCCAGAGCGGATCGATCTCTACAGCCAAGGCCACTGCGGCCAGCACAGGCATCAGTAGCGCCGTTGTTGCCGTATTGGAGGTCGCCTCAGTGAGAAACGTTACCGCCAGGGCCAACAAAAGCATCATTGCAAAGACCGGTAGCGCAGCCACTGCGGTCAATGCATCGCCGACTTGGGCACTGAGTCCCGAAGCCACAAAAGCGCGTGCCAAACAGATGCCTCCACCGAACAACAGGAGCACTCCCCAGGGAATTTGACTCGCCTTCGCCCAATCGATGAGCGGTTCCCCCTGATTATCGCGCACCACGAACAGCGCAACGACCGCCAATAACGCTACTGACGCGTCGTTTGCCGCTGGTAAATCAAGCCATGTCTGCCAGCCGCCGAGAGGTTCAGCGCGCGTTATCCAAGCCACGGCAGTGAGAACAAACACAACGAGCACCCGCCTCTCGGCGCTCCTCCAAGGGCCAACCGCTGGCACCTGAATATCCAACTCTCTGGGTACAGCACGTGTCACCCACCACCACGCCAGAGGCAAAAGAGTCAGTACAACCGGCATGCCCCAGGACATCCACTGCCCGAAGCTGATGGTCTGAGCCGTGTTTTCCTCGTATACCTGCACCAAAATAAGGTTTGGAGGTGTGCCGATTGGCGTTCCTAAACCGCCAATGCTGCAGGACCACGCTAACCCCAGCAGAAGTGGCGCTGCCAAACTATTACGGTCTGAACAGGAGGCCAACACTGCCAGTGCTACCGGCATGAGCATCAAAATTGAGGCCGTGTTGGAGATCCACATGCTCAGCAGCGCGCCCGCGATCATAAATCCCAGCACCAAACGACGCGGCTTGTGTCCGCCCACCAGGTTAACCACGTACAGCGCAATGCGATGATGGGCGCCCGTGCTTTCCATACCGCGGGAGAGCAAAAAGCCCCCGAGTAACAGAATGATCAGCGGTGACCCGACCGACGCCCCGACTTGTTCCGAAGTCAGGATCCCCGAGATGGGAAAAACTGCGATCGGCAACAGCGAGGTCACCGGAATGGGCAGCGGCTCAAAAATCCACCACAACATGCACAGCCACGCTACCACCGCTGTAATAACGATTGCTTCTGGTTGCTCCAACGCCGCCATAATGACGGCCAGGCATAATCCGGACACTAGGCCCGGCCAGATACTTTCTCGTGGATCAAGGAAGTTCAACGTTTTCATCTCCTGTATGCTCCCCAACCCGCGCCCTTGTGTAAACTCCTCTGATGGCCCCTGATCGTCCGACACAGCTGATCGACCGCTTCGATCGCCAGATTTCGTACCTGCGTCTGTCCGTGACAGACCGCTGTGATTTTCGATGTCAGTACTGCATGGCAGAGACCATGGAATTCCTGCCTCGGTCCGAGGTACTGACCATCGAGGAGCTCCTCAGAACTGCGCGCCTGTTCACCGAATTGGGCGTGCGGAAAATCCGCGTCACCGGAGGCGAACCGCTGATTCGACGGGGCGTTCATGAGCTGTTCGAAGGGCTGGGCGCCCTCGCTGGCCTCGACTCGCTGGCGCTGACCACCAATGGCAGCCAACTTGCTGACTCTGGGCATGCCCTGCGCGATGCCGGCGTAAACTCGATCAACATCAGTCTCGATAGCCTGCAGGCCGAACGTTTCAAAGCCATTACCCGTATAGGTGACCTCAATACCGTATTGCGGGGCATCGATCGTGCCGTGGAATGCGGCTTCGATCGTATCCGACTGAATGCGGTGATACTCGACGGACTCAATCGCGACGAGGTGGTGCCACTCACCCACTATGCACTGGAGAGGGGTATCCATATTGCCTTCATCGAAGAGATGCCCCTTGGGCAGGTCAATGTGGGCGGCAAACCTCTGGCCTATGTGTCATCCGACACGCTACAGGAGGAATTGGCAGAACATTTTACTCTGGTGCCCATGACCGCCTCGGATACCGCCGGGCCGGCCAGAGATTTTCTGATTGCCGATTCGCAAACGCAGGTGGGCTTTATTTCACCTCACAGTCACAATTTTTGCGCCCAGTGCAACCGTTTGAGGATTAGTGCCGAGGGGCGCCTGCTGATGTGCCTGGGCAACGAGGAATCCATCGACCTCAGAGGGCTGCTGCGCGCAGGTAGCACGGATGAAGAGATTAAAACCACTATTATTGAAAGCCTCAGCATCAAGCCCGAGCGCCATGTCTTTGACCAGCCCGAGCAGCCGCAAATCGTGCGGTTTATGAATGCGACCGGTGGTTGAATGCTGGTCCGATCCCTTTAAGCCAAATCGAGAGAATCCCTTGTCTAATACCCACTACCCAGCTCTGAGCGGCATTGATGCGATCCAGCAGGCTTTCGAGTCAGCGGGGTATATCTGCACAACGCGCATCGCCACCGTCGTGCGGCTAGCCGCTGCGCTCGAAAAGCCGGTGTTGATCGAGGGCCCACCCGGCGTGGGGAAGACCGAGCTGGCCAAGACCTGTGCGATGGTCGTAGACCGCCCGCTAGTGCGTCTCCAGTGCTACGAGGGGCTGGACGAGAGCAAAGCGCTCTACGAATGGAAGTACGGCAAACAGCTCTTGTACACCCAGCTGTTAAGAGAGCAGTTGGGGGATGTGCTCGATGGTGCCAAGGGGCTCAATGAGTCTATGAATCGGTTGCACCAGTTCAGTGATGTTTTCTACTCCGAGGCCTTTTTGGAGTCGCGACCGCTCTTGAAAGCAATGGAAGAAGATAACGGCGGTGTATTACTCATCGATGAAATCGATAAAGCCGACTTTGAATTTGAGTCCATGCTCCTGGAGGTGCTGTCTGATTTTCAGGTGTCTATACCAGAACTCGGGACCATTCAGGCGCATTCCAAACCCCTGGTTTTCCTGACCAGCAACGATACGCGCGACCTGTCCGATGCACTGAAGCGACGCTGTCTGCATCTCCACATACCTTTCCCCTCGATTGAACTCGAGGCGCGGATCGTCGCCAGCCGGGTCCCGGATCTCGCGCAATCCATGACCGATCAGCTGGTGCGCTTTGTGCATGCCATCCGCTCTCTGGACCTGAAAAAAGCACCGGCCATCTCGGAGACGGTAGATTGGGCCAAAAGTTTGGTGCTGCTCCATGCCAAAGATCTGGATGGGTCGCTTGTTCAGGACACCCTCAACGTGCTGCTCAAGTATGAAGAGGACATCCAGATTGCAGAGGGTCAGTTGCCCAAACTGATGGCTGCCGCCGCAGGCTGACGTTGTCAGTGGATTCCCCAAATACGGCGCGTGCTGCGGCAAGCAGTGATCAGTTGCTGGCCTTTGTACAGTACCTGCGTGGGAAGAAGATCCCTGTCTCACCTGCCGACACCCTTGATGCCGTTGAGGTGGCCGAACTGGTGGGCTACCAGGATCGGGCCCTGCTCAAAAACGGACTTGCGGCTGCGTTGGCAAAATCTAGACACGAGTTGAGCGTATTCGAGGTGGCATTCGACGACTATTTTCAGCCAATCCCCGAGCGCCCGCCCGCGGGCGGTCAGTCAGATGCCAAGCCAGAGGTGTCTTCAGCAAACCCATCTGAGCAGCCGCCCCAGAAAGACCCGGCAAACCCAGGTGAAGATCCACTGGAAGGGCTGCGCGGCAATTCACTTTTTGACGCGCTCGAATCGCAGGACGAAAGCGCGCTGTCCTTGGCCATTGAGACGGCTGCGGCAGACGCCAAGGTCGAGGAGATTTCGCTTTTCACCCAGCGCGGCCAATACGTGCGCAAGATACTGGACGCGCTGGGTGACGAGGCGCTGCGCGAGGCGGCGATTGAATTCGAGCAAAGCGAGCCCGCTGCCTTTGAGGTGGTTCAGGCGCTTCGGGAGCAACTCCGCGAACGGGTGCGTGATCGCGTGGAGCGCGCCTATTTGATTCATGCGAGTGCGGCCACCGAGGACCTGCTGGACGAGTCCCTGTCGAAACTAAAACTCGGCAACGTGGATCACAGCCAGATGGCCCGGCTCAAACGCCTGATGGACCGCATGGCACGGAAACTTGCAGCGCGGCATGGCCGCCGCCGCCACCGCTACCGTCGAGGCAAACTGCACGTGGGGGAGACGGTGCGCCGTGCGATCCCCACCGATGGCATCCCTTTTCATCCGCGCTGGCGCAAAATCGAGCGAAAACGGCCTCAGATCATGGCGATCTGCGACGTCAGTGGTTCAGTAGCAGCTTACGCCAAGTTCTTGCTGATGTTTCTTTATGCATTGCAGGACGTCTTACCACGTACCCGAAGCTTTGCATTTTCTGCAGCCCTCGGTGAGGTGAGCGACCTGTTAGCCACGCTACCGGTTGAGGAGGCGATCGAGCGGGTGAATCTAAAATACGGGGGTGCCACCGACTATGGTCGGGCGCTGCAGGACTTTTCCGAGCTGGCCCTTGCTGAGGTAAACAGCGCGACCACGGTTATTGTGCTGGGTGACGCGCGGAACAACCAGGCCGACCCGCGACTGGATCTTCTAGGGGAGATCAAGTCACGCGCCAGGCAACTGATCTGGCTCAACCCAGAATCCCCGCGACTCTGGGGAACTGGTGATTCAGAAATGTTACGAGTGAAGAAAGAGTGTCACTTGGCCAAGGAGTGCCAAAATCTCAAACAGTTAGAACGCGTGATTGACAAAATATTGTCAGACAGGCGTTGAAATAGTCTTGGCTAACATGCGTCTTCACACTATTGGGGATTCAAATACAGATAACTACTATCCATATCGCCGCCAAGAGCCTTGAGCTTAATGCGAAAAACGTTTCCCCCCTATACGGTGCGCCTTTGGCGCCGTACACTCCGCTCCAATTTAATCCCTGAAGGAGGCACAACCTAGGTGGTTGTCCTCAAATTCTCACACAGGAGCCACCGTGTCGAATCACTCTGCGATCTTCCGAAAGGTGCTCGAGACTGATCCACAGTGGCTGAATCAGATTCGTCGTGGGGTAGAAAAGGAAAGCCTTCGAGTCAGTGAAGATCAAGCGGAGCTGGCACAAACACCTCATCCCTCAGGCCTGGGTTCTGCGCTCACTCACCCTTCAATCACTACTGATTACTCAGAAGCACTCCTCGAGTTTATTACGCCGGTATCGGCCTCTATCGCCGAAACCGAGAGAGCTCTGCACAATTTGCACCTTTACACAGTAAGACAGTTAAACGGTGAGCTACTGTGGAACGCTAGCATGCCCTGTATCGTCCAAGGGGACGCGGGTATTCCTATTGCACAATTTGGCACCTCCAATGTAGGCCAAATGAAGCGGATATATCGCAACGGTCTGAGTGTGCGCTATGGGCGAAAGATGCAAGCTATCGCCGGTATTCACTATAACTTCTCCATGCATGAATCTTTTTGGGCTGAAGCCAATAAATTGGAGGGCAACCTACTGAGCACAGAGGCACTTCAGACAGAGGGCTACCTCGCTCTAATCAGGAACTTCTTTTCCAGGGTCTGGCTATTAATGTATCTGATTGGTGCATCACCAGCAGTATGTGCCAGTTTTGTGCAAGGCAATCCGTCTCACCCCCTGCAACCAATTGGAGACCACCAAGATAGTTATTATCTGCCCTTTTCTACGTCTCTTCGGATGGGAGATCTGGGCTACACCAGCCAAGCACAGTCAGGAATAAATGTTTGCTATAACGACTTGGACGAATACATCTCGGCATTACGTAATGCCATCTTGACAACGCACCAACCCTATTCCGCCTTTAGTTCAATGGACAATGGAGAGCGTGCTCAGCTTAATGACTCTCTCCTTCAAATTGAAAATGAGTATTACAGCCCTATCCGCCCCAAGCGAGTTACGCGCAGCGGGGAGGCCCCTGTGGTTGCCTTGACGAGAGGCGGAATCGAATACGTTGAGGTGAGGTGTATCGATATTAACCCTTTCGTACCGCTGGGAATCGATAGCGACACAATGCGTCTACTCGACTTGTTTATACTATCTTGCCTGATTGATGAAAGCCCGCATTGCGACGCTCTTGGACAACAGCGTAATGACATCAATCTCCAGCGCGTAGTTAATCGCGGCCGAGAACCCGGTCTCACTCTTCTTTCAGCGGGTGGAAGCGAGGTAACTCTGAGTGAGTTAGCCGACCCTACCCTAACCAGCATGGCAGAGATAGCCGGTTGGTTCGACTGCGCGACGGGGGGTGACGGCAGCTATCCGAAAGCTGTAACTGAAGCACAGCAGAAAGTTTCGGACCCCTCTTTGACGCCGTCCGCCAGGATTCTGAGCGAAATGCAGAAAGACGGAATGAGCTATCGACAATTAGCATGGAACTATTCGAGAAAATGGCACGCCAAGCATTTGGACCAATCATTAGATCGAGCGACTCTCGCTTCTCTCGAGGCTCAAGCACGTGACTCTCTAGCAGGACAGCGAAAGCTGGAGGCTGAGCAAACGCAACATTTTGAGGATTACTTGGCTAAATTTTATTCTCAGTACTGAAAAGAGAGTTGCTCGTTGTGGCAGGATCTGTAACTGGCTAAATAATGAAGCGCCCTAGCGAGCGCTTCCGAATTGACACGACTACAGATTGCTATCGCCAGGAGAACTACATCTCGATATCAACGGCATAAGATACGACGAACTTGACTTGGTCGTTATCGTAACCACCTTCGGCAGCCCCGCCCTTTACATCGGTATCGGAGATCATGAAGGTGAAACCACCCTTCGAAATGGTGACGTTGTAGTCATAGTAACCCTCTGCGTTACCGTTGAACGCTTCCGCGAAATCTCCATCGTGATGTCCGATGTGTAAGCCAATGCCGACGCCGTTGCCGATCTCAAAACCGTAATCCAACGACAGATAATAAGCCTCACCAAAGCCAAAATCCTGTCCTGGAGCCTCGTCGGCTTCCGTGTCTGCCAATACATTGTACTGAGCACTGAAATTACCAATACCCACACCTATGTATACTTCGCTGAAGTCAAACTCTGCTTCTTTGTCATAGTTATAGTAAAGGTACCCGACATCCCAGCTGATATCGCCAGTGTCAAAGGCGAATCCAGCGTAAATGTCGTGCTCATAAGAGTACACGTCACCTGCACCATAGTTTACGTTGGAAGCCCAAGTTCCGACATAAAAACCACTATCTCCAGCGTAATCGATACCGCCCTGAACGGCCGCTTCATTTTCTGTCTGGGTAAGCCCTCGCCAAATATAGTTGCTCGTCATTGAAGCATTAGCGGACCATTCCCCTGCCTGGGAAGACGCTGAAAACGCACACACCAGGACGGCGGGCAAAGCAATTGCGGAAATTCTGCGGGAATTGTCTCTGTTCATGGTAGTTCCTCGTGATGTCATCAAAATATAAGTAGTCCGGCACGTGAGCTAACGGACCTTGACAACACGTGCATGAGCTCGGACACACGTTGACTTGCAAAAGGCGGGCCAAAAATCTTATGTTATTGTTTTTATTGTATTTATCTATTTTTTCCGCCTGGTTTCAGGCGTAATCGCTCAAGCCAGCCTTGCTAGTAAAGGCTACGAATGCTCTATATGAGTGCGGAGGCGCACAAAGTTGGCGCAACGCCGCGGCTGGAACGACACCAATTCAGAAAGCACGGGTTAATCCAGACCGCAACTCATTTACGTAAGCTCCCTTACTTGTCATGGAGCCTTCTCCTATGATCCCTCGCGGCCGCTCAATCTGCTTACCTCTCTTTTTTTTAACTGGGATTTGCCACTCAGCTTCAGCAAACCAAGTAAATTGCGACGAAATCGTCTCGCAGACTGTTATGGAAATGAAAGCTGGGGCTAGCGGGTGGTGGACTGAAGATACGGCCCGAATGGCAGCCATGGCGGCCGCTACAGCCTGCTTCAAAACCAAGGCTGTTGAGATGACGAAAGCGCCCCCTCAAGAGAACGATAGTATCAAGTCGAACGAGTTTATGGGCCTCAAGGTGAGGCCATTAACTGGGCCCCCTAGCCGAAAACCATACCAACGTACTGACCGAGATTGACCACTCGCTCATCCACTGACAGAAAAAGGCACCTCAACAGCGTCACCACAGTTAACCAAAACTAACCCTGTCAAATTGCTACTGTTAAAGTGAGGATCACATGAGTGGCCGGGGGGTACAAAGAGGAGTGCATTAATCACCATCTGCAGGCGTAATGGATATCAGTTCAACATCAAACACCAGAGTTGCATTAGGCCCAATCATCTGGCCAGCACCGCCCTCTCCGTAGCCGAGCTCCGGGGGAATGATAAACTTGAATTTACCTCCGGGCTTCATCAACTGAAGGCCCTCGGTCCAACCGGGAATCACCTGCGTCAAGCCGAAAGTCACGGTCTGGCCACGCTCAATGCTGCTATCAAAGACCGAACCATCGATCAGTCGGCCCTCGTAGTGTACCTCGACTGAGTCCGCGGCCACCGGGTTATCACCCTCGCCGGGCTCCATCACGATGTACTGCAGACCGGATTCAGTGGTTTGCACGTCCTCATTGGCACTCATCTCTTCCATATACGCTTTGCCTGCCTCCAAGTTTGACTGCGCCTGCTCCACGCGCTCGGCTTCCGCTTCTGACTGACGCCGCTCCTGAAACGCAGACATTTCGGTATTGATTTCCTCATCCGTCAGCCTTGCCTCGGCACCGGTCATCGCGTCCTCAAGACCGGCAGCGTAAGCGGCCGCATCGACCTGCATACCATCAGCGGACATTCGCTGACCCATGCGCAGGCCAATGCCATAGCTGAGTCGCGCGTTGGTCGACTCCAGGGTGACTTCCTGCTCCTGCGAGGCGCCACCACAGCCCAGCAGGGCCATCATCAGCCCAACCAGGGACAGGTGGCCGACTACTTTTATCGAGGTGCTCATGCCCAACGTTCTCCCTGTTCCGTTTGCAATGGAGGGGCGATACTACGTCGACTCGAGAAGCAGTGCCACCAGTTGCTCTCTTTCGGCGGCAAATTTACCGTGCTCAAAACCGGACAGCGTCAGCATATTAACGTTCATCCGCGCCGCGGCATGTTCCACGGTCTCTGCCGTCAACATTTCTCTGGTCATGTCGTCCTGAGCCGCACTGCGAAGTGACTCAGTGCTGACCCACATCAACTCGGCTAGATGACGCTCCGCCTCGACCTCGAGCTGAAGCAAATGTCTTCGCGCGTCCTCTTTGGTCGCATCGCCCTTCCATTGCTCCCGCACAGCGCGCAGCGGCAACACCACGTTATCAATCCAGGTTCCCGTGGTGTCTCGCATTGCCGCAACATCGTGGTGTTCTAATCGGCGCCCTTCGGTAGATAACCAAGCAGCAAACAAGGCCTCCAGTATGACCAAGTCTGCCTGTGACTGTAGTGTCAGCAGCAGTGCTTGTGTGGGTTCCCGGGCATATTGTCTCAACGCCCAGTCCCAGAATGTTGCCACGGTCAAGCCCTAACCTCCCTCTCCCTCTCCCTATTCTGCGCCCGCAATGATTGCCAGCTTTTGCTCCCTGCTGAGACGACGTAGCGCATGCTCCCTTTGCTGGGCATCGGATCGCGAGTCACAGGCCTCGGACCACACCAATGCCACCGGCCGACGCGCCTGGGTATAACGGGCGCCGCCAGCCAATTGCCCATTGTGTTGCTGAAGCCGTCTGGCCAGATCCGTGGTGACACCCACGTACAGCGACTGATCGGCACATTGCAAAAGATAGACCTGCCATGTTGCGTCTTGTCCTGTGTCTGTATTCATTAGCTGATAACGGAGTAATGGTCAAAGCTTGCCGGTTGGCAGGCAGTGCGATATTTTCTCGTTGCCATGACACCAATCCCAGACCGCGGCTGACACCCTGCCTGACAACGGAGCACCTATGAGCGCTGAGATTCTGCACGTGACCGACGACAACTTCGACGCGGAGGTGCTCTCCAGCGACCTGCCCGTGCTGGTGGATTTTTGGGCCGAGTGGTGTGGCCCCTGCAAGATGATTGCCCCCATCCTCGAGGAGATTGCCACAGAATACGCGGGAAAGGTCAAAGTCTGTAAGGTCGACGTTGACGCCAACCCTGACATGCCGGGCAAGTTCAACATCCGCGGCATCCCGACCCTGATCATGTTTAAAGGCGGCAATGCCGTAGACACCAAAGTCGGCGCGCTGTCCAAGACCCAACTGAGCGAATTTGTCGACAGCGTGGCTTAGACCAGCGTCGAATGTTAAGAGACGCCAGCCGAGATAAGGGGCCATAGATAGGTACCAACAGGTGGCAAAGGGGCATAAATACCCCTATATTTTTGCTGGACGCGCCCATCTTCGGGTGCTAACTTATAGTAATCGGGACCTGTGTGGCTCCCGTTGCACCCGAACTTCTCTTTTTTCACCATAGCAGCAAAGCCCTTGGCCAGCGAGCTGATTGAGTGAGCTTAGGGACCGTTCAGGTCAATTTCTACCCCGACCCGCACCAGCACAAGAAGCAACAAGTATCGGCGGGGCAGACCTTTTCCCTACTGAACCTTTTTATCTATCTATTCGGAAGCGATTCGTGGAAGACCAAACCAGCACCAACACCGAAGAGTTGGAAGCCACCAACAGTGATGCCCCTAGCGATGAGGAGGCTACTGAAATCACCAAAATGAACGGGCGAACCCTCAAGCTCAAAGCCCCCGAGGCTGAGCCATCTAGCGAGGCATCGGGCGACGCACCGACTGAAGCCGAGACGAGTGGTGAGAAGGGCGGTGAAGAAGCACCTCAGGGCCGCTCCCGACGGGGACGACAGCGACGTCCGCGTCGTGACCCCAACACCCCCAGCGAAAATCCCATGAGTCTGACCGACCTGAAAAACAAGTCGACTCAGGAGCTGATTGATATGGCCCGAGAGATGGGCGTCGAGAACATGGCGCGCTCACGCAAGCAGGACATCATCTTTGCCCTGCTCAAGCGCCATGCCAAGAGCGGCGAAGACATCTGGGGCGATGGTGTATTGGAGATCCTGCAGGACGGCTTCGGATTCCTGAGATCGGCAGACAGTTCTTTTCTTGCTGGACCCGATGACATTTACGTGAGCCCTAGCCAGATTCGGCGCTTTAACTTGCGCACCGGCGACACCGTCACCGGCATGATTCGACCGCCCAAGGATTCCGAGCGTTACTTCGCGCTGCTGAAAGTGAAGGACGTTAATTTTGAGTCCCCGGAGAGCGCCAAAAGCAAGATCCTGTTTGAAAACCTCACGCCACTCTTTCCCAATGAGCGCTTAACCCTGGAGAAGGGGAATGGCTCTACCGAGGACCTTACGGGTCGCCTGATTGACCTCGTGGCGCCGATTGGCAAGGGACAGCGTGGACTTCTCGTCGCACCGCCGAAGGCTGGCAAGACGATCATGATGCAGAACATTGCGCAGGCGATCATCTCCAACAACCCCGAGTGTTACGTGATCGTACTGCTCATCGACGAGCGGCCGGAAGAAGTGACCGAGATGCAGCGCTCGGTGGGCGCGCGCGGCGCCGAAGTCGTCGCCTCCACCTTCGATGAACCGCCCTCGCGCCACGTTCAGGTCGCCGACATGGTGATCGAAAAAGCCAAGCGGCTGGTAGAGCACAAACGCGACGTGGTCATCCTGCTCGACTCGATCACGCGCCTCGCCCGCGCCTACAATACGGTCATACCCAGCTCCGGCAAAGTACTGACCGGTGGTGTGGACGCCCACGCATTGGAGCGACCCAAGCGTTTCTTCGGCGCGGCCAGAAATATCGAGGAAGGCGGCAGCCTCTCCATTATTGCCACAGCGCTCATTGATACCGGCTCAAAGATGGATGAGGTGATCTACGAGGAATTCAAGGGCACCGGCAACATGGAGCTGCACCTCGATCGCAAGATTGCAGAAAAGCGGGTCTACCCCGCCATCAATATCCGTCGATCTGGAACCCGTCGCGAAGAGCTGCTGACCGGCGATGAAGAACTGCAGCGCATGTGGATTCTGCGCAAACTGCTCCACGGCATGGAAGATCTGCCGGCCATCGAGTTCCAGCTCGACAAGCTGAAGGATACCAAGTCCAACGAAGAGTTCTTTAAGTCAATGAAGCGGAAGTAATCCCTCGTCATGCCCAGCTTTGTCGACCTGAGGGAGTTCATTAGCGAGCTCGAGAAACGGGGCGACCTGGTCCGCATCACCGCTGAGGTCGACCCCAATCTGGAGATGACCGAAATCGCCGACCGTACCTTACGCGGCGGCGGCCCAGCACTGTTATTCGAAAACCCCAAAGGTTCTGATATTCCTGTACTCGCCAATCTGTTTGGCGCGGAGCGGCGCGTCGCACTCGGCATGGGCGAAGAGACTGTCGAAGCTTTGCGCGATGTCGGCGAACTGCTGGCCTACCTGCGCCAACCCGATCCTCCTAAAGGCTTTCGGGATCTTGTGGACAAGGCGCCGCTGCTGAAAAAAATCCTGACCATGGGGCCTAACGTCGTCAAAAAGCCCCCCTGCCAACAGCAGGTGATCAGCGGTGACGCTGTCGACCTAACCCAACTGCCGATTCAAACCTGTTGGCCCGGCGACGTCGGTCCGCTGGTGACTTGGCCTCTGGTCATTACCCGCGGGCCAGAAAAAGAGCGCATGAATCTGGGTATCTACCGGATGCAGCTGCTCGGTCACAACAAACTGATCATGCGCTGGCTATCGCATCGCGGCGGCGCGCTAGATTTTCGGGACTGGCACTTGAAGCGGCCCGGAGAGCCCTACCCCGTCGCTGTGGCGCTGGGCGCTGACCCGGCCACCACCCTAGGGGCCGTCACCCCGGTGCCTGATACCCTGTCCGAGTACGCTTTTGCAGGACTGCTGCGAGGCAAAAAAACCGACCTTGCCCAATGCGTCACCGACGTCTGCCGCAACAACGACCTGATGGTGCCCGCGCACTGCGAGATCATCCTTGAAGGTTATATCGACCCCGGAGAGATGGCGGACGAGGGACCCTACGGCGATCACACCGGGTATTACAACGAGGTTGAGCGATTCCCGGTGTTCACCGTGGAGACCATCACCACACGCGACAACCCGATTTATCACAGCACCTACACCGGCAGACCGCCGGATGAGCCGGCGATTCTCGGGGTGGCGCTCAATGAAGTATTTGTGCCGCTGCTTAAAAAACAGTTCCCCGAAATCAGTGATTTCTACTTACCGCCGGAGGGCTGTTCTTATCGCATGGCGGTGGTCACCATGCGAAAGGAGTATCCGGGTCATGCAAAGCGCGTGATGTTTGGCGTGTGGTCATTCCTGCGGCAGTTCATGTATACCAAGTTCATCATTGTCACTGACGATGATGTGAACGCGAGGTCCTGGGAGGATGTTATCTGGGCCATGACGACCCGAATGGATCCTGCCCGGGACTGCACCATCGTTGAGAATACACCGATCGACTATCTCGACTTTGCGTCCCCCGTGGCGGGGCTCGGCTCTAAGATTGGCATGGACGCCACCCACAAGTGGGAAGGCGAAACCGACCGGGAATGGGGCCGTACCATCGCGATGGACGCCGCCACACGCGAGCGCGTAGATATGTTGTGGGAGTCTCTTGGTATCAACTTGCCAGGCCGCTAGCTAAGCGAGCCCGAAAATTCTCGCGATACTGCTAGAGCAGGGCCGCCAAGGCCTCCGCCTCCAGCGCCGACGCCTCGGCCTCTTTACCCTGTTGGCGCAGACAGTCCGCCCAACCTGCAGCGTGTGACGCAGACGGATGACGCGCGTGGGCGTCCGCCCAGAGGCCTGCTTCCGTCTCTGCATTACCCTCAATCCGTGCAATACGGGCCAATACAGCGAGGCACCCACCCTCACTGTCCTCATCGCGCCAACGCTCTAGCGCCTTTTTCATTTTCAGCAGCTGTTTATCGGGTAAGCCAATCATCGCCTCCAGCGTCACCGGTTCGCAATGCTGTTGCAGGCGTTCCCGGAGCACCCTCTGCAACGCATCCGCTTGAGACTGCAACGTACCCGCTTGCGCGTCCTGTCGCAGGATATCCAGTAACGCTGGCCACAGCGGTTGCTCAGGTGCTTTGAGCGACTCCGGGGCAAGCTTCCAGACGGACACCGCTGTGGATGCGTCGTCGGCCTCGGACAGCAGCGTTACCCAGGTTGTCCGCTCCCAAACGTTGATCTGCTCATCGGGTGCTATCCCGGCCTGCCGGACATCGGCCAGCAATTCCGTCAGTGGCTGCCAATCCCGTTGCAGATAGGCCACCTCAGCTCG
>CABYND010000012.1 GCA_902520195.1 Halieaceae bacterium
ATCCTAAGCTATTTTCGTGCCCATTGAGCAAATTGGGTTAATTACAATAATTTGCGCTTTTGCCCCCCAACTCTAATAGAGATTTTTGCACCAGCGTGGACGGGCGGCCGCACATTTCGCACCAAGCTAAAGCGTCGGCAGAGACATTTTCCTATTTTTTTGCAGATTTAATCAGCATCTTGTTGAGGTCTTCAGTCTGAATGAAACTTGCTAGCTGCT
This sequence comes from Halieaceae bacterium, assembly GCA_902520195.1. Classification (GTDB taxonomy): domain Bacteria; phylum Pseudomonadota; class Gammaproteobacteria; order Pseudomonadales; family Halieaceae; genus Luminiphilus. The sequence goes on from CABYND010000012.1 coordinate 220, forward strand.
GGATAGCATATTGTTATGGTGATCGATGCGTGCTTGCCGTTCTGCCCGCTATGGGTCAGTCCCGCGGCGCTATGTCGCTAGCATTAGCGAAATAAAAAGCTCACTAACGCAAGAAATTCAAACTCTTGAAAACGAAAGTAACGCTAGCTGTCATGAGGCTTGGACATCAAGCCGGACAGATTTACCGAATTAGGCCTGGATTTCAGCACCCTGCCAGCAACTGACGCCCAAAGGAGATAGATGATGAAAACCAATAAAAAAGTGGGGAGGAAGGATCCTATGGGGCTTTGAACGTGATAGCTCATTATGTGGGAGAAAATTGCTCCAAAAAGCCAGATTAAAAGACCCGCCGGATTATAGCCGCCATTAAACCAATATTTACCGCCCTCCAATAACAAAATATCCCGGTCGTAACATCCGCGGTTAACGAAGTAATAGTCGGCGACCATAATCGCAAAAACAGGGATAAAAATTCCGCCTATTAAGGTTAAAAAGTCCGCGAAAGCATCTAGCAAAGGTAACCAAGCACAGCCAAGAATCGCTGATAAGCCAACAATTAGAGTAGTCGGAAGAAACTTCAGCCTTCGATTTCGACGTAGATTAACTATCGAAGCAACCATCCCATAAATGCACAAAACATTTGTCGCCATTACCGAGAGGAAAAATATGATTGCAACCGGTAACCCGAAAGCAGAGACAATTGGGATAGGGCTGAAACTCGCAAACTCGCGGCCGTCGAGGATTACGTAGGCGAGAGCTGTGGCTCCAAAACTCATGGACAGCGTTGTCGAGAGAACATACCCCAATCCAGTCCCAACCATACTGGCCCTCTCAGACACCGCTCTTCTGCATATCTCGGCTGACAGCACGGTCCAAGAAACAGCAGTAGCCACTACGACATCTAAGACTGAAAAAACGTTCCACCCAAGATTAGTATCAACTTCTAAATTTACGAAGTCGTGCAAATCGTAATCAGAGAAAGCTCCATAGAGTGCGAAATACATCACCGCCAGAATGGAAACCGCGAAGAGAGGCTCCACGACTGTCAGCCCACGATGTCCAAAAATCGCGAGGCAAACTACTGCGACCTGACAACTCATCGAGAGTAGAATTGGATTGGAGAACCCAATGAGGGGACTTAAGTAATGATCTAAAGTAACGCCAGCAAGCATCGCTTGAACCCACGCCCAGCCCATCAATATTCCAACGTTGATCGTTGTTGGAATAGTAGCTCCACGTAGCCCAAGAGCCCCCTTAGTGAGAGCCATCGTTGGCAAACCGGTTCTTGTGCCCATGTTGCCAACCAAAACAAGAACCGCACCACCGAACAAAGATCCAACAGCAATGAGGCCCAGAGCCGCATGCCAAGCCACACCGGGAATGAATAATGTGCCCGTTAATTGTGTGGTAACGACAAGATTACCGGCTAGCCATATCATGCATATCCGAAATAACGAGTCACTCCCCGAAACCGGGCCTGATTCCCCTTGAGTGTTCTCGAATTTTTCATTTAGCTGATTCCAGAAACCACTTTTCATACCTTTTTGTGAACCTCTACTTCGTTGTGCGCATTGTTATTGCGTCGCAAATTTTGTCGATGCACCGCAGATGGACGCAAATTGTCAACGCAAAATCTCCGGTGCCTGTGCCAACCACAGTATCGCTGAGCTGCTTAGCTTATAAAATTGCTAACTCAACGGCTCTGGCTGGAGGCAAATTACAGTCATCAAGCGAATAAAAAATCTGTTGGGACAAACAAGTCTCAACAAAGCCATGGAGGACAGCGCAGCAGACGATCTGCGAGGCGAGAAAAAATTGAATAAATTGCAATGTAATGAGACTCGCCTGGTGGGAGCGTTGTAAATTTGCATCGCGCCGTTTTCCTTTAATTACTTGTCAAAATTGGCAAGAGTTTGGTTGACTTGTGTTTACGACCCGCAACATCTGTATCGTTGCCTTGTGTGCAATTAATCATCGGCTGGTGTCTTGTGATTTTTATTAGTCTCCGAACAAGCGTTATTTTTCTGCTATGCATTGTCTTTTCCATTGGTTCCGTGCTTGGTAAAGCTGAGCAAGTCGCTTACGTCGGTGCCTCGATCATAGATGGTAACGGAGGAGCGCCGGTGGTTGACGGAGTTATTGTCACTGACGGAAAGTTTATTCTTGCGGTTGGGCCGAAAGACTCCGTTGACGTGCCTGCGCATGCGAACGTTGTGAATGTTGAAGGTGGCTTCATTGTTCCCGGTTTTATAGATGGAAATGTTCATTTCTTTCCTTGGCCCAGTTGGACTTACATAGAATTCTTGGCACGTTATGAGGGTCGTTTTGAGGAAATTATTGAAGAGGGTGCCCAAATTGCGCTTTCATATGGTGTGACAACCGCCTTCGATTCGATGGGTCCAGTGATACCCGGACTAAATGTTCGGGATCGGATAAACCGAGGTGAAATTGTGGGCCCTAGGCTATTTATTGCTGGAAACATTGTTGGTTTCAGGGCTGTTTTTACGACTGTCGAATCTATCAAATCTGCTAGTAGCGCCTTCCAAGCGAGAATAAATGCGTTGTTTGAGATGAATGTTGGCCCCGATCTTGTTTGGATGAGCCCAGAGCAAATTTACGCCGAGATGTATGAATATGCCGACTTGGTAGATTTCGTGAAGGTTGGTGTGACCGGTGACGGGCCTCCTTTGAATAGTGAAATTGGACAAGGGAATATTTTGAGATTTACTCCGGCGCAACTGAGGGCCATGGTCGCAGCTGTCCATGACAGGGGTAAAAAAATACAATCTCATACTGGGTCGGCAGAGTCGCTGCGTGTGACAGTAGAGGCCGGTTTCGATATGGCTCAGCATTGCGCCCACACGAGATCATCTCGCATTTACGATTCCACCATAGCCTTGATGAAGGAAACCGGATTTTTTTGCGGAACCCAGTGGGCGCCGCTAAAAGAGGACGAAAAAGTTCAATTGCGGGAGAAAACTTATGCGAGTAAACATTCTCCAGTCGGGCGCTCATCTGTGGACTTTGCTTTAGATAATGCAATCCGCCTTATTAATGCGGGTGTTCCTCAATTAATGACAACAGATACCGGTACCATTGATCCGGATGTTCGGCAGGATTGGGGCCCAAACGGCCTCGGTGGACTCGGTGGCGGAGCTTCGGGTGTTGGCGAGGATCACTTCCTCAATATGCGCGCTATGAGAGAGAGAGGAATGACGCCGATGATGGTTATTCAAGCTGCAACCAAAAATGTCGCTGCGGCTTATGGAAAACTTGATTTGTTTGGCACGTTGGAACCGGGGAAGTTGGCCGATTTTGTCCTGTTAGAGGCTAACCCATTGTCGGATATTGAACATATGCGAAGTGTTAAGATGGTTGTTAAGGAAGGGCAGCAGATTGATAGAACGAAGTTGCCCACTAATCCTATTCTGACGTCAACGGAAGCAGGCAGCCCTGGATTATTTCGTACACGATGAAATTCATTGCCTGCGCGTTTCTATCCTGTGGCGAGGACCATATTTGCAGTGAAGGCGTTCGATTCATTGTGAGGGATACCCAGGCAGGTAAGTACTACCGAGGGTTTGATCTATCGGTGCAGTTGTTTGGAGGAGATACTTGGGCAACGGTGAACATAATCACGACGCCTTTTGGTTCGGCTGATGCCGCCATCACTGGTCGCAATTGACTGGCAGCACCGACGGAAAAGACAAGCCTGAATTGCGGCTCAACCGTTACCGACTCGACGTGGCTGATTGCCAAGATAATTTATACTAGGCTGGAAAAGAGAGGGGTGGTCGCCCGCTTAGCTGCTTGATTAGATGTGCGCACATCACTAGGTTCGCGATATTCACCATACCCAGCCGTTTCCTTCATACGCAATCAGAATGGTTCTCAGCACGAGGCAGCTAAATACATATTTTTGTTTCATGGCGATAACAGGTGAAAGATGCCTCGTTTTTAATGGGCTATAGTTTCGGCTGCAACAGTTTTTTCAAACATATCTGGGCGGTGACCATCACAATCACAACGGCGGTTAGCCCCCCCGGGGGGGTGTTCTAGTGACAAATAGGTGACACACCCAGCTACACCCAACGCGGCTCAGTGCAGCAAAAATGGCGTGATAACTGGAGTTTGTGTTGCGATGAGCTGCACTGGAATGTAACGGGAGTAGGGTGCCAAGCACTTAAAATCCCCCGGCCATTGCGGCCGTGCCGGTTCAAGTCCGGCCCCGGGCACCATATAAAATACTGATAAATAATATAAAAATAAGAATTACAGCCAAAGACAAGCTTGTTCATTGTGGCGCTTAAAAAGCCTGCTGACGCTCTGCTGACAGTTGTGTTATCGGGTTTGAAAAGATGGCCCCGCGTTGCGCGAACAACCGGAGCCGTGGCGAACAGTAACAAGGAGTGTTGGCATGGCCGAGTCTATCAGCCTTATGGCTCGTATTTCAGTACCCGGCATCTATAAGTTGCCCAGTGGTCTGTTCTTAGTCCGTATTCGGATGAGATTTGGCTCCGCAAGTCAGTCCTTCACCAGCATGTCCTCTGCCAAAAGATGGCAACGAGCCACCGCCATTGGTTTGGAGGATGTCACCTTGGCAATTCATAAGGGTGCTGTCATGCCAAAGTAGGAGATGCTTCGGCAGACCAGCCAGATTGTTACGGTCTTTTAAGCGATTGAGCGGTTCACACAATCGGGAGACTGCAAAGTAAAGCCCAGCATCCTGCGCTTCATCAATGAGGGTATGGGTGAGGTAGCAGTGACTGACGTTGATAAGGCTGCCATCGTGCATTTCCTTGACATTTATAGTGAAGGAAAAGCGCCAAGTACCCGTAATCGCGACATAAGTGCTGTGAGTTCAGTGCTGAAGTTCTGCACCCAGCGGGATTGGATAGCGTTTAGCCCCGCATCTCTGGTCACAAAGCAGTCTGAGGCTGGCAATGAGCGTGACCGGGTTATTACTGTGGATGTGGAGACTGCCTTACAAGATGCCTGTGATTAACAGGATAGGGTGCTTGGCCATATCTTCGCGATGTTAATGGCCACTGGTGCGAGGACAAGCGAAATCACCGGTCTGCGCTGGCGTGACGCGGATATTAAGAACAAAACTATCCGGCTGAGTTCGTCGTCCACCAAAAACAAGCAAGCTCGGACACTATTTGTCGCCGGTAGAGCATGGGGCAGACTAGACGAGCATTCCAAGATTAGGCCAATCAGCGATGATTCACTCGTTTTCCCCTACTACACTGGAGCAGAATACCCGGCCACCCGAGCCTTCAGGAAGGCGTCCAACCGCATTGGTTATGACTGGTTCATCCCTCATTTGACGAGGCATACGTGGGCCTCTCGCGTCTCCACGATGCCGGGAATGACCGTTCAGAGGCTGTGTCAGTTGGCTGGTTGGAGTTCTTGGCAGATGGCCCAGCGATGCGCCCATGCCATGCAGTCAGATAATCATGATGTGATGGCTTAGTTGGCCAAGCAGTACTCCTGATGGGCAAGGTGATCACGAGAAAAGAGCTCGAGGCTCTAGAAGAAAAGTTCCCATTGCCGGATGGCCGCCTACTGTGTTCCCAAAGCGAGTCCGAGCGTGCCATCGAGGCTCTTATGCGCGCGGCATGGCTTGGGCGCATGTCGCGATTAACCTGAAATTATTAACCCAAGATTGGGCGGGCTCACTGGACGGTTGGGTGCGTGAAGGGATGCTCACAGGCGGGCCTCGTGACTTCAGCATTTTTTATGAACTACACAGCGCAACGTTGCGTTTGGATGACTCACTGGCGTACGAAAAAGAGAAATCAAAGCTCCGAAAAGGAGGGGAGAGCAGTGGGAAAACTCGTCCGGCGGCTGGAAACCAGACTGCGATAGCAAGTTCCGAGAGGTCGATTGGGGCCAAGCTCCATATGACGTAAGGGTCAAACTTAATATTGATTGAAGTTGAGCCAGCTTACATCGGCGGTCTGTTTTACGGACTAGCCCTCTGACATAGCCACTCACATTAGCCTCCCACATTTGCTCTGACATGACCTCTCACATTGAGATAGTCCTGCGGTAAGCTCAGGGCATCATTCTCGGTACTTTTTTTGTCCGGTGCTGCCGAGTCAGCCGCTCCTTGTAAGCCTTTCCTGTATTGTGTTCACGGGAGCTCTACCGAACAATGGAGTAGATCAACTGAAAACTCGCTTCCATCCAGCCTGGCTAGTCGCCGCGGTGACCTTTCTGGTGTTGTTGACCTCTGCCGCCTTCCGCTCGTCAGTGGGCGTATTGGTGATTCCTTTTGAAGTCGAGTTTGATTGGCCGCGATCCACTACGTCCTTAGCGGTGGCTCTTAACCTAACTCTCTATGGCCTTGCCGCACCCTTTGCGACTACGTTAATGGAACATATGGGCGTTCGTAATGTAATCGCGTCCGCCTTGGGCCTGATAGCCCTGGGTACAGCACTCACCACCATAATGACAGAACCTTGGCACCTCATAATATTGTGGGGAGTTTTTGTAGGCCTAGGTGTTGGCGCAACTGCTTTGGTGTTTGGCTCACTAGTTGTTACCCGTTGGTTCAGTCGTCATCAGGGTCTGATGCTCGGAGTAATGGGTGCTGCTTGGGCAACCGGCCAACTAATATTTCTTCCCATTATTGCCCATAGCGTCAATATATCAGGATGGAGGACAGCATCGCTTACTATTGCTGGAGCATCTCTCTGCTTGATACCAATCGTATGTTTAGTGCTGCGTGATCGGCCAAGCGATATAGGGCAATTGCCGTATGGTTCGGATCTACATCGGCCGCTGACTCCGGAATACAACGTACATAGCGGGATCCTAAAAGCTGCGGCTAGCTCAGTGAAAATATTAAGAGAGGTTATAGCCAGCAAAAGTTTTTGGATCTTAGCTTGCACTTTTTTCGTTTGTGGCTGGACTACGAACGGAATCATTTCAACGCACTTTATCCCAGCAGCTCAAGACGAGGGTCTACCCCCAACGGCAGCAGCATCTTTGCTTGCAGTTGTTGGCGTCTTCGATTTAATTGGCACAATCGGCTCAGGCTGGCTCACTGATAGATTTGATCCGCGCAAACTGCTCTCTATCTACTATGGCTTGCGTGGTCTTGCGCTCGTTGCAATGCCCATGATTTTAGGGCCGTCGGTTGAGCCCTCGATGCTCGTCGTGATGATGTTATTTGGTTTGGATTGGGTCGCAACAGTGCCGCCGACAGCCGTGCTTAGTACGAGGATTTTCGGCGCAAAGGCGGGTGTGGTTGTTTTCGCCTGGGTCTTTGCATTTCACATGATTGGAGCTGCTGTCGCGGCGTTGTTAAGTGGAGTTATTCGAGACATCAGTGGCGATTATTTGATCGCATGGCTATTAGCTGGATCTCTCGCGCTGGTGGCCGCAATCGCCCCCTTGGCATTGCCCAGGCATCTCACTCAATAGGCCAGAGCCCATCTGCAATAAGCTGATAGCTTCCTGATATGTTTGAGCGGCAACCATCACAATCACAACAGCAGTTAGCTTCTGTCTCTTGGACGTTGAAGGCTGAAATATTTCGGGTGTTGCTTGAATTTAAATCGGACTGTCTGAACGCTCCTGCAACCAACCTTTCAGGGTTGCTACCACATCGACACCTTCTTCAAGGTTAAGAACGGTCGGCGCCGCAATCTCCGCTAACAACGAATGAAATGTGTCACCCTGCACGGGGTCGTGAGGCCCCTCGAATGTTCGTCTGGGGTCAGGTATTCGGAACAGCCTCTCTCTTGTTTGTATCGTACCGACTCAAATAACGGGACGTCTTCTGACGGCTCACGGCCTATATCATCGCCGTAGTCAGACATAATTATGTAAGCGGCAAGTGGCACCGATAAATCCCCATTGTTGATACAAAATTCCGGAAAGTTAATAAAGATATTGTCTGGGTAACCCACATGATCTACGCCAATAATCGCCCAGCAGCTGGTGCAATAGACTTGTATTGAATCGGCACTTTCCGTTGGCTTAAACGCCCGCATCACGTGCTGTCCGTCTACGGCATCTATCAAGGACGGCAGATACACCAATTTGGGTAGGGGCAAGCATTCCCGGCCACCATTAGCCTGTCCAAACTGGATCTTCTGACGGCACGAGTTGCACCCACACTGAAAAAGGCATGTGGCCTCGCCGCCTGCTAAGGTTATTGAACATGAACCGCAGTAGCACGTGATGGTCGCTTTGGGCATGTGCTCCCTTCCTAAAATAACATATCGAGGGACTCACCCGTTTTCAATTACCATCCCCCAATGTATCTGGGCGGTAACCATCACATGGGTACTAGGTCGGGCACTAAGATTGCTATATTCCTCCCGAAACGCGAAGGATTTCTCCCGTGACCCATGCTGACGCTGGCGAGGCAAGATATAGCGCGGCAGCACCGATATCCTCAGGTGTACCCAGTCGCCCGGCTAGATTCGGCCAGGTTTCAATCAGGTTTGGCAGATCCTTGTCTTCAAGACCGAGTGCATTGGCCACAGTTTCGGTGGGTATCATCCCAGGGACGATGGCGTTGACCCGGATGTGCGGACTGAGTTCAGCGGCATAAACCCTAGTCAGCATACTGACTGCGGCCTTGGCCGCGCAATAATGTCCATGACCCGGCACTGGCGTATCAGCCGCGAAGGATGAAATGTTGATGATTCTGCCGCCCTCATTCATACGCGATGCTGCGGCTGCGGTGCAAATAAACAGCGAGGTCGCATTAAGGGTCATTACCTTTTCAAATTCCACGCGCGGAAGCTCAACCAGCGGCGCCTCAAATGCATTCCCGCCGGCGTTGTTAATCAAAATATCGAGCTTCCCGAAAGCTTCAGTCGCCCCGTCGATAAGTGCTTCTACTGCATGGTCGTCAGTAACATCTGTTGTAATGGCCAATGCACGACCGCCCTCACTGTTGATAGACGAGCAGACCCGTTCAATTTCCTCTGTACGACGGGCGGCGCATACGACGGCCGCACCGGCGCTGGCCAGAGTCCGGGCAATACCCTCACCGATGCCACGGCCAGCTCCCGTAACTACAGCCACATCGTTGCTGAGATCGAAAAGTTGCGAGACAGTCATTGTGTTTGTTCTCCTGATCCTCGGCGTGAGGGATATGTTGTATTAAAGCTCAATCCAATAGTGAAAAGGTAGTGAATTAGCCGTTAGGCCAAATGAAGTGCAACTCGGGTACTAGGCTGGGTACTGGGGCGATAAACCGCATATAAATCACAAGTTTGATATAAAAGGGGGACTGGCCCGCCCAATTCCACCCGAAATGTATTTGGGCGGTGACAATCACAATCACAACGACGGTTAGTCCCCCCCGGCCCCCCTGCAAGCGTCACATTTGCGCTGACATGACCTCTCACATTGAGCCAGCGCATTGATATGCTGACAGGAGCGGCGAAACATCCAATACGGATTAGTGACTCAGCCAATAACAGTCACAGTCAACCCTGACTCACTGGTTGAGGCATTTGAAAAGTTTAAATTTCGAGGAGAGAATCAGTGAACCCCAACTATATCACTCTGATTGTTCAGGTAATTGCCGCCTTGGGCGTGGTCGCCTCAGTTTTTTATCTAAGCTTGCAAATCAGGCAGCAAAACAAAATCGCAAGTGCCGAGTTTGGGCATCACCTTACAGAGCGTCTGTACAACCGATATTTCCAGACCGCAAAAGACGCAGATTTTTGCGAGTTTCTCGCTAGGGAGTGGGCGTCCGAGGAAGTCAGGACAGCAGCAGACCAACTCAGAATCGGACACAGCCTTGGCATGTACCTAGTTGACATACATGACGTCTATCAGAAGGTTGACGCAGGTATGGTTGCAAAAAATCACCTCACATGGAGAGTTAGTGTGCTTAAGCTCGCGAGCATGAAAACAGATATTGCCAGAGCTTTTTGGGCAGAATATCGAGAGACGGTAGACACGACATTCGTAAACTGGTTCGAGGCACAGATTTATGACGGAGAGTTCATACCCCCAGAAGTCAACAGCACGCTGGCATACCAGTTGAATTTGCAAAGTGATTAGTGAGTGTCAGCAAATGCGGCACGAAATTACTCAGGCACTACTCATCTCTCTGCCGTTAGCTGTTTAGTCAGGAACGACGGTATAGCGATAAATTAGTTGATCTCGCAATTTTATCCAGCCTATGAAGCATGCAGACTTTTGTTGCCCGGCTACAGTCTCTGCTCTGAATGAAAATTCGTTATTCCCCAAAAGAACGGTCTTCACCAAGTGCCTCCTGCCGGAGGCAATTAAGCGCGGCCTTTGCTGCTGTAACCACAGCAATATGTCGGACTTGCCCGATATGAGTTCAAAAGGCTCAGCCTGATTTTGATCTCCAGTCCACACCCGATAGTGTTTGATCTCGGCATGTTCGTGAAGCACTTCAGAAGCGCTTACCAAGTCGCCTTCGTCGATGCTGTCAAACCAAGAGTGTTGTATAAGTCTAAAATATTCTCCAGCCACGCCGGCACCAGTAGGCAAATGTTCTGAGAAGGTAGCAGGTAGCAAATACTTTTCAAATTTCCTCCATAAAAATAGGTGCAATGGTTTCGATCATTACTTCCGGTCAAGAAACAAAACCGCCGCGAATCCCAATCCCACCCCTTAATGTATCTGGGCGGTAATCGTTATAGGGGGCTAAGTTCTAGTAAAGCCGCCAGCAAAAGTCCTTACATCCGGTGTCATTGACGCCAGCGCTTCCCGTAAATCGTCGCTGACCTCGCCCAAGACGGTCAGACTGTCTATCTCAAACCTGTCCATCCACTCAGGCGCGATTGGGCTGGCCATTAGATTCTGTACGCGCGATAGCGCACCTTCGCTATCCTCGAAGACCTCGATAAGAGTTGCCTTAGCTTTGTCGGCCGATAAGAACCATTCAAAGCGGCGAGTTTTTGCTTCTTCAAAATCGTAGGTAGCGCGCGCACTGCGATCTTTTATCCATGATGTGACCTCTTCAGCTCCGGACGATACGTTCATTTGCAAAAGGAACGTTACAGCTCCGTTATATTCATTCAGCATCGGTTGTCCGCCTCGATAAGTATTGGGTGTGCCTTCGAGAGTATCCTACCCCTGAAGCACCCTCTAATGTATCTGGGCGGTAACCATCACATTCACAACGACGGTTCGCCCCCCCAGCCCCCCATTTGCTCTTACATGAACTCTCACATTGAGATAGTCCTGCGGTAAGCTGAGGGCATGATGTCGCGAAGCAAACTAGCACTCATAGTTGCGCTTTTAGGTCTCTCGCTTTCGGCTGTGAACTATGGCGTTAATAATTTGTCGATGGCGCCACCGACTAAACCAGAGTGGGAAGTTATTCCTAGGGAGGAAGTAGCAGCCGGTAGTGTCACCGTGAGGTTCACCGGCTCCACAACTTTACTCTTCGATGATGGCGAGACTAGCTGGATGACCGACGGTTGGTTCAGCAGGCCAACCTTTCTTGAGATTATCACTCAGCGTGTAGAGCCAGACTTATCAGCTATTAGCATAGGCCTCAAAGCTAACGAGGTCGATAAGCTCGATGCCGTCATCCCACTCCATTCTCATTATGATCATGCGATGGATTCGCCCGAGGTCGCCCGTCGAACCGGCGCTAAACTCTATGGCTCAGAATCAACCGCTAATATCGCTCGGGGCTGGGGATTAGATGAGGGCAGGATAGAGATTTTTATAAATAAAAAACCAATTGTTTTAGGCGCTTTTATTATCACACCAATTGAGTCCAATCATTTCCAATTTGTAGACCCAGAGATCGCAAAAACAGCGTTAGATCTGCCTACAATCGACAGCCCGGTCATCCCGCCCGGTCCAATCACTAATTACCGGGTAGGAAAGACCTATGTATTGCACGTGGAACATCACCTAGGTTCCTTCGCCATAGTTGGTAGCGCCGGCTTTATTGAGGGCGGACTTAGAGGCTTTAAAGCGGACGTCCTATTCCTTGGTGTGGGGAGTTTGGGTGAGCAGTCGGTTGAATATCGGCAAAAATATTGGGAGGAAACGGTTGGCAGACTCGAGCCATCAACCGTAATTCCAATTCATTACGATAGCCTCTTGGGTGAGCCACGCGGCCCTGTTCGAGGGCACAGTGCCCTTTATGGAGTCATGAGCGGAGCAGATAATTTAAATGTTCTGCCTTATCTAGAGGAAAACATGTCACGTTCAAAGTCAGTAACCTCCATTGCGACTTTGCCTCGATTTACTGAGGTCGAAGTGCCTCTTACTATGAAAACGAGGTGATGCCTCACGCACGCATGTGGGTCGCAGATTAGGGAGCACGCTGGGGTAAAAATGGGCCCCAGCCCCGATTCCACCCCCTAAAGTATCTGGGCAGAAGCCATCACAATCGTAAGTGCAGGAGTCGTCGGGATAGATTAGCAGGGGCGCTTGCGTCTAGGTTTGACTAGCTGCAAAAGGGGGCCTAGCGGGACACAACTACAATGAAAAATTGCCTACGACGCCACAATTAGACGCTAGCGGATTGAAAAGCCCCGGCCTGCGCGGGGCTGGAAGTGTTTCTCACAAACTGAACGTTACCGCCTTATCGCTGTAGCGGCAAAGAGAAAATTATCGCAGGTGGTCATTTCATTCCAACGCTCTTCTGAAGCAGATCCTGTCCAAGCATCAATTCCTGCCTGCCTAGCAGGCTCATTGGAGAAGAGATCTAACCAGACGAAATCAACTTCCTCATTCGGCAGATTAAATTGAGGCTCCATGATGTAATAACCATAATCTGTGGAATTGTCTTGAGCTAACTCAGCGTCATATGACTTTCTGTACTCAGCGAGAGCAGCTTCATCATATCCCTCATTCATGCTGCAAAAACTCCAGCTTGGTATGAAAGTGCCTCCCTGAGGTAGGTTGGCTATTTCTTCACTATCCCAACCTCCAGCGGGCTTAAAGGTGAAAATGTTTTCCTCGTCATAAGATAACGCACCATCAAGTTCCGCGGTCCAGTCCTCGAGTTGATTCGCGTTCCAATCTGCCCATGCAGCGTCTCTTGCATCACTTGAAGGCCACATAAGAACCCAAATGAAATCGTATCGCTCTTCCTCAAATTGCGGCTTTAATATATTTGCCCCCACCATGTCATAACCGGCAGCATCAATCCTTGCATTCCATCGGGTGACGATATCTGCAAGATCTTCATCGGTCATGTCTGATGCTGTTGTATTCCAGACAAAATCAGCAATGAGTGGATCGGATACAGTGGCCTCCTCTTCTGGTGCCATATAGGTCTGCGAATCTGTTGATTTTTCGGTCTGACCGCAAGCCGTTAAGAATAGCGCCAATGTCAACAGCGATAGTGCAAGTTTCATCCCAACCTCCGGGGTTTGTCGTTTACTTGATTAGTACACCAAGATCGATGATGTTCTCAAGTACCAATCCGCACCAATTTAGTGCGTCAGTAACCGTGAGCATCGGTAATGCCCCGATGGGATAAACATTTTTACTTGCCTTTGTTCGTCCGGTTTTGCTGGGACTTAACCTTGAGATCTTGGTTGAGGAGCCTCAGACGCTAAATCCGCTGCCCCTGGGTGGCAAACATCATGCATGCCGCGGCGTACAGCCCCCCCGAACCTAGGGAGCGGAGCAACTAATCAAAAAACAGCAATAGGGGTCACAGGTGATCCCGTGGCTCCCTCGATATTCAGCGGTGCCGCGACAAATAAAAAGGTCTCCTGGTTTAATTCGCCGGAAACTCTTGCGAGTTCATCAAGTTGGAGATGATCGAAAATGGGCATGCCCAGAGCGTAATTGGCTATAACGTGCACGGGGTTAAAGACACCCTCTACATAAGGAGGCATTCGGTCACTAATTGCATCCGAGGCAATTGCTGCAACGCCTCGTTCTTTGAGCCACGCTCCAACAGATGCATGAAGTCCCGCAGTTTTTTCCAGGGGATTAAAATCCTTATCTTTTTTGGCGACGGACCAACGCCCAAAACGAAGCAGTAATACGTCACCTGATTGGACGCGCTCCCCGGTCAGGCTCTCCCAAGCTTCAATGTGCTCCAATGTGATCAAGGTACCGGGATCTATGCTGTCTACCCCATACATACGTGGCAGATCTATTAGGACGCCACGGGTAAAAATTCCTCTCTGAGCAATATTCTCCACGCCGACATTCAAAAAGCCGCGCTTACTGGAGGGGGCAAAATCGTAGCCGTTGTAAAGTTTTCCTCCCCAGCCAAAGTGCGCGACACCATCCATGTGGCTATGAAGTCCTCCGTGATAGTTGATAGTGAAAATATCCCCTGCTGCTATTTCTAGAGAATTTGGACCCATTAACGGTGGGAAAACGAATACTTGGTGCTCGAGTGGTGTTACGAATTCACTTGCCTTCACCTTATCCATTGGATTTGCGAGAGTGACTGTCCGTCCCGTCTTAACAAGCGCAGCGGCAGCGGTTCGAGTCTCAGGGGTTATGAGGTTTATTGCGCCTAACTGGTCTTCCGGCCCAAATTCCTCCCACCTTTTTGCCGCTGACAGCATAGTTTCGAAATCTGCAGCACCTATAGATTCCGTGTGCTGAGCCAATGGTGGGCTCCAGTGACCTCTTTTTCGCTCATCGATCGACCCATTAATTAAGTATTCACTATCGAGGGTCTTATTCGCCTCGTTCGAGGCAACTGCCGCCAAAGCCATTGTTAGCGTAGAAAAAACAATAAGAGCCATTCGCGGTAGCTCGTACGTCGGTGCAGTCATCCGGGCGCTCCTGTCTATAAGTTACATGTTAGAACCTGTGACATGCTCGCAGTCCACCGAGGTAATCTCAAGCAGGCTTAGCAATGGGCGGGTAACGCAATGCTGTTGGTGCAAACATCAGATGGTCCTCCAAGTACCATTATTTTATAACGTCTACGTGTGGTAACTATTAAAACTACAACGGCGGTTAGGCCCCCCCGGGGGGTGTATTTGATCAGGTGGTGAGGCAGGGCAGCATGCCAAACCGGCTCTTTCGGGCAGCTTTGGCTGGGCGCTTTACCGTTGCAGGGAGCAGGATAGGCGTCCGAACCCAAGTTTCCCTGACATGTCGCCTAAAATGAGGGTGGCCATTTGCTACGTTGAGAGAGAGGCAATCCATGCAGAGAAGAAAGTTAGCGCAGAGGCAAAAGTTCTCTCCGAGTCGCGTCACCCTATGGTGGCTGCTTGTTTCGTGCGTCGGTGTGTCTTCGATGAGCTATTCGGACATAAGAGCAGCCGAAACTCCTGAAATTACCAAATTGGAGCTTACAAATGCTCTCGCAGGCTGGATTAGCACTGGCATCTCTTTGGAGGTCGGTGATCCATTCGAAGTTGATGCGAGGGGCATGTGGGACGCAGAAGGTCTTATTCTGGCGCCTCGACATGTCCTCTGGTACCGAGTAAGTGAGGATGGGACGGCGAGAAATTTTCCGAGTGATGATCTATTTGCGGTGAGCGAGGCAAGAGGAGAGCTTGAGATAGCTATTCGCCCACCAAGCTTTTACTGGTTTGACAAACAGGGCACTTTTCCACCGGAGATTCTTGAGGCGCCTGAAGTTGCAGTATCTTTCACTTTAGAGATACGGCAATCAGGTGCATTGCATAGCATGCGGCAAACTGAAGTCGGTCAGAATCTCAGCCACTCAGAAGACAGGCCGCCGAAGGATTTTAAATACCTTAGTATTCTTGGTGAGTCAGAAGTTTGGAGTGGTCGAGTTGTAAGCAACGAATACTTTGTTTCTGCGAGCTTGGAAGATGATGTTGGCATAATAAAATTGCCAGTCAACGTAGAGCTCTCTGACAGCATGCTATTTTCTTTCGACTGGCTCTACCACTCACTTCCAGCTGCGGCTCCGGAGACGTCGGTAGTGGGCCACGATTACCTTAGCATCGCATTGGAATTTGACAATGGTCAGGATTTAACTTGGATGTGGAGCAAATTTTTGGCAATAAGGACAAGTTTTACATGCCCACTGCCTTGGTGGAGTGAGAGAGAGACTCATTATGTTCTCGACAGTGGTTCTGATGGTTTGGGTAAATGGAAGTCGCACAGCAGAAACATACTAGATGATTACGCCGAAGCGGTGGCGGGAGACCCTCCAAAAAAGATTGTGGGTATTTGGCTGATAGCGAACAACCTGTTCGCAAAACAGCCCGCGTCCGCAAGCTTTCGAAATATCACCCTCATGGATGAGGGCGAACAGGTATTTTCCTACTGATGCGAGACCCCCTGCAGGGGCGGCTGTCGAAGGCTACTCAATGGAATCAAGTAAGTCGTTCTGCACATTCTGCGGGCTAGTGGTCACTGTCGTTGGCATCGGTGGGGGCAGCGCAGCTGCAGCAGACGGGTATGTGGCAGGCGTCGCAGTAATCTTAATCAGCATCCCGCTCGCTGGTTTGTGTTTCGCTTTGGCTCTAGGTGACTGAAAAGACCGTTCTGGAGTTTGCCCAATTTCACCCCTGATGTATCTGGGCGGTAACGATCACAATCACAATGGCCTTTAGCCCCTCCCCGAGGCACCAAACATTGATGACGACCCCATGCTGCCTTGCGAGTGGAGAAGGCAGTAGTTTGAAGTCTTAATCCTTCGTTAAGATGGACGAATGGACAGAATAATCCTGCTTACTTGTTGGGTCCTCCTATTTAGCCTGCCATCTTCCGGAGAGGAGGTGGCGCCCGGCGTACTCCGAACACCGGATTTGCGGTTCGCTAATTTGGCAGACTTTCCCTACGACGCGAACTATGCTCAGTTCAATGGGGTTAGGATCCACTACCTTGACGAGGGGCCAAAGACCGGCCAGCCCATTTTACTACTGCATGGCCTCCCAACTTGGAGCTACCTCTATCGAAAAATGATGCCTGCACTCATTGAAGCAGGACACCGAGTTATCGTTCCCGATCTGATTGGTTTTGGTAAATCTGACAAATTCGTCGACAAAACCGACTACAGCTATGTTCACCATATCGAGACAATCAAATATCTGGTGCATTTCCTCGACCTGCGTGACGCCACTTTTTTTGGTCAAGATTGGGGCGGGATGATAGGCCTTCGGGTGGTGGCAGAAATGCCAGACAGATTTGCTCGCGTAGCAGTTTCAAACACCGGGATGGTCGCTCGCGCGGGCATTACTGGCTGGCTGATCGAAAAAGTCCTCGCTTTCATGATTTGGTGGAATGGTCCCGTCACATTTGAAGAGCTTAGGCTTGCTGCGGATCGAGCTTTAAGCCTCGACAACCCTTCTGCCACCGACGGTGCGAGGATGTTTTCCAAGTGGATGGCACATTCCTATTACGCAGACGATCTCGATATTTCCGGTGTGATTACTACTTTTGGTCGACTGGGGATAAGCGACGCTGTAGCCCACGCATACGAAGCTCCTTATCCATCTGGAGAATACAAGGCGGGCGTGCATGTTTTGGCATCTCTTATTCCCACGCAGCTACCTGAGAACGAGCATTACTGGCGGGCGGTTTATGAGCGGTGGGATAAACCTTTCTTAGTGACTTTTGGGAGCGAGGAGAGAATCACAATTCGAATGAAGCAAGAATTTATGGATCGGGTACCAAACCCCATAGATGTTGACTTGCATGGTGTTGGACATTTCAGTCCAGAGGAGGCTGGGCCAGAGCTATCAAGCCTGCTTAACAAATTCATCGCCGGGCAGCTTGATCAAGCTAACTCTTCAGGAGATGCCGATCGGTATTGACCTAACGAACAGAAGCACAACTCAAGGTACAGCGTTCAAGACGGACTTGCAGATGGTGTCGTCAGATTACACACAATCCCACCCCCTTATGTATCTGGGTGGTAACCATCATTACTACAACGGCGGTTAGCCCCCCTCCGGGGGGTGTTTTAGTGACAAATAGGTCACACACCCAGTTTCACCCAGCGCGACTCAGTACAGCAAGAATGGCGTGACGACTGAAGTTTTTATTGCGTTGAGCTGCATTGGGATGTAACGGGGGCAGGATGCCAAGCTCTTAAAATCCCCCGGCCATTGCGGCCGTGCCGGTTCAAGTCCGGCCCCAGGCATCAATTAGAAATCTTACAAAACAATAGTATCGAGTCATGTTTGGATAACAAAAGGTAGTTTGATTGGTTAAGTTGGGGCAGGAGGGAGTAAGAAGATGATCAAATTAGGGGGTGTTGCTGCAGCCGCAGGGATCCTGTCTCGCCTCAAAGTCGACACAGCGGATGAGGTCGCCACGGACCTCAAGCAGCGCGACGAGGCACTGGCTCAACAGGTTCTGGACAAGATGTTGCCGTTTGACCGCTTGGCGCAGACAGACAGCCGGAGTCTACAGACGCTGGTTCGCGAGGCTGAGGCTCAGACGCTGATGCTTGCGCTTGCAGGCGCCGCTAAGGACACCCGCGACGCTTTTCTCGGCTGCCTGTCTTCCAGAGCCCGCGAGTACTTTATGGAGGAGATGTCCCTTATGGGGCCCGCTCGGAGAAGTGACGTCGAGGAAGCGCGGACATGCCTCTCACGGCTAGCGAGAGAACTGGCCGATCAAGATCGATTTACGCTGCCAGTAGACGGATATATTCGGTAGCGTCACCACGGCGGTTGCCCCCCCGGGGGGCGGGGATTGGACATGACTGAGCAATCCTAGATAAGTAGCATGAGCGAAGCGGCGAGTATGATCCCAGGAGTGCCTAGCATCGACAAGGGCCGCAAAATCCATGGAAGCCTAAGAGTTGCGATCGTCAGGTAGTGAGTTAGTCGAGAAGCTATAAGAATCGACCCTATTACTACAAGAGTACTGTCCTGCGCGCCGTCGAGCTCGTTTAGAAGGATCAGCAATAAGGCGATAGGAACATTTTCGATGAAATTGCCATGTGCACGGACTCGGTTGCGCAGTTCGCGATCGCTGCGGTCTCCTAAGCTAATCTCACTTTTGAACCGGTAATTCCCAACTCGCAAGGTGAAAATCACATGCAAGAGACCGAAGACTGCGGCTAAAGCTAAGCTAAGCTGATGCTGGTATCTGACGGGTTGCTCATGCTTTAAATTACGACCGATTAACTATGTTAAGACTAACAGTCAGTGGGTTATTAAGCTACCAATTTAGTCTTCAAAATCCCCTCTCAATGTATTCGGGCGGTAACCATCACAATCACAACGGCGATTAGCTCCCCCGGGGGAGTGTATTCGCTAACACCCCTAAGCCAAATTTACTGCACCTAGACGCAACGTTACGCGGGACGGCAGAGCGCTAGACTTGTGGACAGCCCGGTTATTTTGTGTGCCACCGAAATCGGGAGGACTATAAATTTCAACCTCTGCCCACTTCAATCAGGTCAGCCGCACAGTTAGTGATGCTAAACCGTGCATCACATAACTGGGCAGAACCGAAAGTTGCTGAGACTCTGCAAGTACGATCTGTTTTGTTTGAGCTAGCAGATGCGTCAGTACGCTGTGTGCAACTTCTCTCGCGAGATTGGCGCCTATACAGATATGCGGACCACTGCCAAAGCTTAAATGATCTCCGGCATTGATCCTTTCGAGATTGACTTCATCGGGGCAGGTAAAGACATTGTGATCCCGATTGGCCGATCCGTAGAGCAGCCAGACCATGCTGCCTTGGGGTAGTTTAATGTCACCCAGCTCAGTGTCAGCCGTTGTCACTCGGAACATCCCTTGCACTGGTGGCTCCAGGCGCAGTATTTCCTCGGTGAACGGGCGAATTGCTTCAGGTGCTTTACGCAGTTTATTTTGAAGTGACTCATCTTGCGCCAAGGCAAGTGTCGCAAAGCCAATCAGCTTGGTTGTGGTGTCAGCACCTGCACCAATTAACTGTGAGCAGAAACCGACTTTTTCTGCCAGGGTGAGGGGTTCATCTCTTTCAGATTTCTCGGTAGCAATGGCCGATAGGAGATCGATGCGGGGGCTTCGCTCTCGGGACATTATCTCAGCTTCAAAAAATGACCAGAATTCCATTTGATCCTGAATAATTCTTCTAATTTTCTCACGGGGCATTTTCGAGCCAATTGAAGCATTGATGGCCTCGGCCCAGCGATGGAAGTCAGCTGCGTGGTCTCTCGGCACACCCAATAATGTTGCTAAGCAATGGATCGGCACAGGCGCAGCCAGAGCTTCGTTGAAGTCGATGTCGGCGTTACGCTTCATGCCGGCGACCGCGTCTCGAGCGATGAGATTGATTTCGCTCTTTATGCTGTCTATTGCGGAACGTCTCAAGGCACCGTTAAGCAGGCGTCGGTGGCGCGTGTGCTCTGGTGGATCGGCAGTAAAAAGCACGTTGCCGCGATTCAGGACTACGTGCGCTCTAGCGGCGGCTTCCTCTGGGAAGTCCTGCAAAACCTCAGCAATAGCCTCAGCAGCCAGAGCCGAAGAGGGGCCTAAAGGATTCTGGTTAGAAAACAGCATCGGTTGGCGATTCACCAACTTGATCATATCGTGTCGGGTCACGACATAGATATCTTGGTCTTCTAGATAGACTACTGGTCCTATCTCACGCCATTGTCGATATAGATCGTAAGGCGAATGCAGCTGGCGCTGCTCAAGGGCAAATAGTCGTTGCTGACAAACCTCCCGAGTCATAGTCCCATCGTTCTGTTGCGCCATCGTCGCGCTCCGCTAGCAGTAGCGACTGATTCTATTCCCTAATGTACCTGGGCGGTAACCGTCACAATCACAACGACGGTTAGCCCCCCTCGGCTGGGGTGTTCTAGTGACAAATAAGTGACACACCCATCGCAACCTATAGCACCCGATTACATGAAGATTGGCCTAGCTATTGATGTTTTTGCTGACCCTAGATGTAATTAGATCATACTAGAAGCGACAGCCAATCACTTAAACTCCCCCGGACAGCACGGCCGTGCCGGTTCAAGTCCGGCCGGTGGCACCACATTTAAAAAATTGTTTTTATTCGTTTTTATCGCGCGCGTCGTTGATAAGATTGGCAGACCCGCCAGACATAGCCCGCACTGGAACCTTATCAATCAGTAAGTGGCTGGTGAGAGAGGTCAATCACCACGGCTGTACATGGGTCGCCGTAGCTAGAGTCTCTGGATTTGGGCGAATGTGAGGGCCTGCGAGGGTGCCGCTGCTGAAACAATCGCCGTCTCAACACTAAAGGCTATTGTCTGTCAGCGTGACCCACCTGCTATTGGGACAGCGCATTTTCCAAGTGCGTGTACCCTCGGCATCGACAGTAACAGAGTCCAAGCTACAACCATTCTTAATCAGCCAACTTGCAGGTTCATCATCTCCCGGCACCACACCCGGCGCAGAATCCTCTTCTAAATTTACAGACTCGTCTGAACCGTCAGTTACTGAACTGTCTGAATCATTACTCAATAGCGCAACAACTTCGTCGTAAATATTTTCAAATGAAAATTCCTCGGTCGTAGCGCAGGCTGATAGAGTAGATATCATCACTAACACCGCTATCACCCTTCTTTCTAGCATCCTGATTTCTCTCCTAGCGCTCAAATTTTGGCCCGTAGCCATCACCATTCACATTAGCTTCTCACATTTGCACTCGCATGACCTCTCACATTGAGATAGTCCTACGGTAAGCTAATGCCATGAAGAGACTTTTTTTTGCCATTGTGCTTTTAGGTGTTTCAACTATCTCTCTGTTGCCTAGAGCAATGGACAGGGGTGAGTACTATGCTTCCGTGAGCTCAGTGCAGCACGGTCTCGCTCCGGGGTTTCGACGTTTGCTGTCCAGCTGTGGGGCCGAAGCTTCCACGATTGCAAATTTGCAGGCCGCGGCTGAATCAAACGGTTCATTAGATGAGAACCTGGTTCGATTATTTCTCGGTACCAGCCACTTTGGAAAAAACGTACTTTACTGCCTAGATGCGAGAATTGAGCGCTTGAACTCAAAAGATGATCGAGTTCAATAATATCCGGATTCTGACTGCACCACTACTCGCTCTATTGGTGCTGCCGCTGATGGCTTCTTCCCCAGTATATTCAGTTGAACAGTAGTAGATTGTTATGCCGCACGACACGACCTTCTTCGCTATCTTTGGGATGCTATTTTACATCTTCGTTCCGCAATATTTTGGGTACGTCGCTATTGCACTGGCTCTTTGGTTAGGCTTCCCCGCAATAAGAGTTGTGTGGCAAACGACGAGAGATTTACGAGACATTCCAGGCGCCGATGATGAGGCAAATAATGAAGATAAGGCCGAAGCGGGAAACGAAGATGACAAGGCCGACGAGGAATGATTAAAGAGCGACTGCGGAATCTGTTGCCGTGCGCGATGACCGTCATAATAACAACGGCAAGCGGCCCCTTCTCTGAACCCAGCCTTTAAGAGTGTCAGCAAGATCATTCGTATCGACGACGAGAGCTCACGGCCCCGTCCCTTTAATTAGGCAGATTTTTTTGATGTGATCTCGGACATTGATACAGCGCTTTGGTAAGCTACTCACGTTATGAGGAAAATACTCGTAAGTCTATCGGTCCTATCGATGACTGCTTCTGCAGAGCCATACTTGATGTTGAAGGACTTCGATTACTATGACGACGCAGACTATGAGTACGTGGACATGCGCGGTGTAATCCGTAGGCCTGATCTAGGCATAGTCATCCCAGTAACAGTTCAGTACGACGGATCTGTTCTTTTGGGCGACCCTCCTGTGGATAAGATTCCATCGAGCAGAGTTCGTAGGGTAGTATGTGGGAGGGAGATTCAGTTTGCGGAACTCCCCTCAAAGGTACTTGTCTGTCCATAGCACTGATCGGTTGCTGCGAAATAAAATGAGGATATGTATTCATTCTTCACTGACCTAATCAAGCACGATATTAAAACCATAAGGAGAATCAGCTTGAAAACCTTGCCCCTTTTAGCACTATTCTTACTGCTCACCACATTTCAGGCCGCATTTGCCACGCAAGAGCGATACGACCCTCAAAATCCCGGGGATATGAGGGAACGTCGTCCTGCTGAAGATATGAGAGAGCGTCGCCCTGCTGAAGATATGAGGGAGCGTCGTCCTGTTGAAGATATGAGAGAGCGTCGCCCTGCTGGGGATATGAGGGACCGTCGTCCTGCTGAAGATATGAGGGAACGTCGTCCTGCTGAAGATATGAGGGAACGTCGTCCTGCTGAAGATATGAGAGAGCGTCGTCCTGCTGAAGATATGAGAGAGCGTCGCCCTGCTGAAGATATGCGAGAGCGTCGAGATAGCAGCAACCAACGCTCTACTGATCGGCCTTGGAGAGAAACTCTCGCAAAATGCAGAGAAATGAAAAAAGCCGGTAAGCTCTCTAAAGCCATGAAAGAGGAGTGTAAGGCCGCGCGAGAATTAAGGAAGAAAAGTAAGCAGTAACGTTATGGGCGATGTTCGCGAGCCTCGGGGTATCAGCAGAAGCGCGGCTCGCGTAGCCCTCATGTCTCTAAGCGGTAACCGTCAAAATTTTAACTACAGTTAACCCCACCCCAGGTGGGGCGTTCTAGTGACAAGTGCGTGGCCCGCCTATCACAAACCAATTCATCCGGTTGTAGGGAGATTGGCTTCGTTGTCGTTGTGTTTGATGTGGCAGGATGCACTGAGACGCAGAAAAAGTAGGGCGGAAAGCACTTGAAATCCCCAGGCTATCGCGCTCGTGCGGGTTCAGGTCCGCTACCGGAAAAGCACCATAAAACAATACGTTGATCACATTTTTCGCTGGTAGGCTTGGTTAGGCGGTAGAACCGCAATCTTGTCTTGAATCTTAGGCTGCAATGCAGAGCCCTGTACCGATACTAGGTGGCAACTAAGTAAGACGTAGTTATAGGGACGCGCAAAAAGTTCTCTCGATACCATAGTTCTGTCACAC
The DNA here is from genome assembly GCA_902520195.1 of Halieaceae bacterium. Classification (GTDB taxonomy): domain Bacteria; phylum Pseudomonadota; class Gammaproteobacteria; order Pseudomonadales; family Halieaceae; genus Luminiphilus. Next base: position 24,013 of record CABYND010000012.1, read on the forward strand.
TTGATTGACGCATGCATCGACGAAGACTCGACGATGATCCAACTAACTAAACGACTTTGTTGCCTGAGCTTAGTGCTTTTAACAAGCTTAAAGCCTTTGCACAGCGGCGCGCAGTCAGAACCAAAAAACGACGACGATCAGGTCGCAATCGAGGCCCCATCTTCCTCTGCGCGACTGGTAGAGGAGGTGGTCGTTACCGGGTCACGGCTAAGGCGAGACACTTTTTCGAGCGTCTCTCCGCTTCAGATAATTACTACAGAGCTCTCTAAAGAAGCAGGGGTAATAGATCCTGCTGAGATACTTCAGGGATCAACGGCGTCCACCGGTCAGCAGATCGACTTAACATTTCAAGGTTTTGTTTTAGACAATGGACCAGCAGCTTCTACAGTGAACCTCCGTGGTCTTGGCGCAAGCAGAAATCTTATTCTGATTAACGGTAGACGAGTGTCGCCATCCGGTGTTGAGGGCGCACCTGCGGCTCCAAATTTAAATTTACTCCCTCGATCGTTAGTTGCTCGCTACGACATATTACTTGACGGAGCCTCTTCAGTTTACGGCTCAGACGCTATCGCAGGTGTGGTGAACGCCATCCTTAGGAAAGATTTTGCAGGCCTTGAACTCGAAATTTACAGTAACCATCCGGAACAAAAGGGTGGAGCTGACTCAACAGTTTATGGCTCTTGGGGCGTCAACACCGATCGAGGGTTGTTCGGTGTCGGAGTTGAGTATGCGAGCACCAAAAAAGCCTCTCTGGGGAATAGGTCATGGACTTCAGGGTGTGAGACTCATATGGAGGTGGATGAGAACGGTAGGCTGAGAACGGAAGGTCAATACTTTTCCTCTCTAGGATACGATCCCCTGGGCAATTGCCGACTGGGGAGCTTGGGTGCGCGAACCTTCATCCCGGGTCTAGCGGTAGGAAGTATTTACTACACTCCAGGGTACTCAAACGGAGGTTGGGGTAATTTTTCTGAGTCAGGGGACCCGTTTACTGGCTTAGCCGCGGATGGTAACGGCGACGGCCGAGGGGATGTTGATCTGCGTCAGTACGACTTGAATGGAAAGCCCAGTCAGCTCAACGCCGATCTTTTTCCTAAATCTACACGTTTTAACATCATGGCTTTCGGGGAATACACGATCACTGGAGAGGCTAACCTCACGCCTTACTTTGAAGCTAACTACGCATTGTTGGAGGTGGCGGCAAATAGCGGGGAGGGTCAGCTATTTCCTGAGGTGCCCGCCCTTAATCCCTTCAATTTATGCAACCCGAACCAATCACGAGGCGTTGACTGTGGGCTGGCCATGGGGGCTTACCTCGATAACCCATCGATTGCCGCCAACATTGCTGCTGCATATGGGTTAACACCAGCTCAATTTCGGGACTTTGGGATCGTAAATCTGTACCCGGGCGCGTTGGGACCGGTTCCTACTGTACCTATCGTTTCTGTGTCCGGAGATCGAAACCTAATTGAGGTGGAACAGTCACAAGTTCGCATAGTCACCGGCATTAGGGGCGACATTCCCTCGCTGTCTTTTGGACAACTCAACGATTGGCGATTCGACACTTACCTGAGCTTTTCGCACTCAAACGGCAAATCAGATAGATATGGTGTTAGGGAGGACCGTCTTAATCACTCACTTGGTTACAACTCCTCCTCCTCAACCCCATGTAGCAATGATCTTAATTACTCTCTCGCCCCAGACGTCACCTCAGACTGTGTTCCCGTGAACATGTACGCAAGTTCTTTATACCCGCTGGGACGTGTAACGGGTGACTTTGCCACGCTGGCTGAGAGGGAATACTTATTTGACACAAGACATTTTGATACCGATTACGAGCAAATTATTTTTTCAATTTATGCCTCAGGAAATGTGCTCAATCTCCCGGCCGGAGGCGCAGCGCTCGGAGTTGGTTTTGAGGCTCGCAGAGACGAGATCAAATCAAAGCCCGATGCAGTTGCCGCGGATGGACTATTTTGGGGTTTCTTCGCCGATAAGGGCGCCTATGGCACTCGAAACGTTACCGAGTGGTTCGCCGAGTTGGAAGTCCCGTTACTGGTAAATAAACCCCTCTTTACAGAACTGAATTTGAACGTCTCTGCAAGGTTTACCGATGATGAGTATTACGGAGCCAATACTACAGAGGCCATTAAGTTGGGGTGGCGTCCCGCAGAATCACTACTCATCAGAGGTACTTGGGGTACTGCATTCAGAGCTCCAAACTTGCGGGAGCTTTTTTTGTCAGGTTCCACTGGATTCCTAAACGTTTCAGATCCTTGCTATTTACCGGAGGAAGCACTCAACAATTTAACGGGGGAATACATCCCCGAGAATGACCAACGAGATCCCTTAGTTTTGTCAAATTGCAGGGCCACTGGCGTGGATCCGACAAAGGCCAACAATGGCGGCTTCAATACTTTTAATGTGGAAGCTGAAGCCGGGGGGGCTTTAGATTTGGATCCAGAAGAATCGGAATCCTGGACTGTTGGCTTTGCCTACGAGCAGAATTTTACTAATAAATTCAAATTATCTTTCGGCGTCACGTACTATGAAATAGACATTACGAATACGGTCATTGAGCCCAGCACAGGCTTCATCGTTAGGGATTGCTATACCGACGAGGCTGGAGATGGCTCCAGTGCTTTTTGCAGCCGGATCACTAGGGACCTCACCTCTTCGGAAAACCCCCAGATCACCTTTATGGATTTAGGGTTTATTAATCGTGACCAAGAAATAGCACGAGGCGTTGACTACAACCTGTCTTTCAACGATCAATTGAACTGGGGGGCGCCAATAGACGTTAGTTTCAGTCTTAATGCGACGCGTTTGATTGAACGCTCTACTCAATTTACTAGCCCCGATGGCACAGTAGATTATGAAGAGTATGCAGGTGAATGGGGGTTTCCGGAGTGGCAGGTGCAGGGGGCGCTGCGCTTTAAATGGGACCGATGGACCCTCACTTGGGAAACAAGATTCCTTGATGGAGTGAAACAGGATTCCGAAGCAATAGACGAGTTCGACTCAATTGCTGGAGGGTCGGACACCTGCTTGGGCCCGCCCGATGATGTGTTGTGTCGTGACTATGCAGAGGCAGACAGCTATTTCAGGCACAGCACCTCGCTATTCTACAAAGCAGATACCTTTATCCTCGGGGTGGGCATTAGGAATGTTTTTAACAAGCAACCCCCGCGAGTTGATGGGTCAGAAGTCATCTCTTTTTCAAATACGCCCATTGGTTTTGGTTACGACCTTCAGGGGAGGACTTTCTTCCTAGACGCGGTTTATCTGCTTGGCGAGACCTAAAATAATACTGGAACAGCCTTAGACGAAATGCTGATCAAATTTATACTCTCAAGTGCAAGGTGCACCCTACTATTGGCCGCACTCTTAGCTCAATATTCGGAATTATCTCAGGCAACTCCTTACCCCGCTGAATATTGGGCTAGAAGGCCAACCATAAGCCAAGTCTCTCTCTCTCCCGATGGTGCTTCGCTTGCGTTGTTGCGAATTACCCAGAAGGGCGCTGATCCAGTTATCGAGGTGTACCCCACAGAAGATTTGAAAGCGGTCCCTTTCAGGGTAAACGCCGATCCAATGGAAATAGTTGAAATAAAGTGGGTCGATGACAGCAATCTCATCTTCCTTGCTCGTCAACAGGTTCGGGAAATGATCGATGGTTTCAACGAGGGGGTTTATGAGTTTCGTATAGCCCTTGTTGATCTTGAAGCACGAAGGATTCATGGCTTCAATGAACGTGATCCCTCTCTGGTAAGCACTCTGCCTAACAAAAAAAATAAAATATTGATTTCGTTCGCTGAAGGGACTAGCGGAGGTGTCGGCGCAAAGCTCCAGGAAGCTTTTAGGCCCCGAGCATACTGGGAGTTTGACCTAAAAACGGGGTCCAAGAAGCTCTTGATAAGGGGGAAGCTTTTACTTGGCAATATAGATTTTGATCGCGACGGAAAACCAGCACTCGCACGCGGTTTCGATCTCGCTAGCCGAGAATATTTGTGGTTCTGGAGGCCAGAGAATACTAGCGAGTGGAAAGAGTTCTACCGTCAGTCGGAGGACGCGTTCGAGGAGTTTCGGGTGTTCGGACTCGATCCGCAAGTGCCCGGCAACTTGATCGTTGAGGCTAATCGTAATGCGAATACGAGCGGTCTGTGGTCGTTCGACCCTGATACAAGGGAGTTCTCAGAGCTTCTCTACCACAGGAATGATGTCGACATATGCGGAGTCCGTTATCACAGCAACGAGTGGGAACACCCGAACCTGGTTTCAGGTGTCATGCACTGCAAGGAGAAACCCACTATCGAGTATTTCGACTCTAGCGAGCAGGCTCTGCACGCACACATCGAGAGCCTCATACCACATGCATATTACCTTCGGGTTGCAGGGCGGTCGCGCGATGGCCAGACGCTTGTCATTCGTAACAGCGGCCCCAATGATCCTGGCACCCACTACCTTTTTCACGAGGGGACTCTGCAACTAATAGGCGCTGAACGGCCATGGTTGGACTCGGACAATCTGGCTAACGTCCATTATGTTACCTACGCGGCACGAGATGGAGAGGTAATCCCCGCTTTCGTCACAGTTCCTGAGGGCAATCCACCATTCCCTATGGTCGTGATGCCCCATGGGGGGCCATTCGTGCGAGAAACCGTTATTTTTGACGAGTGGGCGCAGATGCTCGCAAACGAAGGATTTTTAGTCCTACAACCCCAATATCGAGGCTCTAAAGGTTACGGTCAAAGGTTCTATCAAATTGCCTTCTCTAAGGGCGGACAAGGCGGATATAAAATGCAGGATGACAAGGACGACGGCGTAGCATGGGCTGTTGCCGAAGGGTTGGCCAGCAGCGATCGTGTGGCAATGTTCGGGTGGTCCTACGGTGGTTATGCTGCGCTAGTTGCCGCGTCTAGGACGCCTCAAATTTACCAATGTGTTATTGCCGGAGCGGCCGTAACGGATCCTGAAATGCAGGTAAATTATTACAGATACCGCCTCAGGGGGAGAAGCAAAGTTGAACAACTTCGGATGTGGGACGACAGCGTGTCACCAATTAATGAGGTGGAGCAAGTCAACGTCCCAATTTTGTTGATCCACGGCACGGTAGATCAACGTGTGCCGCTCGAGCACGCGAAGAAGTATCGACGAGCTTTACTCAAGGCCGAAAAAAACCACACCTATCTGGAGCTAAAGGGGGCAGATCATTTTTCAAATACTCTCTTTTTTGACCATAAATTATCTTTATACGAATCTATCCTTGATTATTTATCGGATGATTGCGGTATTGAAACGGCGACCTCTGCCCAACCCCAAAGAGGTGCTAGCGCAAAAGATCCCGCCGACTTGTGAGCATCAATTGGTTCACGTGGCTTGCAAGACCCAAAAGAGGCAATGGTGGGGGAGCACCAACTGAGAAAAATCTGGCTTCTGACGCGCTAGATTTGCGGTACCCCAGCTCCTCGCAGAATGACAGAGATCGCGCGAGTGCAGTTTTCTCCGGTGCGGTGGTCATTTATCGCGCGTTACCAGCGATGCTTGAACTTGTGGAGTGTATTCGTGACATCACACGACAAGCGCTTAAGGTGACTGATCCCTGTTTAGCGGAATCGCTGCTGGAATCACCGGACTTCCGACACCGAGCGAGCAGCGCTAGACAAGCAGTGCGAGAAAATGACGATGTGGCGAGCCTCTACAGGGCGGTACTGCGCGAGGCAGGAGTCGATGTCTCTGCCGCTTTCTTTGACCACTTTAAGCTGCGACTTCAGCCATCAAATGACGTTTCTCGAACTCGCTATATGCGCGACTTGCCAGTGCATCGGGACACATGGGGATCGAATGTTCATGCGCAAATAAATTGGTGGGCTCCGATTTGGCCTGTTGCGAACGACCGCACCATTGGCATGTTCCCGGCGCTTTGGGACGTGCCAGTGCTGAATACCAGTGCTGGTTGGAGCTATCCGGAATTCATACGGCAGCTTAAGGCTGACAAGAACACAGCGTATCCTATGTTGCCATACTGCATAGACTCGCTATCGCCTAGCGACGCAGTGCCTGTGGTTATAGAGCCGGGAGACATCATGGCCTTCTCGGGTGCTCATCTACATTGCTCGATACCCAATCAGTCTGGAATCCTCCGGATCAGTACCGAAACACGCACCGTGTCGCTACACGATCTCATTAATTCACGTTCCGCCAAAAATGTTGATTGCAACGCACCTGCCAGTCAATTTGATTGGTTTCATCATATAGAGACCGGGGAATCGCTCGCCCATCATCTCCAAGCAACTGAGCATAAAGTTCCTAACGTGGCAGGTTCCGACTCCTAGTGTGCTCGGGTGGGCGAAATTGAAAATCGGCGGTTGGGTCAGTACGGTGAGAAACTGCAGAAGAGTTGGAGGGAATTGAATGGGTGTTCTGGCTTTTAATCACTTTAATATCCGTGCTCCAAAGCCGCTGCTGGAGGAAGTTAGAACTTTTTATGTGGATGTTGTTGGTCTAGCCGAGGGCTTCCGGCCTGCCGTGCCGGTTCCTGGTTATTGGTTGTATCTGGAGGCCCTTCCGATTTTACACTTGGTGGAGTGGGGTGATGTTTTAGGTACGCCGGCATGTGAGAGAGGTTACCTCGACCATGTCGCTTTCGCGTGTGACGATCTGGAAGGCTTCATTGCCAAGCTTAAAACCCTAGGCGTGGGTTATACGCGAAGGGATTTCGATTTGACCGGTGGAGCGTTTACTCAGTTAGAACTGACGGATCCCGTCGGTACCGGAGTTGAGTTGAACTTCGGCTAGTGAAAAAAGGATGACTGCGGTCTTTGTTTCAGACCAGGCGTAATTCAGGTCCAGGACCTCAGTAGGAGTACGATAGGTGTCCTGAAGTGGTCCGCAGACGAAACTGCCTCGTAAACAGCCTCAGTGATTCTTGGCGGGGCAATCTCTTTGAAACGATTGTTTACCATCTTTTTCCTGAGCTTAGCCACCCCCGTGAGGGTATTGGCGGAGTCTGCCGTGCATATTGTGATCCCCGAGGGGGCCTTCGGTGATCATTTGGCGGCAAGGGGTGCTATTGCCAAGGTGCCGGCTGGGACCGTCATGAGAATCTCCTTCGATTACACCGAGTACGATCACCGTCATCCGTACCTGATTGCTGATCGATTTTGTGGCCTGAACCAGTTCATCCGCTGGGGTTCGGCCGACCATCCCTCCTTTGGCGAAATCGACCTCGTGTGCGTCAGGGCAACAGAAAAGCAACGTAGAGCGCCGCTCTTAGGCGGCCATTGATTCAGAGGCTACCTTGCAAAGTACTCTGAGCTGGTCTAGCGCTGGCGCGTCTCGCAGCTGACTCTGCTTGCGAAATACCGCCCATCGACGGTCTGAACTCCAGATCCGCCATGCCCTCCAAAGCTCAGCCAAGAATGACGAGGCCACGTAAGGCTCACCACGGATGGCATCTCTAGTTGGCTCTATCTCTAGTATCTTTTGCGGTATGCTCCCCCCGGCAGGCTTCTCTGACAGACGTAGACGTTTGGCTCTCGGCCAGTTTTTTCAGAGCCTTAAGGATTCAAGTGGCTATGCCGAAATCTTTTTTCAGTCCCGCGCAGGTTGTGGCAGCAAGCCTGGCGATCGCTTTCATTCTCTCGTCATGGCAAGTGAAAAGCGAGGATTACGAGTTACAGGCGACGGTCCAAACACCCGAAATTGCTTTCGAATCTGGCACCGATATCGGCCTCTGGGCGCGCTTTCATTTTGCGATTCACACCGAGGACTTCAACAGTACCCGTGAGTTCTATCGGCGCCTGGGCTTTACTCGGGGAATCACAGGGTTCCCGCTCACCAATACCCACGCGATGGCGCGTGCGCTGGGCATGTTCGATCTCTGTCAGTATGAGCTGGAAAAAGGGGAGGTGTTGCTGTTTCCCGGGGCAGAGAACACCACCGGTATAGATTTGCTGCAGTGGCGCGTGCCGTTCAACCCGGAGCCGCCCTATGGCAAACCCAATCATCTGGGTATGGCCTACGCCACTTTGATGACCGGCGACTTGATGTCGGATTACGCGCTGCTTAAAAGCCAGGGCGTCGCGTTTATCAGCGAGCCTCATGGTGCCCCGGGTAATCGTTTTGTGTTCATGCGCGACCCCGACGGGATCTATCTCAAGCTGGAGGAGAGCCCCATTCTGCGGCCCGCCCAAAACTCCGAGCAGACCCAAATCATGGGCATGCCCTACATCGGCATCAACGTGAGCGATGTCGAGGCGTCAGTCGCCTTCTACCGGCGCTTTGGTTACACCAACGTACGATGGATCAATGAGCAAACGCTCACCGCCGAAGAGTCTGCGGCCTGGGGTTTTGACGAGCCAGTAACCTATCGCGGCGCCGATGTCGCGCTTGATCGCGGTGATCGTCATCGACTGCGGTTACTCCAGTGGATAGCGCCTTTTGATCCTGAGCCCGCCTATCCACCACCCATCAATCACAAGGGTATCAATCGCCTCGCGCTCACGGTGCCCGATGTCGAGCGGGCTGTGACGATTCTCAAATCACAGGACGTGCCGTTTCTCTCAGATGTCGCGCCGTGTTGCTCGGGTACCGATACCGATACCGGGGGTATCGTACATGCGATCGACCCTGATGGTGTTTTCCTTGAGCTGGTTGGGGACCTCACGCCACGACCGGTACCGCCACAACCTGCTCAATGTCCGCCGCTCGAGATCCGGTATCCCGCAGCGGTGCACTAATTCATTGTTGTTGTATTAGCATTCTGTCAGCTAGTGTTGCGTAGGCACTGTTTTATGGGATTACTAACAGGCTCGAAAGTCGTGACGAGCTATAGAGCTGTGGAGGCTGAGAAGCGGCAACGGGAAGGCAGTGCTCAGAGCGTCGCCCATGACTGACCTGAACCCTTTCCATTTAGCAATCCCGGTGAGGGATCTTAAGGAAACACTCGCCTTCTACGAGAAGGTGCTCGAATGCACCAGAGGTCGGGAGTCTAATGACTGGGTTGATCTGAATTTTTGGGGCCATCAGCTGGTGCTTCACCGCGTCGAGCAAGGGGCGCAGGGCGAGATCGACACCAACCCCGTGGATGGCGAGCAGGTGCCGGTGCCGCACTTTGGCGTGGTGCTCGACTGGGACGTGTTTGAATCACTGACTGAGCGACTTGAGGCTCAGCAGTGTGACTTTGTGATCTCACCCACGACCCGCTTCGGAGGCAGGGTCGGGGAGCAGAGAACCTGCTTTTTGACGGACCCCAGTGGGAACTGTCTTGAATTCAAAACCTTTCGCCAACCTGATCGCTTATTCGCGACCGATATGGAGACTCACGAATAAACCGGGGTGCCATAAGCAACCCGGGCGATTGGCTAGCGCGCCTTTAATACGTAGCAAAATGTCGGTCTTCCCTCATAGTTCCGACTGCTTGCGTGCTAAAATTTTGCGCGTCAATCCAGTGTTACTCGCTCTATGAATCGAGAAGCCATTCTGATCATGCTGCAGATGCAGCATCGTATGAACAGCCGAGTCCATGAGGACTGGATCAACCAGCACTTTGAGTGGTACCGCGCAACCTGGATCGAGTGTGGCGAGTTGATGGACCACGTCGGTTACAAGTGGTGGAAAAAGCAAGCCGCTAACATGGAACAGGTGCGGCTGGAGGTGGTCGATATCTGGCACTTTGGCATGTCTGCCTTATTCTTACCTGACACTGACCTTGAGGCCTTGGCCGGCGAGATCGCCGATGAATTCACAGTAGGCACGCCAGTCGGGTCAGATGAGCAGAGTGCCTGCCAACGCATTCACGTAGCGACCGAGGCACTGGCGCAGCATGCGCTGGAGACCAAAGGATTCTCGGTTCCCCTATTTCACGCGTTAATGCAGGCCTGCGATCTTTCGGCTGATGCGCTGTATCGACATTACGTGGGCAAAAATGTACTGAATTTTTTCCGTCAGGATCACGGTTATCAGGACGGCACCTACATCAAAGAGTGGCAGGGGCGGGAAGATAATGAGCACCTGTCTGAACTGCTTGGATCGCTGGATGCCACCGCTGCCGGTTTTCCCGAGGCGGTGTATGAGGCGCTCACCAGTCGCTACGCCGACGTAACATGAGCGCATTTAAAGACCACTTTTTTCAGACTCAGGATGGACTCCGGCTATACGCCCGAGACTATCCTGGCCCCGACGACAATGCCCCTGTGGTGCTGTGTCTGCACGGTTTAACCCGCAACAGTCGCGACTTTCAGGAGCTAACGCCTGCGCTCGCCGATCACTTTCGTGTGCTCGTGCCCGAGCAGCGGGGCCGGGGCCGGTCAGATTATGACGACGACCTGTCGCGTTACGCCTTGCTGCAATACGTCGAAGACATGCGCGGCCTGCTGAGTGATCTGGGGATAAAGCAGGTGGCGATCGTGGGGACTTCCATGGGCGGTCTCATGACCTTTGCCTTAAATGCGCTGTACCCGGGGTTGGTGACGCGCGCGGTGATCAACGATATCGGGCCCGAAATCGCGGAGGTTGGGTTGAACCGCATCAAGTCCTATGTGGGCATGGTGGGCCCATTCGCAGACTGGGACGAGGCCAGGGTGTATTTGAAGTCGGCCAGCGCTGAGATTTTTCCAGATTGGCAAGATGTGCAGTGGGCTGATTTTGCGCATCAGTGCTATGTGGAGCGAGACGGCCAGGTGATCGTCGATTACGACCCGCGGATTGCAGAGCCCCTCGCTGCGGAAAATAACGATACCGAGGCAGACGCGCTCTGGTCCCTGTTTGCCGCGATGTCCGCAGTGCCGTCGCTACTGATTCGCGGTGAACTGACAGACCTGCTGACCGAGAGCTGTGTGGCAAAGATGTGCGAAGTGCATCCCGACATGGCTGTACTGTCCGTGCCCAGGGTGGGTCATGCCCCGATGTTGAATGAATCTGGTGTTACCGAAGCCATTTGCGAGTTTCTGACTGCCTAACAATTTTGGTTGCTTAAGCAGTATTCGGGGCACTACATCAGCCCTTGTCCGCTGGTCTGAGGCCTCAGTGCCCCACCTTCATGTTTCCCAAAAAATCGAGCTTACCCAGAGGCGTGCCCAGCTGGCGCAGCACGGTATAGGTCGTGGTGGCATGAAAGTACAGATTGGGTTTCGAGAACGTCGCCAAAAAGTTGTCGGTTGTGAAGGGGATCTCCATCTTGCCGAAGCGAAAGTACATGTTCTGACCTGACAGCGCTGCCATCGACTCTGGCGTTTCTTTCTGTATTTCGGCCAGACCCTCATCGATCAGATCGCATAGACCAGCGTAGTCGATCCCCGGCTTTGAAGGGGGCGGGTTGAACTCCCCTGCGCGCATGCCCTGAACCGCGCCATAGGAGTGGTGCCAAACAGAGATCACCTGAAAACTGAAGGGATTCATGGTCTCGTGCAGTCGATAGTCGACAATGTCGCTCAAGGGCATATCGCTCGCCTCAGCGTGCTCTCGCCCTGCTTTGAGCACATTGGCGGTACTTTGGAGTATTTGCTCGTAGCACATTATGCTGGCGTCATAAAAAGAGAGTTGCATGGGCAAATTCCTTTCTTTAGGTGCTAAAAATAGCCGTAGCGGGCAGGTCGGTGTGATGTACGGTGGCCAGATACTGATCGATGCTTTCTGCCATTGCGAAGTCGCGCTCAGTGATGCCGTTGGCATCGTGACTGGATAGTCTGATTTGCACCATGCTGTAGACGTTGTACCAGTTGGGATGATGGTCTTGCTGTTCAGCACAGTCCGCCACGTGGCTCATGAACTGCCAAGCAGCTTCGAAGTCAGCAAATTGAAGATCTCTGGCCAACCAAACGTCTTCCAATCGCCAGCTTGGGTGGGGGGTCAATCTTTCTTGGATCTGCTCAGTCGTCAGCGCTCTCATGCCGTCTTTTTACTCAGGACCACGCCTGACTCCAAATGATCGGTGTAGGGAAACTGGTCAAAAAACGCCAGGCTCTCAATACTGTGCGTCGATGACAGTGTAGCGAGGTTGTCGCTGAGCGTCTCGGGGTTGCAACTGATATAGAGCACCCGTTTGAACGAACTCGCCAGTCCCAAAGTTGCGGCATCAAGGCCGGCTCTGGGTGGGTCTACTAGCAAGGTATCGAACTGATAGTCTGTCAGTGATTGTTTTAGATCCGCGAGCCGCCGGAACGGTCTCTCGCCCGTTATCGCTGCGGTCATCTCCTCGGCGGATAAACGCGCGAGTTCGATGTTGTGGCATCGGTTTGCTTCGGCATTCCAGCGCGCAGCTGCTGTGGCGGGCTTACTGAGCTCAGTGGCCAGCACATTGCGAAAACGTTGCGAGAGAGGCAGGGTGAAGTTCCCGATGCCACAGTAAAGTTCTAGCAAATCCGTATCAGTTTTATCGCACTGATCAAGTAGCCACCCCATTATTTTTTGATTGATAAAGCCATTGGGCTGCGTAAAGCACTGCTCCGGTTGGCGATAGCGAAACGCCCGACCTTCGACATTAATGACCTCTTCGACCCAGTCGGTGTCAAGCACGCGCTTTTGTTTACGGCTTCTACCAATGATCTTGCAAGACAGCCAACCAGTAAGTGCGTGGGCCGCGGCGTGCCATGCGTCGTCGAGCGGGCGATGGTATATCAACGTGATCAGCAGTTCCCCGTTGAGTGTCGATAGAAACTCCACTTGAAATAGCTTGCGTCGCAGCTCAGCTGAGCCCTTCAGTGCTTCACGGAGCGGTGCCATTGCCTCCGTAATGCGCGGCGCCGCTATGGGAAACGCTGCGATAATGTGCGGATTACGGGGTTCGCTAGGTGGAAACATTACGTAGTGCAGGTCATCGCCGTCGTGCCAGATTCTGAACTCAGTCCTGAGGCGATAGCCGCTTACGATGGAGGCGTGGTGCTGCGGTGTGGCGGGCGCGAGAGGTTTCAGTCGGTCTAATGCCTTCGCGGCCTTTTCAAGAAAAAGGGATTCGCACCGCTCAGGTTGATAATCGAGTTGCTGCACAGTCGCTACAGGCAGTTCTTGGGTTTTGGCAAGCCGGCAATGCGGCTGCCCACGCGGGCTGGCGAGCCAGGGAATAGCCCCATGAGGTAGAGGCTATTACCTTTTTCGGGCCCAATCTGTTGTTTTGTGAAGTTCACCAGCGCGCGATTGGCCGGGGAGTCGCCGAAGGCCGTGAAGTAGTCGCGAAGGAGCGATAGCACCTCCCAGTGGGCGTCTGTTAGTACAATGCCGTCCTGAGCGGCAAAAGCCTGCGCGATGTCGTCAGACCAGTTGCGGGGATCATTCAAAAAGCCGTTGTCGTCACAGAGATCAGCGAGTTGGTTTTCACTCACCATGGTTCACGCCCAGCTCATGCTATGAGGGTACTGGCAAACCAGGTCTAGCCAGCCGTTGGTGTCGATCACGGGAAGGCTGCAGTGATCCGCGCCATGAGACTCGGCGTCGTCGAGGAGCATCACCGCACACGGAAGAGTCGATAAAGCCTCACCCGCCACTTCAAGTAAGCCGGCATCGATGATCAAGACCGTGTCATCGGCACCCACAAGAGTCAGGCAGTCGGCTAATTGCTGCTGGCCAAAGAGATGATGCAAGACCATCAGAAATTCACCACGATATCCGCTGCCACCTCGGTGGCTGCCCACTCTGCCTGCGAAATGGGTAGGACGGTCAGATCGTCACGGTAGGTCAGCGCTTCACCGTATGATGCCAGCGCATATACCTGATCAATTTCATAGTGCGGCAGTGAGCCCAGCAGGCGATGCAGTGACTCATGGCGCTGAGGCTCGGGTTGCAACAGCGCGAGACCCTCTCCGGAAAAGACCAGGGTGACCTTTTGCCCAAATGCCCCAGCGGCCAAGGCCAGATCCACGCCGGCCTGCAGTGTAGCCGTCGCTTGCGCCTCTCCTGACAGCGTGATGAGCCAGTCCTTGCTATTGGAATTGGATGCGAGATCAGACAAAGGACACCAGCCGGTCTGATTTTACCGCTGCCTCGACTAACGCCCCCAACCCGCCTATTTGAAAGGGGCCTTCGGGATCGATGGCATGCTCCTCGACAGCCTGACTGCAGAGCAACAGCTCCGCCTGAGTGACATTAACGATCTGTTGCCATTCTGAAAGCTGCTCGGGCTGGGTCGCCGCCATAACGCCCGCACTTTGAAAAAAGCACTGCCGGATCGTATGCCCTTGCTCAATCGCGGTCTGGATGAAGCCGCGCACGGACGTGAGGCGGTGCGCGTCTTCGGGGGAGGTTCGAATGATTAACGAGATTTCCATAGTCCGAATACGAAAAACCCCGGCGTGGCCGGGGCTTTAACGGGCTTTAGGCCGGTATCAGTCGTCACCGCCGGTGAAAACGGCGATGAGATGAAGCAAATGAATAAACAGATTGAAGATGTTCAGATAAAGGCCAACCGTCGCTCGGATATAGTTGGTTTCGCCGCCGTGAATGATACGGCTGGTATCAAACAAGATCAGCCCCGCCATGATCATCACTACGACTGCGGAAAGCGTCAATGACAGCGCCGGAATCGCGAGGAAGATGTTCGCGATCATTGCAACAACTGCAACGATCAGGCCTGTCATCAAAAAGCCGCCCATATAAGAGAAGTCTTTTTTAGTGTTCAGGGCATACGCTGACAGCGAGAAAAACACCAACGCGGTACCGGCGAGAGCCTGCAGCACCATGGTTGGCCCGTTGTCCATTGCCAAATAAAACGACAGCATTGGCCCTATAGAGGCACCCCAGACGCCGGTAAAGGCGAAAATCGCGGGCAGACCCTTGGCACTGTCCGCCATTTTGTGGACGACGAAGAGGAGCACGAAGCCGACAAGCATGAGCACCAAAGCGAGAGACTGGGGCATGTTGATTGCCACAGCAAGGGTCGCTGTCAGGGAACTGAATGCCAGCGTCAGCGCCAACAGCCAGTAAGTATTGCTGAGAACCTTATTGGTACTAGCAATACTAACCGCCGGATCGATTGTCGTTGCAGAAGAAAAAACGGGCTTGTCATTCATGATGTGTCCTTCCTTTGATATCACAGTCACTTAAATAATAGGGCCGAATGATGGGGAATCCAAGTATGTCAGGGAGTCGCTGAAAATACGACAGATACTGACGCGGAGGCCAATAACCGTCCTTGCTAGAAGTGGAGCGCCATTTCTGCCGGCATGGGTTCGGGTGCTGCTGCGGGGTGAGATGCGCCGCCACATTTCAATATTGGGAGACTTGCCGTAGTCTCCAGCATTCAACCAGCGGAATAAATAGAGGAGGAGCACAATGAGTTTCGTAGTGGTAGCCAAATTTCCCTGTAAGCCCGGTCATGTCGAGGCCACGGGCGATCTTTTCAGAGCGGCACTGTCGGATACGCGAGAATTTGCAGGCTACGAGCGGATTAATGTGGTACCTAACGAGGCATCAGGCACGATCTGCTAGTTGAATTCTGGGATCAGGAGTCCTCGTATGACACGTATCTCGAATGGCGAACGGATACCAGTATTGCCGAGGTGTTGGCGCCACTCAGTGAGGGTGGCTGGGACGGCATCCTGGAGTCGGTTTATCGCCTCGGAATTATGCAAGATATTTAATTAAAACAGTCCCCTACGACCAATTCCAAGGAAGTACCTCACATGATCAATCAGCCACTCACGCTACCCTGCGGTGCAGAAATCCCAAATCGGCTGTGTAAAGCCGCGATGACTGAAGGTTTGGCTAGCCCCGCCGGAGAACCCACGGCAGCGCTCAATCAGCTTTATGGACTATGGAGTGACGGTGGTGCAGGGCTCCTGCTGTCTGGCAATGTGCAGATCGATGGAGACCATCTGGAGCGTCCGGGTAATGTCATCGTCGAGGGTGAGCCCTCGGCGACGATGCAAGCCAACCTGGAAGCCTGGGCGGCTGCCGGGACTCGCGGCGGCAACCATTTTTGGGCGCAAATCAGCCATGCGGGCCGGCAGTGCCAAAAGATTGTTAACCCTCATCCCAAGGCGCCCTCCGCCATAAAGCTTGGGCTGCCGGGCGGTCAGTTTGGGGAGCCTAATCCCATGACCGAGGAAGATATCGAGGGGGTGATTGCAGGCTTTGCAAGGTGTGCCAAGGTGCTCGTCAATGCGGGTTTTACGGGCGTCCAGTTGCACGCGGCCCACGGTTATTTGCTCTCGCAATTTTTGAGTCCGCGCAGCAATCAACGAGAGGATCACTGGGGTGGGCCGCTAGAGAACCGGGCGAGATTGCTGCTGTCTTGTGTGGCGAGGGTCCGCGCCGCGGTCGGCCCTGCGGTGCCGGTCTCGGTCAAACTCAATAGCGCCGATTTTCAGCGCGGCGGTTTTGATTTTAACGAGAGTCTGCAGGTGGCCCAATGGTTGGAGCAGGCCAGCGTAGACCTGATTGAGATATCTGGCGGCACCTATGAGCAGCCCCGATTACTTAACCTGGAGGGTATGGAGCCTGTTGAAGAGCAGTCCGTGGCAGCCTCTACTCGTGCACGAGAAGCCTACTTTGTGGACTTCACCGAGGCGATGCGGAAAGAGATCAATATCCCGCTGATGGTCACGGGTGGCTTGCGACGGCTGGACGCTATGAACGCCGCGCTGGAAACCGATTGCGCCGATATGATCGGCATCGGCCGGCCGATGTGCGTCGTGACCGATGCGCCGGCGCAATTGTTGCGAGGCACCGCCGAACTGCCCCGTTTCGAGTCGACGTTGTCGTTGCTGCCAAGAGCGCTCCGCTTTCTCAATGGCATCAAGCTTGTCCGCACGGTGGGTGCATTTGCCACCCAGTATTGGTTCTTTGAGCAGATAGCGGCGCTGGGCCATAGCGGAACTACGCAGGTTGATATGGGTGTGATGGCTGCGACCAAAGCGCAGACCAAAGCGGCAAATCTGTGGCTCAAACAGCGCAAGGCCCTGATCAACCGAGAGTCTGATCAGGCTGCGTGACGTCTGCCTTTTGAGTGTTGCCTTCATCGTTAAATAGAGGTCTGCCCTTATGATCCTCAGTATCTGTCAACGTATAGCGCACGCGTTGGTGCTTTATTTCATGGCAAGCGCCTCAATCGCTGAGCCATTGTCACGCGAGAGCCTCGCTCATGCGGAGATGCTTCGTGCCCAGGCAATGATGGGAAGTAACGCTATGGCAATTGTCACCTCGTTGACCACTGAGGTCGGGCCCCGGTTAGCAGGCAGTCAGGCGGAAGCCCGGGCTCGTGTCTGGGCGATCAAAACCCTCACAGAGAAAGGTTTCGCGAATGTTCGCAATGAGCCTTTTGAAATGAACGCATGGGAGCGGCACGAAGAGGGCGCTGAGATCTTGACGCCTTACCCCCAGCCCTTGGCAGTGACGGCCCTAGGGGGCTCTGTTTCCACTAAAGAAGACGGCCTGAGTGCGGAGGTCGAGCTATTTGAGACCCTAGAGGATTTAAAGCGGGCGCCAGCGGGTAGCCTGTCGGATCGTATTGCCTACGTAGGGCATGCGATGCAACGAACGCAAGATGGCTCGTCCTATGGGTATTTCAATGAGGCCCGCACCGCTGGCCCGAGTATTGCGGGGGGCAAAGGTGCGGTCGGATACCTGATTCGCTCGGTGGGTACCGATAGTCACCGCTTTCCGCACACGGGTGCCCTTCGCTACCAGCAAGGGGTGCCACGCATTCCGGCGCTGGCGCTGTCTAACCCTGACGCGGATCAGTTAGAGCGCATTGCAGGAGACGGCAAAACGCTCTCTGTGCGTATCAAAGTGGACAGTTCCGAGGTGCCCGCTGCGCAATCCGGCAATGTGATTGCGGAAGTGGTGGGCCGGGAGGTGCCGGAGGAGATCGTTGTCATCGGCGCCCATCTGGATAGCTGGGATTTGGGTACGGGCGCCATTGACGATGGTGCCGGTGTTGGGATCACCATGGCCGCCCTGGAGCTGATAAAAGACGCGGGGTTGGCGCCGCGGCGGACCATTCGATTGGTGCTATGGGGCGCCGAAGAAGTGGGCTTGCTCGGCGCTAATGCCTACCGGGATCGATATGAAGCGGCACTCGGTCAGCATGTGATCGGGTCTGAAAGTGACTTTGGCGGTGGTCGCGTATGGAAGGTAACAGCAGACAGCCGAACTGATGCTGGCGACGCGCTCTTTGCCGAGATCGCTCGACTGCTTGCACCTATTGGTATCGCGCCGGGAAGTGATAATCAGCCCGGCGGAGGGCCGGATCTGTATCCGTTAATTGCCGCGGGCGTGCCCACGCTGCGGTTGCATCAGGATGGTCGTGATTACTTTGATCTGCATCACACGGCTGACGATACGGTGGACAAGCTCGATGCTGCATCGTTGGATCAAAACGTGGCGGCCTTTGCCGTTTTCGCCTGGCTCGCAGCCGACAGTGAGGTGAGTTTCAGGGCGCCTAGAGAGTAGATAGCCCAGTGGGCTCGGTAGAAAGAAAGGCCATATCGCTATATACAATTGCTGGAATGGGAGCGGAGCAGGGCAACATGCGAGAGATCTGGGGAATCGGCACGCCACGCAGTTTCAGGCCTATCTGGGTCTGCGAGGAGTTGGGTTTGGATTACCAGCACCACGCTATAGGGCCTCGGACTGGTGAGACTCAGCAGCCAGAATTCACTGCGCTGAATCGTAAGCAGAAGATTCCCTTTTACCGGGACGAACGTGTCTCGCTGTCCGAAAGTGTGGCTATCTGTCGCTATCTCACCCATAACTTCTCAGACGGTCAGGTATCGGTACCTGATTCTCCAGAGGCGTTTGCCAAAGAGGATGAGTGGTGCGCCTATATTTATGGTGAGATCGACGAGACCGGGCTTTACGTGATGCGCCGGCACGGTGATTTAGGCTCGATTTATGGGGAGTCACCCGAAGTCTCAGCGGCTGCGGCGAGTTATGTAAGCCGGCATTTTGAGGTGGTCGCTGACCGGCTCGCAGACGACAACACGCTGATGACCTCTGGATTTGGGTTGGCAGATGTCCTGTTAATGAGTTGCCTCGACTGGGCGATTGCCTATGGGGTCGCTTTACCGCCAGCATTACAGGGGTACTACGATTGCCACAACACGCGGCCTGCCTATCAGCGCGCGATGAAAATCAATTATCCAGATTAATTTGGGGGTGACGCATGAGCGCATTGGAGGGCATCAAGGTCCTGGATCTCACCAGCATGGTGTCAGGCCCGGTGGCGGCAATGATGCTGGCGGATCAAGGCGCTGAGGTGGTCAAGGTCGAGCCGACTACCGGCGAGCAAATGCGTCACATCGGGCCCACGGTGAATAAAGTCACCGCAGCTTTCTTCTCCTGTAATCGCGGAAAGCGGTCGATTGCGGTGGATCTCAAGTCTGACGACGGCAAAAAAATTCTATTCGATCTCGTGAAGGGCGCTGATGTGTTGCTGCAGAACTTCCGGCCCGGGGCGATGGATCGTATGGGTTTCGGTGAGCCGGTGATGCGCGAGCTCAACAAGAAGCTCATCTACGTCTCGATTAATGGTTTTGGCGAAGAGGGGCCCTATGCCCATAAGCGGGTGTACGACCCGGTCATTCAGGCGCTCTCCTGCGCTACGGATATTCAGGCCGACCGCGCTACAGGGCGGCCACAGATGTTCCGCGTCATTATCGCTGACAAGGTGACCGCTATTACGGCAGCCCAGGCCATCACTACGGCCCTCTATGCCCGGGAGAAAAGCGGTGAGGGTCAGCACATTCGGTTGTCCATGCTCGACGCCATGCTGAGCTTGTTCTGGCCGGAGGGCATGGCGGGCCTGACCTATGCCGATCAGGAATTCGATGTGCGCAAGTATCAGGGCGCCATGGACCTGATCTATGAAACGCAGGATCGGTTCATCACGGCAGGCGCGATTTCCGATAAAGAGTGGCAGGGAATGTGCCGCGCTCTTAACCGGGAGGACCTGATTGAGCACCCTAACTTTAAAACCGCGCAAGGGCGGTTCACACACAACAGTGAACGCAAAGAGATTACCGGCGAAGAAATTAAGAAGTGGTCGAGCGAAGAGATTCTCGCGCGATTCGATAAAGAAGGTGTGCCGTGTGCCCCGATTATCGATCGTTCGGAGTTGCTGGCGCATGAGCAAGTCCTGGCGAACGGATCGGTGGATCGTCTCCACTTTGACGACTTCGGCGAGGTGCGGCAGGCCCGGCACCCAGCGCGGTTCGACAAAACGCCGGCACGCGTATCGCGACCCGCCCCAAGACTTGGTGAGCACGGTCGGGAGATATTAGAGGCGCTGGGTTATGACAATGAGGCGATCGAATCGCTGATCAGCGCCGGTACGGTGCTGGATTAACGGGAGGTAGCATAGTGGCAGGACAAAAAACCTGTTTGATCATTGGAGCTGGTGCCGGTATCGGCGGCACCGTCGGTAAAAAGTTTGCGGAGGAGGGGTATCACGCAGCCCTCTGTCGGCGGAGCGATATCGACGGTCTCAATGGCATGGTCGAAGGCCTTCAAAGCGAGGGCTTGTCCGCGAGCGGACATCTGCTGAACGCCGTCGACGAGGGCGCGCTGGAATCGCTGATCGAAGAGGTCGAGGCCATCGGCCCGATTGATACGGTGCTCTATAACCTCGGCGCCCAGATTGGCAACCGGTCGCTTGACGATACGCCGCTCAAGACCTTCGAACTAGGTTGGCGCATGGCCTGCTTTGGCTTGTTCCGCGTGGCCAAGGTGCTGGTGCCGCTGATGATTGAGCGGGGGCATGGCACAATTCTGGTCACGTCAGCTACGGCTGCCATGAGGGGAAACAGCGGCCAGCACTCTCATGCCGCGGCGATGGCGGGGCGTCGTCTACTCTGCCAGACCCTGAACGCTGAGTACGCGGCGCAGGGCCTGCATGTGGTGCACATTCTTGTTGATGGCGCAGTTGATGCGCCGGATACCCTTGGCAAGATGCTGGGCGCCGAGCGTTTTGAGGCGCTGAGGGAGGCCAAGGGTAAAGATAAAGACGGCTTACTCCTGCCCGAGAAGATGGCGGAGACCTATTATCATCTCGCGCAGCAGCATCGCTCAGCTTGGACCCATGAGCTTGATCTGCGTGCCTACTCTGACCTTGCCTGGTGGAATCATGAAGTCCACATTTGACGACTCATCTTTCGTTCAGTTTCCGCAATGAGCCTGACTGTAGAACCCTCCGGGGCAAGTTGTGGGGCAGCGATTACAGGGGTGCAGCTCAATCAACCCTTGTCCGGCGACTTGGTAGCGGAAATCCGAGCGCATTGGCTGGAACATAAGGTGGTCGCCTTTCCCGATCAGCAGCTAACACCCGCTCAGTTAGTGGCATTCAGTGAGCACTTTGGCGACATCGGTCAGGATCCGTTTTTTGGGCACATCGACGAGCACCCGCAGGTGGCTGCTATCCAGCGAAATGCTGATGAGACGACCAGTATATTTGCGGAGATTTTCCACAGTGATTGGAGCTTTATGCCCGTCCCGCCAGCGGCCACTGCGCTCTATGGCATCACGATCCCCCCGGTGGGCGGCGACACGCTGTTCGCTGACCAGGTGGCTGCCTACAAGCATCTGCCCGATGATCTGCGGAACAGGGTAGAGGGTCTCAATGCCATTCACTCAGCCGCCTTGGGTTATGCGCCTGATGGTGCATACGGTGAGGCCGATCAGGAGCAGGGGCGGAGCATGAAGATCCTGCCAAGCGAGAGGGCGCTTGAAACATATGAACATCCGGTCGTCAGAACGCACCACGAGACTGGCAAGAAAGCGTTATTTTCCTCTGCCGCTTATATCAAGGGTTTTGTGGGACTGGATACAGAAGAGAGTGACGCACTGCTGATGGAGCTTTACGTCCACCAGAGTCAGCCCCAGTTTGTCTACTCGCACCGCTGGCAGCCGGGCATGCTGGTCATGTGGGACAACCGGTCACTGCTGCATGCCGCGACGGGCGGTTATGATGGTTATGATCGTCTTCTACACAGAACAACCATCTCAGACACTCAGTTTTAGTCAAGGAGCCCAGCCGTGTCATCCAATATTGAATTCCTGTTCGACTTCGCAAGCCCCAACGCCTACCTCTCTTACCATGTACTCGCCGGCGTTGCCGAGCCGCACGGCGCAACGCTGACGCTCACCCCCGTGTTGCTGGGGGGGTTGTTCAAGCTCACTAATAATCAGGCGCCTATGGTGGCTTTTGGCGAGGTCAAGGGAAAGCTCGACTACGATATGCTGGAGACCCAACGGTTCATCGCAGCGCACCAGCTCGACAAGTTCACCTTCAATCCCCATTTTCCGATCAACACCATCATGTTGATGAGGGGCTTCATTGCGGCGCAGCAGCTGGGCGTGGTCGATGATTATGTGGCAGTGAATCTGTCTGCCATGTGGGAGCAGGAGCAGAACATGGGAGATCCAGAGGTGGCGGCCGGCGTGTGGCAGTCAGCGGGTCTGGACGCTGCCGCACTCGTGGAGGCGATTCAGACGCAGCCAGTGAAAGATGCGTTGCTGCACAACACGCAGCAGGCCGCTGAGCGCGGCGCTTTTGGTATACCCACCTTCTTTGTCGGTGACGAGATGTTCTTCGGTAAGGAACGCATCATCCAGATCGAGGAGATGATTCAGCAGTCCGGCTGAGTGTCGCCGGCTTGGAATGATTCACAGCGGGCCGGTTTGCGGCTAGCCGAGTGCCCTAAAGTACTTTATGCAATGCATCGAGCATGGCGTTGGGCGCCTCAACCATGATCGTGTGCCCTGCACCGGGTAGCACTTCAACTACCGGCGAGGGAATCGCCTCCTGCAGGGCACGAGTGCTGCGTACGGGGGTCAGTCGGTCTTCGGCCCCAAGAATGAGAAGAGCAGGGCATGCGACCTTGCTAGCCTGATCGGTGCCCGATGCGTACTCATTGCAGGCGCGCATATCATGGAATAACACGCCCGGGCCTGACCGCTCGTAGAGTCGCAATGTGTTGCCGATCATCCAGATGCCCGAATTTCGGTTGCCGCCAAACTGATGGCGCTTGCTGAAGCCCCACTGGGTCAGCATGTCAAACGCGGCGTGATCATCCGCCTCGGCGGCATTGAGGATGGCATCCGACACCGGCATCGGCGAGGTGGTGCCAACCAGTGCAACCGCTCTGACGCGTTCGCTGTGCGAGGCCGCGCACTCGAGCGCGATCAGGCTGCCCAGGCTGTGACCAACCAAAGCGGCATTGGAGATATCCAGTACGTCCAAGACTGCGATCACCCAGCTAGCCATCTCTTCTACCGTGGCCAACGGGCTTCCCGAAGAACGCCCATGACCGGGCAGATCCACTGACACGACATTGTTGCCGTGTCGCGCAAAATGCCGGCTCGCGAGGGTCCACACCGTGTGGTCCATGCCGGAGCCGTGGATAAATACCACGGTGGGCTTGTCTGCCTCGATGTCTCGGGAGTTGGTGTAGCAGTAAGCTGTCTCGCCTTTCACCTCAATGCGCATTAGCGACTGCCCCCCGCTGCCTTGCCCGCTGCACGCAGGCCCTGCTTCAGGTCCGCTATCAGGTCCTTGGGGTCTTCGAGGCCAATTGACAGGCGAATCGTGCCTTCGCCAATGCCGCCCGCGGCCAGGGCCTCGGCATCCATGCGGTGGTGGGTGGTGCTCGCCGGGTGAATGACCAGTGATTTGGCGTCACCAATGTTGGCAAGGTGTGAGAACACGCTGAGCGCATCAACAAAGGCGATGCCTGCTTCACGCCCGCCTGCCAGATCGAAGCTGAATACGGCGCCACATCCGTTGGGCAGCAGCTCCTTGGCGAGTGCTTGGTCGGGATGGCCCTCGAGTTCAGGGTATCCGACCCTCGTGACCTGCTCCTGCTCAAGCAAAAACGATGTGATGATGCGGGTATTGTCGACGTGGCGATTCATGCGCACGCTGAGTGTCTCGATGCCCTGGAGAATGTGAAACGCCGACGTAGGGGCCATGCAGGCTCCAAAGTCGCGAAGCCCTTCTTTGCGTGCTCGCTGGATCATTGCAGCAGGACCGAATTCTTCAGTGAAAATTAAGTTATGAAACCCTTCGTAAGGATCTGACAAAGTTGGAAATTTCCCCGACGCTTCCCAGTCAAACTGGCCGCTGTCGACGAGCAGCCCACCAATCACAATGCCGTGTCCGCTCAGGAATTTGGTGGCCGAGTGTTGAATGATGTCTGCGCCGAGCTCGAAAGGCTTGATCAGGTAGGGCGTGGTCGTGGTGGAGTCCACCATCAGGGGCAGCCCGGCGGCATGCGCAACCTCAGCAATAGCCGGAATGTTTAGAACATCAAGGCTGGGATTGCCCAGCGTCTCACCGAATACCAGGCGGGTGTTGTCCTGAATCGCGTTGGCGAACGCCTGAGGGTCTCGGGGGTCTACAAAGGTCGTTTCGATGCCAAACCGGGGCAGGGTGTAGGCCAGAAGATTATGGCTGCCGCCATAAAGCGCTGCGGAGGCCACGATATGTGAGCCGGCGCCCATCAACGTGATGATAGCCAGATGAAGCGCTGCCTGACCGCTGGCCGTCGCAATAGCACCTACGCCGCCTTCCAGCGCCGCGATGCGCTCCTCGAGCACGGCGTTGGTGGGGTTACTGAGCCGCGAATACACGTGTCCGGCGCGCTCAATGTTGAAGAGCGATGCCGCGTAATCCGAGTCGGGGAAGCAAAAGGATGCCGACTGGTAGATCGGCGTCGCTCTCGCGCCCGTCGCGGGATCAGGTTGCGCACCGGCGTGTAGCGCCAGTGTGTCGAGGCCTGGGTAGTCAGGTCCTGCCATGATGTGCTCCTTGTGGCGTCACGCCGTTAGATACTGAGGCCGCCGAGTTTTGTCTCCAGGTATTCTTCAATACCCTCACGTGCGCCCTCCCGGCCCAAACCGCTCTCTTTCATGCCACCGAAAGGCGCCGCGGCGCTGGTGGGATTAATGTCGTTGATACCGATAATGCCAAACTGTAGCTGTTCAAAGGTGCGTAACGCCCGGGCCAGGTTCTGGGTATAGATATAAGCCGCCAAACCATAGTCTGTGTCGTTGGCCATGGCGATCACATCGTCCTCATCATCAAAGGGCACCACTGCAGCGACAGGCCCGAAGGTTTCCTCACGATAGATGAGCATCTCTGGCGTGACATTACTGAGTAGCGTAGCACCGTAGAAGCATCCCCGGTCCAGACCGTTCTCGGTCAAGCGCGAGCCGCCCGCAAGCAGGGTTGCTCCGTGACTGATGGCGTCCTGTACTTGTCGGTCCACCTTTTCGATTGCCGACTCATTAATGAGCGGGCCGATACTGTTCGCCGGATCCATGCCGTCACCCGCTTGCATGCCGCTCACGCGGGCCTGCAGGGTCTCAAGGAAAGGATCAAGGATACGTCGCTGCACGAATATCCGATTCGGGCTGATGCAAGCCTGACCGGTGTTGAGAAACTTCACCAGCGACACCCCTTTGGCGGCATGCACCGGATCGGCATCGTCATAGACGATGAAGGGCGCGTGACCGCCGAGCTCCATCGATACCCGCTTGAGCTGGGGCGCGCAGGCTTGTGCCAGATGCTTGCCCACCGCGGTGGAACCTGTAAACGTCAGTTTGCGGACCGCGGGGTGAGTGCAGAACACTTCGCCGATGGGCTTTGGGTCGCTCGCCGTGACCAGATTGGCAACGCCCGTAGGCAAGCCGGCCTGCTCAAGAATCTTGAAGACGGCGATGGCGCAGAGTGGCGTGCTTTCGGCGGGCTTTAGCACCACGGTGCAACCCGCGGCGAGCGCTGGGCCGAGTTTTCGCGTCAGCATGGAGATGGGGTAGTTCCAGGGGGTGACCGCAGCGACAACGCCGACAGCTTGCTTTTGCACCAGAAACCGCTGATCTGATCGCGCAGACGGAATGGTCTCTCCGTACACCCGCTTTGCTTCTTCAGCGAACCACAGCAGAAAATCCGCCGCGTACTTCACCTCATTCATGGATGCCTTCAGCGGCTTACCTTGCTCCCGGGTCATTAGCTCAGCCAGCTCGCGTTGGCGCTCAAGCATTAGCTGGTAGGCACGATACAACACCGCTGACCGGGCATAGGCCGTCTCGTTCATCCATGCGGGCAGTGCCGCACTCGCCGCATCAATGCCGCGCGTAGCGTCTTGCTCAGTGCCATCGGCAACCTGGCCAATCTCCTCTCCCGTCGCAGGATTAAAAACTGGGAAAGTGGGCGTGTCGGTCTGCCATTCACCGTTGATCAGCATCCTCAGATCTCCTCTGCTCGGGCATTGGCGCGTCGCGCTTATTTAGCCCAAGGAAAAATCGCGCGCAGGGTAGCACGAATACAGTGCTTGATTGCCGCAGCGACGGGGCTTCAGGCCCTGAAAATCATTGTGGGGAAGAGCAGAGGATTGTGTCGAGTGCTGAGAGTATCGAGTCGTGCGTGAAGTGGGTCAGGATCCCGTGTCCGCTGATGGATCAGCGGCAGCTTCCATCAACAGCGAGCGCACGTCGTTGGCAACGGTGTCAGCATGTAGAAACGAGGTGCTGTAGATGTTGCGAATCTGGCGGGATTCATCGATAAGAAACACGCGCAGGATATGCGACATCGTGCCCATGTATTCGCCATTCTCGTCATAGTCTCGGATCACCCACTGACCATAGGCGTTGAGGATGGGGTCCAATGTGGTGGCGCCATCCGTGGTGAGGAACTGCCAGTCAAAATCCCCCGCGCGAAACTGCGACCCGTACGCGTCGATCACGTCAGGCGTATCGAATACCGGGTCAAAACTGAAGCTTACCAGGCGCGCTCTATCCGCAGTCTCGGGGTCTGCCCGCAGAGCATCTTGGACGCTCCGCATCACGTAGGTAGCCAGAGGGCAGCCGTTCACGTCATCGCAGGTAGTGAAAATAAAGCTCAGGACAGTGGGCTTGCCGCCGAGGAAATCATGGAGCTGTGCTGAATTGCCGTCACTGTCGATCACCGCGCCATCTGCTGCGCTACCCATGGCCGGGAGGGCGTAACTGCCGGGCTCCGGCGGCGTGAAGGACAAGGGCGCGTAGCCCGGGGCCAGTACCACAGGCGGTTTGTGCTCGTGGGGGGCACAGAGTGCGGATGCACTCCATGCCCAGATCAGCAGGAGGAGGGTACCGCGCACGCTGGTATCAGTGCGCGGGTGGTGTCGTGATCAGGCCTGACGGCGACTGAGCGGTCATACCGCCATACAGCGCGTGAGCGCCGAATCGCATCTGGTGTGGGGCGCCTAGGCCAAGCTCGATAAAGTCGAGATTAAATTCTGGCGTCATCGTCTTGCCGTCCCACTTGTAGAGCTTGAAGTACTGCAGATCATTTCCCTCAGAAGCGGCGGTCTTGTCCCAACTCGCTAGCAGCGACGAGGTGTAATAGAGCCGCTCGCCGTCCCAGCTCTGGGAGACCATGTTCACCTGCTCGCCGATCTGCTCTTCCATGATCTGCGTTGGTGCGAAAGGATCCGAAATGTCATACAAGCGAGTCAGCCCATCGTTCCAGGTGTTGATCCACAGGTGGTTGTCGTCGGCGGAGATCGAGATATCCACGGGCAGAGGTATCTTGCTGGCGTCACCAATATCCGCCACCGCTTTCGCCTGCCACTCGCCGGCCTCATCTTCGTAGATTAACCAGACCTTGGAGGTGAGGGCGGTAGTGGTGAAGCAGTAGTTTGAGCGAGAGCCCCAGGCGCAGCGGATTTCGAGCGGCGCACCAGGCACATCCAACACCTTTTTGGGCTTTCG
Organism: Halieaceae bacterium; assembly: GCA_902520195.1. GTDB lineage: Bacteria > Pseudomonadota > Gammaproteobacteria > Pseudomonadales > Halieaceae > Luminiphilus. The sequence goes on from CABYND010000012.1 coordinate 51,694, forward strand.
GGTATGTAGGTCCCAAATAACGACGGTGTTGCCGAAACGCTTCATCGCCTCGGCGTCGCCCATCATCTTGCCGAGGTTCATCATGTAGTTGTTCCAGCCGGTGAACGAGGACGTCAGCAGCACATTGCGTCGTGGTAAGGCGCGCGCGTCGTATCCATAGCCGTCCGCGAAGTTTCCAGACTTCTCGGCACCCTGCAGGTTGTCATCGGTGGGCATCCAGACGCTGGTGATGAAATCGCCGCCGTTGGTGTACTCCGCCATGCCGGTGCGGCCGCCGTGGTCGCGGTTATTGGACAAACCGGTGATCAGCATGCGTCCGGGTAGCGCATAGTTGGTGTGGGGCCCGACCACGCCGCCAGTTTTCTCAACGAAGTCATCGATGGTGCGGTGCAGCTTAGGCGCCGCAGGGTCTGTATGGACATCGAAGATGAAGATTTTGCTGGTGTCCAAACCCGAAGCCCACAGGTAGCGGCGATCATCGGTCAGGCCTGAGTGGTGCGCTTCGTGGCGGCCACCCATGGAGATCGAGTGGATGACCTGCGCATAGGTCTCGGAGTCCGGGTTAACGTCTACCGTGACGAGTTTGTCCTCACCGTCGCCAACGCCTTCAAGACCCAGCGTCCAGATATACACATAGTCTTCCTGGCCCACGATCTTGGCCATATACGGTGACATGCAGGTCTCGTCTGCCGACGTCGGTTGCACCAGCACGGCCAGCGCAATCAGCGCTGAGAAAAATCCTTTGATTATCATGATTGTCCCCAAATTTTTCTGCCACAATTAGCTGGATGCTATCACCTTCAGCCAAGACTGCGAATCGTTTTCGAGCCTCGGTGCAACGGGGGCTAGCGAAGTGTCTGGGCGGCCTCTCGCTGCTCAGCCTACCGCTGGCCGGAATCGTCGCGCCGGTCGGCAGCCCTTTGACTGATGGGGCCCATAAGGTGGGGCTGGCGGATTCGCGGGTGGGGTATGAATCGTTGTCTTATGTCACCGATTCAAAAGTAGTCATACAAGCGCTCGGAGAGCGACAGCCGCTTTTCGAGCTTAGCCTGAACCCTCCCCTGGGTTTGCCTACAGTGACCGGTGAGCTAGACCCTGCAGAAATCGATCTGGGGCGCCAGCTGTTCTTCGACCGGCGCCTGTCAAAAAACGAGACGCTGTCTTGTGCCATGTGCCACATCCCCGAGCAGGGCTTTACCCAGAACGAGCTAGCGACGCCTGTGGGTCATTTAGGGAAGGGCGTGCGGCGCAATGTGCCGTCGCTCTATAACGTGGCTTTTGCTGAGGCCCTTTTCCTCGACGGGCGGGAGCGGTCACTGGAAGCACAGATCTGGTCGCCACTGCTTGCTGAGAATGAAATGGCGAACGAGTCTCGCGAAGCGGTGCTGGCAAAGCTGGCCTCAAACGATTTTTATAGAGAGCGGTTTGCGGAGATCTTCGAGGAGGGCCTCGCCGAGAGCACCCTGGGGCGGGCCCTGGCCGCCTATCAGCGCGCGTTGCTGTCTGGCGACTCACCGTTTGATCGGTGGCACTTTGGGCGCGAGGAACTGCCCTCTAAGAAAGGGTCGGGTGCTGAGGGTTATCCGGCGCTGGCGGCTCGGGGCTTCACCGTTTTTCAGGACAAAGGCTGTGCCGCGTGTCATCGCATCAACGATTCGTCGGCGCTCTTTACAGATGGTCAGGAAGACTATGTGTATATCTGGACGCTGGGTCGGGCACTCCGGCCCCCCTCAGTTCAATTGGCTCCCGGGATTTTTGTGGTGCCGACTGTCGATGCAGAGACCGAGACGTTCACCGACGATGGCCGCTACGAAGTCACTGGTCGTGAAGCGGATAAATGGCGCTATCGCACGCCGAGCCTTCGCAATGTCGCGCTGACCGGCCCCTATATGCATGATGGCTCCATTGCCACACTTGAAGCGGTGGTCGCCTTTTACGCGGAGGGCGGCGGGGGAGATCCGGCTCAGGATCCGCGAACACGGTCCGTTCAGTTGACGCAATCCGACCAAGAGGCGTTGGTGGCCTTTTTAATGACACTCACGTCGAGCCACGTTGATGTGCTGGTGTCAGATGCCCGAAGTGTGACGATCGGTGAGCGGACGGCGGGTGGTCAGTAACCACAGGCATGTGTAGGGTGAGTGTTTTCTTCGAGGGCTGGCTCATGTTTCAGGCGTGTAAGCGAATAGGGTTACTGGGTTTCTTGGGGTCCTTGGCCTTGGTGGGGTGCGGCGGCGCAGCCGATGTTCAGTCGGATGCAGACCCTGCGCAAAGCTTGGCGGAGCGCGCAGGAGCACCGCTGTTCGAGGGCATGGGTGACTACCACATGCCGATCACAACCGCTGATCCCGATGCGCAGCGCTACTTTGATCAGGGCATGGTGCTGGCGTTTGGCTTTAATCATGCAGAGTCCATTCGCAGTTTTCGCGCCGCGCAAACGCTGGATCCCGGATGCGCCATGTGCTTCTGGGGTGAGGCGCTTGCAACAGGGCCGAATATCAATGTGACCAGCAACGGTAAAGCCATTATGACCCCCGCTGAGCGAGCCGACGCCCGCGCCGCAATAGATCAGGCTCTGGCGTTTACTGATGGTTTGACGCCCAAGGAGCGGGACTGGATTCGGGCGCTGGATCAGCGTTACGACGGTCAGGCCGACACCCCCCGCGACCCCCTCGATCGCGCATGGGCGGATGCGTTAGCTGAGATGGCAGCGCGTTACCCCGATGACACCACCGTGGCATCGGTGTACGCAGAAGCGCTGATGAATATCATGCCCTGGGATTATTGGGGTCCGAACGGGGAAGCCAAGCCTGACACGCAAGCGGTGATTGCGAGCCTTAAGGCCGTCATGGAGGCAGACCCCGATCATCCCCTCGCACTTCACCTGTACATCCATGCATTGGAGGCTTCTTCCAACGCCGAGAAGGCCGAACCTGCCGCAGATCGCCTTGCCAATCTGGTACCGGGATCTGGTCATCTCGTGCATATGCCCAGCCACATTTATTTCAGAGTGGGGCGATATCAGGATTCTGTATTAGCCAACATTCGGGCTGCAGAGGTAGACGAGGCCTACATCGCCCAGTGCAACGCGCAGGGCTTCTATCCCGCGTTGTATTACCCGCACAACATTCACTTCCTGTGGGCCTCAGCGACAATGCAGGGCCAAAGCGCGCTGTCGCTGGACAGCGCACGGCGGGTGGTGGCTAACGTGCGGGTTGAACAGGTGGAGCAGTTCCCGACTATCCAGTTCTTCCGCACAGTGCCGATGCTCTCTCTGGTCCGGTTCGCGAAGTGGGAAGAGATTCTCGAAGAGCCCGAGCCCTATGAGCTCTTCGCGTTTGCTCGAGCGATATGGCATTACGGGCGCGGTGTCGCCCACGCAGCGTTGGGTGATAGAGAGGCCGCGCTGGTTGAATTGGCAGCGATAGAGGCACTTGAGCCTCAGGTAGACGAGATCTTCATGGGTAATGTCTACCCGGCTCGGGATCTGCTGGAGATTGCCAAGTCGTTACTGAGAGGGGAGATGGCCTATCGCTCCGGTGATGCAGCAAATGCGGTGCTGGCCTTCGAGGATGCGGTGGCGCTGCAGGACGCGCTGCCCTATACCGAGCCGCCTTTCTGGTACTACCCGACACGCCAGTCTTTAGGCGCAGCACTATTGGCCAGCAACAGACTGGCCGAGGCGCAAGCAGTCTTCGAGGAAGATCTTGAGCAGTACCCCATGAATGGCTGGTCGATGTTCGGGCTAGCCGAGGCGCTCAGGCGTCAGGGAGATGAGACGGGGGCGGAACAAATGACTGCCCGCTTTAAAACGGTATGGCAGTTTGCGGATGTCTCGCTGGCAACCTCGATACTGTAGCCCGCGATCCCTGAGAGGGCCGAGTAAATGTTGGTGAGGATTAAGCGCAACTGAAGACTGAGGTGAAAGTAAGGCGTGATTAAAGTCGTAACGTTGCTGACCAGAAAGCCCGGAATGTCTCGCGAGGCGTTTATCGAGCACTACGAGACACATCACCGCAAAATTGGTGAGAAGTACCTCAGTGGTTTTGCCACGAAATATCAGCGCCGGTATATGCAGTCGGCAGGATTCAGAGAGCAGGGTAGCGACGCGCCGCCGTTCGATGTGCTGATGGAGATCTGGTACCCGGACCAAAAGGCGCTCAATGGGGCACTGGCGGTGTTATCCACCGAGGAGGCGCAGGCCGAGATCGCAGCCGACGAAGAGCGCCTGTTTCATCGTGAGCTGATTCGCAGCTACACGGTGGAAGAATATGAGTCCGAGATGCCTGTTGTGGAAGCGGGTATCTGAAGCGTGTCTAACGCCGCCTCAGGCCGGCTTTAAAGGCTGTTAAT
>CABYND010000013.1 GCA_902520195.1 Halieaceae bacterium
CGTGCTGGGATTTGAAGTAGCCGGCGTATTGACGGGCCTACCCGCCACCGAGGGCATGCGCGTTTCCCGGGGGGACGTGCTGGCCCAATTGGGGACGGACCGCCGGCAGGCGCGTCTCGATGCGGCTTCGGCAACCTATAACCGCATTTCAGCCGAGCGGGCTCAAGCGGAAGCGCGTGCTGAGCGAACCGCGCTGCTGGTAGAGGACGGTTCGGCATCTGAACAGGATTACGACGACGCCCGATTCTCAGCGCAGGCACTGGCAGCGGCAGAGCGCACAGCGGCAGCACAACGTCAGTCGGCGCAATTGGAGTTGGATAAAAGCACCTTACGCGCGCCCTATGAAGCCGTGGTAGCGCAACGACTGGCGCAAACCGGGGCGGTGGTCGCGCCCGGCACGCCAGTGCTGCGCTTGGTGACCGCGACGGGCCGGGAGGCACACGTGGGCGTCCCGGCTGACGTGGCGCGGCGACTGGTGCCAGGCGACGCCTACACACTGGTATTAAAGAGCGAGCGCTTCACCGCCGAACTCCGCTCTATCCGCGATGATCTCGACCCCACAACGCTCACGGTTGGCGCTGTGTTTGATCTCCCGGCGAGTACCGCGGTTGCAGTAGGCGAATCAGCGGTGTTGCAGATTGCCGAAACGGTGGATTCTGCGGGAGGCTGGCTGCCCATCTCCGCACTGCTGGAGGCTCCCCGGGGACTTTGGGATGTACTTACGATTACGCCAGACGCCCAAGGTAAGCAGCGTGCGCAACGAGAGAGTGTCGAAATTCTCTACACCCGCGGCAATGAGGTCTTTGTGCGCGGCACCCTCGCAAGCGAGGTGGCCGTGGTGGCCTCTGGCTTGCAGCGCATCAGCCCTGGGGATTTGGTCGAGCCCATCTTCGATAACGCTGCAGCCAACACCGCGGCGGCACCCGGCTCATGATCGCGAGACTGCTACACGCCAATACGCGCTATCTGGCGCTGGTCATTCTTGCCATTCTGGTGGTCGGCTATACCAGCATGAGCGGTATGGCGCGCAAAGAAGATCCTGCCATTACACCTTGGTTCGCCAAAATCCAGATTTTCTTCCCTGGCGCGAGCCCCGCAAGAGTCGAAGCACTAATCACCAAACCCATGGTCGACGCCCTGCGGGAAGAGCCTGATGTCATGGAGGTTGATGGCACTTCTGCATCCGGTGTGTCACTGATTTTCGTTGAGGTCGACTACAAAGCCCCCCCGGCCCGACTCAAGCAGATCATGGCTGAGCTGCGAGACGTCGTTGACCGCGTGGCGATGACATTTCCCGCCGGCGCTTCACCGCCTGACTTCGACGACGAAATCTGGACGGAATTCGTCAAGATCATTGCAATAAGCGGAGCGGACGGCCGCGAGCTTTCGCCGGCTCAACTGCGGCGCCAATCACTGCTCTTCGCCGACGCAGTGCGTAGCGTGCCGATGACAAGACGGGTCAAACTCTACGGCCTGCCCCATGAAGAGGTACGAGTTGAGCTCAACGAGACAAGGTTGTCGATGCTGGGTATTTCAATCGGCGAGGTCTCCGCAGCGCTCGCTGAGGCGGATGCCAGGGCCCCTGCTGGCCAGCTAACCGGAGCAGGCGCCGCCTTGACGGTAGAGCTGACCGGGGAATTTACTGACCTCGAATCAGTGCGCAACGTGATCGTACGCGGCCTGCCCGATGGACGTGCGGTTCGCATTTCCGATCTCGCTGAAGTGCGCAAAACCGAAGTCACACCCTTTGAGAGCGTTTCACTCTCCAATGGCCAGCGCTCGGTACTTATCGCAGCCGAGATGCAACCGGGTTATCAAGTTGACCGATACGGAGCGACGTTCGATACCTTCCTCGAGTCCTACCGTGCCACTGCCCCCAAGGGCGTGAGCATTGAGACCAGCTTTGATCAGGCGGGCTACACGACTGACCGACTTCAAAGCGTGGGTAAAAATCTGTTGATGGGTATTGCTCTGGTGCTCATGGTGCTACTGGTCACTCTAGGCTGGCGCGCGGCGCTCGTGGTAGCCGTGATTCTGCCGCTGTGCACGTTGATGTCGATGATCGCCCTCTTCTATCTGAAAATTCCGATTCAGCACATGTCGGTGACCGGGCTCGTCGTGGCGTTGGGCCTGCTGGTCGACGGCTCCATTGTGATGACCGACGAGATTCGCAAACGCCTTTTGGCGGGATTACCTCCGGCGGAGGCGATGCGCGGAGCAGTGACACGCATGCGGATTCCACTGATGTCCTCCACTCTGACGACAGTTCTGGCTTTTATCCCCATGGTCTTGCTTCCCGGTGCCGGGGGGGACTTCCTCGGTTCCATTGCCGTGGCCGTGGTGGCTATGCTGGTGTCTTCTTTCGTGTTGGCGGTTGCCGTGACGCCGGTTCTGGCATCTCGATGGCTACCTTCAGGTCTCGCACTTGAGCGGCGATGGTGGCGCGCAGGCGCCGAAAACCAAAAATTGACGGATGCCTTCCGGCGCTCTCTCGATTGGTCTATTCGCAATCCGCTAGGCGCCTTCGCCCTCGCCCTGGCTCTGCCGATGACCGGGTTTCTGAGCCTTGGCACATTGACCCTGCAGTTTTTCCCCGGGACCGACCGCGACCAAATGTATCTGGACGTCAAACTGCCCGAGGGGGCATCGATTGACGATTCGCTGGCACTGGTCACCCGGGTTGATGAAAAATTGCGCGCGGAGCCCCTGATTCGCCGGGTCGACTGGTCGATTGGCGAGAGCCCGCCCGAGTTCTATTACAACCTGCGCGCCAATGTGAAAGGCGTACCGAGCTGGTCCCGGGCGTTGGTTTTGACCACCGACGAGAACCAGACAGACGCGCTGATCCGGCGGTTGCAAACAGAGATCGATCGGGAATATCCACAGGCGCAGATCCTGGTTCGCGGTATTGATCAGGGTCCACCCGTGGAAGCGCCACTGGAGGTGCGGCTCTACGGTCCCAGCACGGACATCCTAAAGAAACTTGGGGAACAATTCCGACGACGCGTGGCAGCACTGCCCGATGTCACACATACCAAAGTCTCGATGGCTCCGGCCCCGCCGAAAGTGATCTTTGATCTCGACGAGTCAGCACTGAAGCGCGCGGGACTCAGTAAGGCCGAGGTCGCCAGGGGCATTGAAAGCGCGCTTAAGGGGCGTGTCGGCGGCGAGTTACTTGAGGGCACCGAGAGGTTGCCAGTCCGGGCGATTCTGAAGCGCGAGGAGTGGGACGGCACCGATGACCTCGCCAATATCCGCATTCCTGTGCAGCGCCGCGGCAGCGACACGCTGGTACCCGCCGCACCGCTCAGCGCATTAGGCAAGGTGGCACTCATCCCCGATGAGAGCCCCATCGCGCGCAAAAATGGCGACCGACTGAATAATGTGCAGGGGTTTCTCAAGCGCGGCGTACTGCCCGAGGAAGCCCTGAAAATGCTGGCGGCTGATTTACAGGCCAACCCGATTGCCCTCCCCAGCGGATACTTTTTGGAGTTTGGTGGCGACAGCCAGGAACGAGGCGAATTGGTTGAAGACCTTATGGCGCCGCTTGGCACGATCCTCGCCGCCATGCTGGCAACCATATTGTTGACCTTTAACTCCTGGCGACTAACCGGCATCGCATTTGGTGTCACCGGCTGCTCCTTTGGCCTCAGCCTGCTGGCGCTGGCGGTATTCCAGTACCCACTGGGCATTCAGGCGCTGATCGGTGTCATTGGTTCGGTCGGAGTCTCGATCAACGCAGCGATTATCATCTTGAGCGGGCTCAAGCTGAATGAAGGCGCTGCCGCCGGAGACCCCGATGCCATTGTCGATGTCGTGATGGACGCGAGCCGCCATATTGTCTCAACCACGGTCACGACGTTTGGCGGTTTTCTGCCACTCATTCTAGAAGGCAGCGAGTTCTGGCCGCCCTTTGCGATGGCCATCGCCGGCGGCGTGCTGCTCTCCACCATCGTGTCCTTCTATTTGGTGCCACCGCTGTTCACGCTGTTGATGCACCCCGGGCGCCACTTCTTGAAGCCCAAGCCTCAGGTGGCGCCGGAACCGCCTATCGCGCTCAGGGAGGCCGCATGAGTCAGGCGCGCTGCAACTATCACCACGGTGATCTGCGCAACGCGCTGATTGTGGCCGCCGCCGAGCTCATCGAGCGCGACGGCACATTGGACTTCTCCATGGCGGAGGCGGCCGCGAGCGCGGGGGTGAGTGCCGCCGCACCCTACCGACACTTTGCCGACAAGGAAGAGTTACTCCGAGCGGTGCGCGAACTCGCCATTTTGGGCTTGGGTTACGCCGCCGCCGACACGGCGTCTCAACACCCTGCGGGCTCGATCGACAGCATTCTGGCTATGGGCCACACCTATCTCGGATATGCCCGGGAGAAACGCGCTTTCTTCTCACTCATGTGGGAAGACCGTGGTGATATGGCGGAGCGACGCGAGAAAGTGAGCGAGGAACACGGCGGCTTCATGGTGCTGGTTGATCTGGTGCGCGCCTTTTGTGAGGCGAACGGGCACGCCTCGGTGAACAGCCTGCACCTTGCCACTCAGATCTGGTCGATGGGGCATGGCATTGCCACACTCGAGGCCAACCAACTCCTCGACCTCTTTGATCGCTCTATTCAACCCGAGGCGCTACTGGATCAAAGCGTGCGCACCATGCTCGCCGGCGTGGTGAGTGCCTCCGCTCCCTGACGAGAGTCCTGCGCACCATTTCACTTGGCCCCACTCTGCTGGGGTGGGATACTTTGCCCGCGCCGCCCGTAGCACAACTGGATAGTGCAACGGCCTTCTAAGCCGTAGGTTGCAGGTTCGAGTCCTGCCGGGCGGGCCATCCATTTGTACGACGGCTCCCCTGCTATGAGGGCTAGGCACTGAGCCTGAATTCCGGCACGATTCCGCCGAGAAACCACTTAACATGCGGAATCACAATGCTCCGCCATATCTTGATCGCCGATGGCCCCGCGCAACCCGATCCGACAGCGATCGATACATTTTGGGAGCGAGCTCAAAACAAGTTCACCGGGTTGGGAGATGACTATCAAGTCCGCTCTCTCGGCATTGATGCCGAGACCACCACGCAAATCCTCGAATACATCAAAACCCGCGACAAAGTGGCGACCTTTAGCTTACCCTGGGTCATCGAGGCGAACGGATTCCCATACTCTGAACCCGGTACGCCCATCTTGCTCTGTGACTACGTCGGCACACCTCACATCATCGTTCAGCTCACCGATGTGCGCGAAACCACCTTCGGGGACATCGGTTATGCGGAGTCCTCTCTCGATGGCCCACCCGTGCAGGACCCGGAGGTATGGATACCGCTCCATCGCAAATATTGGAGCGGTCTGCTGGCCGCTTATGGGCGTGAGTGCTCTGACGATATGCCGGTGCTGATCGAGCCTTTTAACTACATGGGCGAGGAAATCTGATGGCCATTCCTGCGCGCAGCCCCTACATCATCATTGGTGCCGGGATTCACGGGCTCAGCACCGCCTACCACCTGGCGTTGCAGCTCAAAGCGACTGGTAAGGGTGACGGCCATGACATCATAATTCTCGACAAATCGGGTATCTGCTCGGGCGCGACGGGTATTGCCTGCGGGGTGATTCGTAATAACTATTTTCAGCCCGCCATGCGCGAGCTGATGGCCCACTCCGTGAACATTTGGGAGAGCGACCCCAAGACCTATAGCTACCATCCCGTGGGATACATGCAAATCAGCTGCGAATCCATGCGTGAAGATGTGGCGGCGATCCATGCCCAGCAACAGGCGATCGGCTATGAGTCGGTCTTCATCGAGGGCGCCGCCGAGAGTGCGCGCTATATGAAGGGCTTGTTCTCCGACTGGCGCGCAGAGGGCATCACCTCCATTCTCCATGAGATGCCCGGGGGTTACGCCAATAACTCTCGCGCGATGGTTGGCCTCGCAGCGAAAGCCGAGGCGCTGGGCGTGCGCATCATTAGCGGCATTACCGTCAAAGCGCTCAAGAGTGACAATAGTCATACCATTACAGCCGTCGATACTGACCGGGGGCGCATTGAGTGCGATTACGCCGTGGTCGCGGCAGGTCCCTGGGTCCGCAGCTTCTGGGAAATGCTGGAACTCCCCATGGAGGTCTGCATCCGTAATCCGGCAACCCATGAGGTGACCCAAGGGATTCCCATGTGGATCTACTGGTCACTGCAAGAAGGCACGCTGGGCGTCGACCCCAAACGTCAGGTGACCAATGACGGCGCCATGCCGCCCGTCATCCATGTGGATACCGATGCACCGCTTTACTCCGATAAGGATGGCAGGCTCATCACCGATCAACTTTGGGGTATCTACTACAAGCCCGATTTTCACTATGGTGGCGTACAGGGCGGAGCCACACCCTTTATCGTCGACAAACCCGCAGCAGAGGTTTCAGTGGACCCCTACGGGCCGGCCTCACCGGAGTTTGTGGTGGGTGCAGAGTTCGCAGAGATGTGGGTGTCGGCACTGGCGCATTGCCAAGAGCGTTTCTCAGGCACCCTGCCGCAATTCAAAAAAGACCCCTCGGGCGGCATTGGCGCGTTTACCCCGGACAGCTTTCCGGTATTCGACACCATGCGGGAGAACTGCTTCGTCATCGCCGACTCCAACCACGGATACAAGATGATCGGTGTCGGCGAGTTGGTCGCCCAAACTATCTGTGGCGACAAGCCTGGGCTCCTCGGCCCGTTTCGCTTTTCACGCTATGCAGAGGGCGACCTACACCCTGTCTCCAACAGCCCCTTCCCGTGGAGCTAACCAACTGTTTTAAATGGATTTTATTTAATCAGCTGACCTCCATCGCGGCCGAGCATAGCCCGATAAAAAAGGGATTTTCCCCGCTCTAAAGCAGGCGTAAACTCCCGCCAATCAACCCCGACGCAGGCCGATATGCACCCGACTGACCCCATCACCTCCACCGCTGAAACCAGCCCTCACGGTGCGGCTGATCCGGCTATTCCTGGCAGTGCCGCGCTACCCAACCGGGCTTACACCAGCTACGACGACTGGCTGAAAGAGCGGGATACGGTGATCGCTCAGACCTGGGCGGGGCTGGGGTTCAGCAGTGACATTGCCGAACCCGGCAGCGTTTACCCAGTTATGTTTATGGGACTGCCACTGGTGATGGTGCGTGACCAGCACAATCGCGCTCGAGTATTTCACAATGTGTGCCGCCACCGCGGTATGCAACTGGTTGCCGAAGCCGGTGACGCGGGTCTGGTTATTCGGTGCCCTTATCACAAGTGGGGCTACGATCTCAGCGGGCAGCTGAAAACGACCCCCAATATCGGCGGCATGGGCATACACGAAGTCGCCGGCTTCAATTGCGCTGATCACGCCTTGACCGGGGTCCGTTGTGACGAATCCATGGGCGTGGTCTTTATCAATCTATCTGGTGATTCGCCCGCGTTATCAGAATACCTCGAGCCTTTGTTATCGCGCTGGCGCGACCTCGCGGGACCGTCGTTCGACCAACAGCTAATCGCCGACACCGGTGAGCACGGCTCGATGGAACTGGTGCTTAACAGCAACTACAAGCTGGCGGTGGAGAACTACTGCGAGTCCTATCACCTGCCCTTTGTGCATCCCGACCTGAATACGTACTCGCCCCTCGATGCGCACTACAACCTAACACTTGATCCGCTCGCCTCAGGTCAAGGCACCCGGGTTTACGACCTGACGCGGGGAGACAGCGAACCGCTACCGCAGTTTGCAGAGTGGGATAGTGAGCGCCTCAAAACTGCGGAATACCTGTCGCTCTACCCCAACGTATTGCTGGGCATCCAAGCGGACCACTTCTTTGTCATTCTGCTGATGTCAGAGGCCGTAAATCAGACCCGGGAGCGGCTACAGTTTTTGTATGCCGATACCGCCGCCATTGATGAGATTTACAGGGCGCGGCGTGAAAACCTGCACACCGCCTGGTGCATTGTGTTTGCCGAGGACATTTCGGTAGTAGAGGGCATGCAAAGAGGCCGCGCCTCCCCTGCTTTTGATGGCGGACTGTTTACACCACTCATGGATGTGCCCACGCACCATTTTCACCAGTGGTTTCTCTCGCGTCTGAAGCAGAACACCACCCGCGCGGTGAGCTGACATAAAAAACCCCGCAACAAGGCGGGGTTCCCTATACAACGACTTCGACTCTTCAACCGGCGTCAATAAAACGTCAGGTAGTGTGAATCGTTCTATTAGCGTCGAATTGCGGTTGCCGCAAATGCATAGGTTTCACAAGTCCCCATCGCATTCCACTCGGCTTCCAACTCGGACCCGGTCCAGCTCTCGGCACCGGCCGTCATGGCAGCCTCGTCGCTAAAGAGGTCAAGCCAAACAAAATCCGCGTCGTCCTGCTCGAACTGTGGCTCCATGATGTAGTACCCATAGTCTGCTGCATCACCCTCTTCGAGCCATGCGTCATACTCGGCACGGAAGGTCGCAAAGGTGGCCTGATCAGCGCCTTCGTTCATCTTGCAAAAACTAAAGTTGGGCATGAAGGAACCGCCTGCAGGCACCGGCTCGAGATTCTTGTCCCAGCCACCGACAGGCTTGAAGGTGAAGACATTCTCGGCCTTGTAAGAGAGTGCACCGTCGAGCTCAGCGGCCCATGCCTCTTCCTGATTGGCGTTCCAATGCGCCCACCCCGCTTCCCGCGCCTGACTCGAAGGCCAAAGCAGCACCCAGATCACATCGAAGTCTTCTGTCTCAAAGTGAGGGGTGAGCACGTTGGCACCCATCATGTCGTAGCCACCGGCGTCGATACGGGCATTCCACCGTGCCACGATGTCGGCGAACTGCTCTTCTGTGACATCTTCTCCGACATCGTTCCAGATGTAATCGACAATCACATCATTAGCTGGCGCACTGGCTTCGGCAGGCGCCGCCGGCGCCTCACTGGCAGGCTCCTGACTCTGACCACACCCCACTAAGAGCGCAAAAGATGCAACTACTGCAAATACCATTTTCATAAAGACCCCCTTTTTTTGTTTGACGCGACAAGCGCGGAGCCCGAGTACAACAGCATCGCGCCTTGGTCTCAAGCTTGGGGATGCACCAATTTAGTGCCCGTTTGAGGAGCTTGCGGAGCGGCGAAACCCACTACGCAATATCTAGCGGCAGGCTCAATCAAGCTGAGATGCGGCCATTAATTACGTCTGGTGCGTCACATTTTGGGGTGCTGGCTGACCGTGCCCCCTTCGACCGCGTACTGCCCAGCGGTGCAGAAACTCGCCTCGTCAGAGGCCAGAAAGACCGCCATGGCGGCGACCTCCTCTACGGTACCCATACGATTGAGGGGCGACATCTTGTTACAGGCTTCTTCTACTTCAGGCGCCTGCTCGATGGCAGTCTTTAGAATATTGGTCAACGTTGCGCCGGGGTGGATCGAATTACAGCGGATATTGAATCCCTCGTTGGCGCAGTGCACCGCGACAGACTTGGTCAGGCCGACCACGCCCGCCTTAGACGTCGTGTAGGCGACATCGGGTATCGCCAGATAAGAAGTAGACGACGCCGTATTAATAATAGATCCGCCCGAACCACCCGGGTTATCGCGCATCAGCGATATGGCCGTCTGGCAGCCCAGCATCATGCCCAAAAGGTTAATACTCATGAGCTGCTGCCAGGCATCAACCGTGACGGCGGTGATATCCAGACCAGTCACGACACCAGCGTTATTCACAAGAATATCGAGCCGTCCCTCGTCATCCCGAATCTTCTTCTCAAGCAACTGCCAGCTATCAGCCGAACTGACATCCAGCAGCGCGAAATCAGCGCCGCACTCAGCCGCTATACGGGATCCATTGGCCTCATCGACATCAGCAAGAATGACTTGGGCACCCTCAGCACAGAAACGCCTGACCATCCCCTCGCCGATACCCGAGGCTGCTCCTGTGATCACTGCGACCTTTTTTTGTAATCGATCAGACATCCTGCATTCCGCATTAAAGGACTGCATTGGAGACTAACACTCGCGGTTGGACGGTTCAGCCCCGATAAAGCCGCTACCTTGAAAGAGGTGAATACCGACCGAGCGCGACTCAATGCGCCGACGGCGAAACGCATCGGCGGTTGGAGGTCCGGCTTTTACCTTCCGCAAAGCCATCCTGCAGTACACTGCTCAAAAGTCATCGCATGAGAGCCACTTTGAGCACTGCATCAGTCGCCACTGTTTATCGCTACCCCGTGAAGTCCATGATGGGAGAGACGCTGAGCGAAGCAGATATCGGAGAGGCCGGCATACCGGACGATCGCGGCTGGGCGGTTAGGGATGAGCAACGTGGTGGCATCGGGGGGGAAAGAAAATCCCGCAACTGATGACGCTGGCAGCAAAATCCGGGACTGCGGCACCCCTCATTACCGCCGCCGATGGGAACTCAGCCTTAGCAAGCTATGAGCGCATTAACGACTGGCTCAGTGGCAAGCTGAATCATCCGGTCACTCTGTGGCCACTGCTCCCTGCCGACCAGCTGAACCATTACCGCCGCGGCGCGCCCGATACCGAGGATTTTGAGGAGGAGCTGAGGGCAGTATTCGGGCGACTTCCGGATGAACCACTCCCTGATCTCGCGGGATTCGAGGAACTGCTGGAGTTTGAGTCGCCGCCGGGCACCTATTTTGATGCGTTTCCCATATCCATCATAAGCCAGCAGTCGCTGAACACCATGAATCAGCTAGAGGGTGAATCGCGATTTGACGTCCGGCGCTTCAGACCAAACCTATTAGTCGATGTGCCTGGCTCCGATCACCCCTTTCCCGAGCAAGCCTGGGTGGGCAAGACGTTGGCAATCGGCAGTGTGACGCTGAATATCGACACGACATGCCCCCGTTGCGCTATGACCACATATGGCTTCGATGATCTGCCGCAAGATCCGCAAATCATGCGTAAACTGGTCGCCAATAGTGAAGGCAACCTGGGGATTTATGCGTCGGTCGTAAAGGTGGGCAAGGTGGCAACCGGTGATCCAGTCACCGTGATGTAGTACCCTAGCGGCGCCCGTGGTCATCCCAGCGAAGCACCGTTAAGTTCGAGACGCCCAGCAAACGAGCTGCTTCATTGAGCGTATAGCCCTGCTCGATATAGGACTGTAGCGCTCTCAGGCGCCGCTGATGCGCCAGATCATAGACCTGCGCGGGAGATTTGGTCGCCGGTGAGCTCTCCTCATCTCGACCAGTATGGTCACCTTTGGCGCGCTTAGCGGGCGGACGGGTTCCAATTGGGTAGTGACTGAATCCGAAGATCATGAGCGATGCCTGAGGGCGGGTTCACAAGTGGTACCCACCTCAACGTCCACTGGATCAAACAAAATCTGGACAAAGGACGCTTTGTGCTAGCGCTCAGAGCGCGAAATGGTCAGAAGCCGCTGGTGGTCGCGCACATCAAGCGCACGCTGCAGCCACGGCAAGATGATGAGCCTGCCTGACACTAGCCACAGCACCGCCCACAAAATAGGCAGCATTATTCGGCCGCGGCGGCTTCCTCTTCATATACGGAAACGATCAAATCGCTGACCGCCCAGACCTCTTCTCTGGTCGCCTGAATATCGTTGTTATTCATCTACACCGCCGCATAGATATAGTTCAACGTGCGCTCAAACCTTTTTGAGCTCACTTTGCGGGTACAAGATAACCACCACCAGGGCGAGGAGACTAGCATTAGCTTTCAGAAACTGGACCATGAGACTGTCCTCATGATGTGAATACGCTGAGTGCTATAGAGTCTAAGGATCTTTAAAGTGACAATCTTCGGGACGAGCTTTAGGTTTGGAGCGGGTGATGGGAATCGAACCCACGTTTAAAGCTTGGGAAGCTCTCGTTCTACCATTGAACTACACCCGCTGTCCGAGCAGAGCTTAACCTCGCTCTCGCGGGCGATCAAAAGCTGCCTAGCCCAGATCCACGGCTTTGAGTGCGGCCAGCAGTTCAGAGTGGTGGTCTTTGGTTTTGAACTTGTCCATGACCGCCTTCAGCTTGCCGTCCTTACCGACGATAAAGGTCGTGCGCAAAATGCCGTCAAACTCACGGCCCATGAACTTCTTGGGGCCCCACGCACCATACTTATCTGCGATGGCGTGATCTTCATCACTGAGCAGCTGGAAGTTCAGCTCGTCACGTTCCACAAACTTGGCTAGCTTCTTGACCGGGTCGGGGCTTATTCCCAAAACCACGGTGTTCAGGCCTTTCAGCGCATTAGCTGAGTCACGCAACCCCTGCGCCTGAATAGTGCAGCCCGGGGTCATCGCCTTGGGGTAGAAGTACACCACCACCGACGATTCACCCTTGAAGTCAGAGAGGGAGACCGTTTTATCCTCATGATTCTGAAGTGAAAACTTTGGTGCAAGATTGCCGATTTTGGGGAATGCCATGACTGACTCCAGCTAACGTTATTAGGCTTCTAACATTTACGGGAGCCTGCCAGTCAAGGATCAACCGTGTAGCGAGCGCTTGGCTCAGCGCCGGAGATACTCAATCACCGTGTTGCGAACCGGGTACTGCCCTGTTTTTCGATCTTCAAGAAACTCTCTGAGAAGCTCCCTAACAGTGGGAAACGCCAACTCGTCCCAGGGGATCTCCTGCTCGGTATAGAGCGCGCTCTCCAGCGACTCGGGGCCGACACCAAACTCATCGTTCTCAATGCCGCAGCGATAAAACAGATACACCTGGCTGATGTGAGGCACATCAAAGATGCGATAGAGCTCGAGATTAACCGCCTTGGCCGCCGCCTCCTCCCAAGTTTCGCGAGCGGCGCCCGCGGCCGAGGTCTCGCCGTTTTCCATAAAGCCAGCGGGCAACGTCCATTTCCCGTAGCGCGGCTCGATAGCGCGCTTGCACAGCAAAATACGGTCACCCACCGTGGGCAGACAGCCGACGATCACCTTCGGGTTGACGTAATGAATGTGGCCACAGTTTTGGCAGACATGCCGCTCGCGCTCATCGCCCTCGGGGATCTGCAGGGCAACCGGGCCACCGCACAAATTACAAAACTTCACTGTACGTCCCCCGACTGCCAGCGCGCCCGGCGCTCGGTATCACTATCACGATTCGCCACCCACTGCCCTCCCGCGGGTCCCTGCTCACGCTTCCAAAAAGGTGCGTCGGTTTTTAGAGTATCCATCATGAGATCACAGGCACTGATCGCTTCACCCCGGTGGTCCGCAACCGCGCCGACCCAGACGATCGTCTCAGACACCGCCAGCCGACCAAATCGATGCACAATCCGCCAGTTGCTCAGGCCGAAACGCTCGGCCGCCGATTGGCCCAAGTTCTCAAGGACTTTGCGTGCCATTTCCGGATAGTGTTCCAGCTCCAGCTCGGTCACCGCATGCGCATCAGAGTGATTGCGGACGTATCCCGTAAAGGTGGCGACTGCGGCGCCTGGACTGTCGCCAACGAGCTGGGCGTATTCGGCCGCGACGTCAATCGCCTCGCTTTGCAATGACACCGACACGCTAACCTCCGGTCATCGGTGGGAAGAAGGCGAGCTCGTCCCCCTCAGAGACCGCCGCGTCAGTGAACACCACGTTGTGGTTAAGCGCATGCACCAGGTTCGGCTGATTCAGGGCCTCTTTCCATTCCGCACCGCGCTGTGACAACAGTGCTTTAATCGCCGCCACATCGATCTGAGCAGAGGCCTCGGAGACGTCCGACAGGTCCAGCTCAAACTCGCTCTCACCCAGCGCCTCACGCAGTGCTGAAAACAATTTAATCGTGATGCTCACGCTGCCACTCGCCGCTCGCCCCGCCTGCTTTGTGAACAAGCCGGGTCTGCTCAATCGACATGCCGCGGTCCATCGCCTTGCACATGTCATACAACGTCAATGCCGCGATAGAGGCCGCGGTCAGCGCCTCCATCTCCACACCGGTTTGGCCCGTCACTTTGCAGGTTGCCTCAATCCGCACACCGGGAAGACCCTCGTCGGGCAACAAATCGATCTTGACCGAGGACAAAGGCAGCGGGTGACAGAGCGGAATCAGCTCCGAGCACTTTTTGGCGGCCTGAATGCCGGCGACACGCGCTACCGCTAACACATCGCCCTTGGGGCTATCACCGCCCACAATGGCATTCAAGGTCGCGCCCTGCATGCGCACGCAGGAGGTGGCCGTGGCCTCCCGTGCGGTCACCGCTTTTTCGCTGACGTCGACAATGTGCGCCCGACCAGCATCGTCAAGATGCGTCAGGCGATCTGAGTTCTCAGGCATGGGCCAATGCTAACACTCCGGTGCGGTAAACGGCATAAGCTGGCATGATGCCCCCCTCCAACGCTTGACCTCCGGACACCGCATGGCCAACGATCAGACCTCAGCACTGAGTATCCGTTACCGCTGGGCGGTGCTAGTGATGCTGACGCTGGTTTACACCTTCAATTTTATTGATCGCCAGATCCTCGTGATTCTGCAAGAGCCGATCAAAGCCGATTTGGGGCTCAGTGATGCACAGCTGGGCTTACTGACCGGCTTCAGCTTCGCGCTGGTCTATGTCACCACGGGTATTCCGATCGCCTGGCTGGCCGATCGCAGTAACCGACGCAATATTGTCGCCACATCGCTGGCATTTTGGTCATTCATGACGGCCATTTCAGGCCTGGTTCAGAATTTCGGCCAGTTGCTGGCGGCGCGATTGGGCGTCGGCGTAGGCGAAGCCGGCGGCTCCCCGCCCTCACACTCCATGATCAGCGACTACTTTCCACCCGGCAGCCGCGGTACTGCGTTGTCCTTTTACAGTATGGGGATCTATATCGGTGTGCTGTTCGGCTTCGCCGCAGGCGGCTGGATCGCCGAGAATTTTGGCTGGCGCAATGCTTTTTTCATGATCGGTATCCCCGGCATTCTCTACGCGCTCGCTGTGCTCTGGGTCGTCAAGGAGCCCAAGCGCGGCCAGTTCGATGTGGGTGGCACGCCACCTAAATCCAGCTTGAGTGAGACCATGAACTGCCTGCGCGGCCGACCTACCTTCTGGTGGATCTCAATAGGCTGCGCCTTCACCGCGTTTGTGTCATACGGTAACGGCAATTTCATGCCCTCTCTCCTGATGCGTAACCACGGCCTCTCACTGGCCGAGGTGGGCGCCATTCTCGGTTTGATATCCGGCTTGTCAGGCGCCACCGGCACCTTCCTCGGCGGGTTTCTGGCTGACCGCCTCGGGGTTAGAGATATCCGCTGGTATGTTTGGATACCCATGCTCGGCGGACTGACCGCGATGATCCCGGCGTATTACACGCTGCTGGGTGAGAACACGACGCTCATTATCGCTGCGATGGTTCCATCCCAAATTCTGGGTGCGCTGTATCTCGGACCCTGCATTGCCACCTGTCACAACCTGGTCTCCCCCGGCATGCGCGCCATGGCCTCCGCTATCTTGTACTTTGTGCTGAACATCATTGGCCTTGGGTTGGGGCCCTTAACCGTCGGTATCTTGAGCGATGCCTTTGCGAACACTTTTGGGGAAAACAACCTGCGCTACGCCATGGCCACCACCCTCACCATCAGCCTGATAGGTGCCTTCTTTTTATCGATAGGTGTGCGCAGTCTGAAACGGGATCTGGAGACCAATCGGCAGGCGCTTACTGGCGCAGAATAAAGCATCTAGAAGCGGTTACCCGGGCATATGACCCGCCATCGCGGATCCGGATGACAGTGCAGACGAGCGTGCCAGTTCAACTTACACTGTGACGCCGTAAGCCGATCATAGAACACATCAGAAGAGAGGCCATCACCATGCGAGCCGCTGTATTTCACGAGCCAGGCACTCCCCTCACCGTTGAGAATGTTGACGACCCCTCACCCGCCGCCGGGCAGGTGGTCATTGCGGTCAAACGCTGCGGGATCTGCGGCACGGATTTGCATGCCACTGAGGAGCACGATGGTTTGCTTGTTCCCGGTACTGTGATGGGCCACGAATTTGCTGGCGAGATCGTCGAGGTAGGCCAGAACTGCTCCACAGATTGGAAACCCGGTCGCAAGGTGACTGGCCTCCCCTCACATTCTTGCGGAAACTGCCTGCCCTGCAAAACCGGCAAACCCATGCAGTGCGAGAACAACATTGTTTTGGGCCTGCAGCGCTCCGGCGGTTTTGCCGAGTACATGACCCTCGACACCCACAACTCGGTGCTACTACCAGACAGTGTCGACTGGGTAGAGGGCGCACTCATCGAGCCGCTTGCTGTGGGGCTCCATGCAATCAACATGAGCACCGACATTCGAGGCAAGCGGATATTGGTCCTCGGCGCGGGCCCTGTGGGGCTGGCGGTGTCGTTCTGGTGCCGCTTCATGGGCGCCTATCACATTACCGTCACTGAACCCGAACAACTCCGCCGAGAGAGCGCTCTGCAGTTTGGTGCGGATGCGGCCCTCGCCTCAGGCGCGCCGGCCGAGGTGCTGAAGGAGATCGAAAAGGCTGCGGGCGGCGCACCTGACGTGGTATTCGAATGCGTCGGCATCCCCGGCATGATCGCCGAGGCGGTGGAATACGCGCGCCACGGCGGCGAGATTATGGTCGTCGGCTTCTGTGCCCGCCCCGACACCATGGTACCCGCGGCGGCGATGATGAAGGAGCTCACCGCGCGCTTTGTGGTGGCCTATGACAAGGCCGATTTCGACATGATCGCGGGACTCCTCGCTATGGACAAACTCGATGTCACGCACATGTGCACGGGCACGGTGGGCTTTCAGGATTTTTCTGCGGCTTTTGAAAGCCTACGCACGCCTAATTCGCACTGCAAAATCATGTTGGACCCGGGAGCAACATAGAACTGTGGCGGAATAGCCTCTGGTAACACCCGCATCAAAAGGAGCATAACGATAATGAAACCCTTTGCCCTCATACTCACCGCCATCATTGCACTCGTATGCCGATTGCCCGGCGCGCAGGCGGAAAACGCCGTCAGCTTTGAACGCAGTTATGTGACCCACGATTGGGGCCAGATCCACGTGCTGACCTCACGGCCCGAGGCGGCCGGCAACCCGACACCGCTGGTCTGCTTCACGCCCAACCCTTACTCGGGAAACTACTACCGCTTGTTTATGGAGGCGTTGGGCAGCGATCGCACTATGCTGGCACTGGACTATCCGGGGATTGGTCAGTCGGATACCTATCCAGGCGAGATGGATATGGGCACGCTGACCGAGATCATGGCCGACAGCCTGACGTCACTGGGCTGGGAACTCGACGGTAATGGTCCGGTCGATCTCTGTGGCTATCATACCGGCACCATGCTGGCGACGGAATTGGCTGTCACGCATCCAGAGCTGGTACGGCGCATCCTCTTGATAGGCGTCCCTTTTTACGATACGGAGGGCCGGCAAGAGCGGTTCGATCGGCTGGGTCAGGTCAAGCCCTGGCCAGACTCTCTCGCTGCGGTTGCTCAGGACTGGATATTCGCCGTCGAGATGCGCAACGAAAAAGTGTCGCTGGAGCGCGCTTGCGGTAACTATTTAGAGTCCGCTGGGGCACGGCAGGGCAAGGCCAGAATCTATGGCGCGGTATTCCAGTACCCCGCCGAGGAACGTGCGCCGCTAATGACCCAGCCCACGCTGGTGCTCAACCCCCACGGCAATCTGAGAGAACCTTCCCGGGCCTACGCTGAGCTGATAGACGGCGCGACGCTGATCGAACTACCGGATCTAAAGTGCGGGATTTTCGATGCGGCGCCTGAGGTCCTGGCCTCTCACGCGCGGCCATTTCTGAATCAGCGCTGAGCCAATCTCGCGGCTTCCACCGGTCAAACCAGTGAGCCTGCCCGTGCGCGCTTGGACCCATAACGCATATTGACGTAACTTTATATTAAATAAAAATCTCAGCGGAGCATACGTCAATGAAACTGAAATTAACTGGTCTACTACTCACACTGTTGATTCCCCTCGGCTTATCCTCGCCGGCTTTGGCAGGACACCACGAAAAAGAAGAAGCCAGCGATCCCATCGCTGCGGCCGCGGAGTTCCCTCTGCTGCTGCGCCGCACCACGCTAATCGTGCGCGATATTGAAGCCTCGCTGAAGCTCTACCGAGACGGACTAGGCATGGAAGTGATCTACGATGAGGAGATCAATCGCCCACACTCCAGCGAGGACCGCGAGCAGCACCTCAGGCTGATCTTCCTCAAAGCCTCACACGATTATGTTGGCGTGATTGGTCTGATCGATTACGAATATGGCTATCCCGATCACCCCGCTCACACGAAACCCGTGCGGCGCGAAGGTTTCACGCCCGGCAATGCCATTTTGCTCTTTAACACCGATGGACTCGAGGAG
Organism: Halieaceae bacterium; assembly: GCA_902520195.1. Lineage (GTDB taxonomy): Bacteria > Pseudomonadota > Gammaproteobacteria > Pseudomonadales > Halieaceae > Luminiphilus. The sequence continues at coordinate 18,255 of CABYND010000013.1, forward strand.
AAGTGGCCAACCATCGAAAACGCGCCCGGCGTAGAGATCATCAGTGAGCCCAAACTCACGGAATATCCCGGCTACGGGAGCAAGGGCAAGATTCGCGTACTGGTATCCAAATTTTACGACGCGGACGGCTATATTCTGGAGGTCAACCAGATACTCTCTGACTGACCTGCGCCGCGAATTAGGGCGCCCTGTGGATGAGCGCCGCGTCGCCGCCTTGCATGTCGGGGATGAGAGGAGTAAGTTGAGGGTGCGCTTCGGCGTTATAAATAAAAAACCTGGGGGAAAAGATGTCTGAACTCGACATATTCGGTTTCATCGGCATGAACCGGTCAGTATTTGCCACGTTTTTCTTGTGTGGCGTGTTAATGCCACTGGCCGTCGTGGTCATTGCCTATCTCTTCAGAAACTTTCCTACCACCGTTCGCGGCGGCGCAATGGTGTCTGCCTTGATTGGGGTTGTCATGCTGACCTTCTTCTCGATGAGTTCGCAGAATGCCCTGTTCATGATGCTCACTATGCTCAGCGAGATGGCGGGGAATGGATCTGAAGTAGCAACGGACTTCCTGGCCTCGGCAGGTATGCCGATTGGGGAGACCATCAATCCACCTGGCTGGATGATGGCGCTGTCGTTAGTACAGGTAGTGATCAACCTTGTCCTGACCGTCTATGTATTCCTGTTAGCCAAATGGGATAACAGCTGATATTCAGACTTCTGTGCAATGTCTTCCAAGGGGGCCTAGGCCCCCTTTTTTATCACCGCTTGCTTGAGCTGCGATACTTTGAACGTCATGGTTTTGGCCACAAAATCTGCCTCGCCTGAGACAATGTTGATCACCCCGTCAGACACCATATCCAGTGAGTACATCTGAAATACGGTGCCCTCGCGGCGATAGACACCCTGCAACATCGCGGTGGCGAACCGCTCACCATTCTACATCCACGCAAAACCTGTAAATTCGCCCGAGTCACCCAAGCCGAGCTTGTCAGTAAATTCATAAGACAGCTAAACACGGCCATAGGACCCTGCCTCGCCATTGGCAGAGGTTTTGTAGTTCGTGCCATCGGTCGTGTGTGCAGAATCAATATCAAAGTTGGCGGTGAACTCGCTCTCGCCGTAATCCAAATCCTGCGCAACGGCAGACGGCATAAACAGCGCCGCGGTCAAAATCAAAACGATCTTTTTCAACATCTTGCTTCCCCTTGGTGTGAGTTTTAGTTTGTGTGTCCTTTTCTGCGTTGTGGCAGGCCAAAGTGCATCGCAGTCTGACGCCCTGACAATCTCATGAATGCGCTTTCGAGGACAAGCAACACCGTTCCTATAAGCATGAGATTAAAACGGGGATAAACCTGTCACCATTTGCTCAGCATAAGACCACGCTGTGGGTTACAGTCATCGCTCAAGCAATCTGATCATTCTTTTTTTGAGCGATCGACTGATTGCGGCAAGCGCGAAACCTCTCAAACCAAAAGGGGCTCGTCTCTATGATGACTCTTTATACTCGAAAAGTTTCCCTCTCACTTGCCGTGGTGGTGGGCGTTAGCCTGCTCGGCGCCTGTGCCGACAAGCCCGGAAGTATAGGTTGGTGCGAGGATATGAGCGCAAAGAGCAAAGGGGAATTGGACAGGCGATGAAGCCAAAACTTACGCCTCGCACTGTGTACTAGAAAGCACCACAATTAGTAGCAAGGCCTGGTGCGACAACCTGAAAGAGATGCCTAAGGGAGAATGGACGACTCAGAAAGTGGCCGACTATGCCAAGTACTGCGTGGTAGACCAGGTCACCCAATAAAAATATCCCCTAGGCGGCGTTCACGCCGCCTCCACTGCTTTTCTTGTACCCCGGAGCAAGTCACAATTCGCCAATGAGCGACGCCACACCAGCCACCCATACGCCCATGATGCAGCAGTACCTCGCGATCAAAAGCGAGCACCCGCAAGAGCTGCTTTTTTACCGCATGGGGGATTTCTACGAGTTATTTTACGAAGATGCTGAAGCCGCATCGAAGCTTCTCGATATCACCCTCACCAGTCGCGGTAAATCGGCCGGTGAGGCAATCCCCATGGCCGGCGTTCCCTACCACGCGGCCGAGAGCTATCTCGCGCGGCTCGTGAAAGCGGGGCGCTCAGTGGCCATCGCCGAGCAGACAGGCGACCCCGCAACGAGCAAAGGACCGGTCGAACGCGAGGTGGTGCGCATTGTGACGCCTGGCACACTGACTGATGAGTCTCTGCTGGAGGCGCGTCAGGATGCGCTGATTCTGGCCATCGCGGTGAACAAAACAGACTACGGACTCGCCTGGTTGGATGTCAGCAGCGGCCGCTTCCTGGTCTCAGAGGTCGCAGACAACGTCGCGCTCGAAGCCGAAGTCGCGCGGCTGGCCCCCGCAGAGATTCTGGTACCCGAGTCGAGTCATCTGGCAGATGAATCATGGCACGTTGCCCTGCGTCGTCAACCCGACTGGCGCTTCGATGAGACCAGCGCCAAAGAAGACCTGCAGCGACAATTCCAGACCCGGGACCTCGATGGTTTTGGCTGCGGCGGACTCACGGTGGCCATCGCCGCTGCAGGCGCACTGCTCAGCTACGTCAAAGACACCCAGCGCAGCGACCTGCCCCACATTCGCGCAATCCACCTCGAATCACAGAGCGGCGCGGTGATTCTCGACGCGGCGACGCGCCGCAATCTGGAGATCGACCTCACACTGAGTGGCGGCGAGGAACACACGCTTTACGCGGTCTATGACAGCACGGTCACCGCCATGGGTGGCAGGCACCTTCGCCGCTGGCTGCACCGGCCAATTAATAACCGCACTGACATCGAGCAGCGGCTCGATGCAGTGGAAACCATGGTTCAGGAGTATCGCTTTGAGCCGCTTCGCGAGGTGCTCCAAGACATCGCTGATCTGGAGCGCATTCTTTCGCGGATCGCGTTGAGCTCAGCACGCCCCCGGGATTTAAGCAGACTGGGAAGCAGTCTGGCCCAATTGCCCCTGATACGAAGCCGCCTTCCCACTGAATCTTCATTACTTGGGCAACTCGCCACCGCTCTGCCCGATTACGAGATGCTAACCAAGCTGCTCGCGTGCGCGATCATCGAGAACCCGCCGGTATTGATCCGAGACGGTGGCGTCATTGCCGCGGGCTACGACGAGGAGCTCGACAAGCTGCGCGGTATCAGCGACAACGCAGGCGCCTATCTGCTCGAGCTTGAGCAGCGCGAGCGCGACGCGACCGGTCTGTCGACGCTCAAGGTCGGCTATAACAGAGTACACGGCTACTACATTGAGATCAGCCGCTCTCAGTCAGAACAGGCACCCGATACCTATCAGCGCCGCCAGACGCTGAAAAATGTCGAGCGGTTCATTACGCCCGAGCTCAAAACCTTCGAAGACAAGGCGCTGTCGAGTGAAAGCCGGGCGCTGGCGCGGGAAAAGCACCTCTACGAGGCCTTAGTGGCAGAGGTCGCGGAATCCCTCGCTCCCCTGCAGGCGACCGCCAATGCGCTGTGTGATCTTGATGTGCTCGCGTGTTTTGCAGAGCGCGCAACCGTACTCGATCTGTGCCGGCCCCGCTTTACCGATCACACCTTGCTGCAAATTGAGGGAGGTCGTCACCCCGTGGTGGAAACGGTGCGGGATGTGCCGTTTATTGCCAACGACACGCAGCTTGATCACAACCGGCGGATGCTACTGATCACAGGGCCCAATATGGGCGGTAAGTCCACCTACATGCGGCAAAACGCGCTGATCGCACTACTGGCCCACGTCGGCGCGTTTGTGCCCGCGCAGGCGGTCTCATTGTCCTGCCTCGATCGCATCTTTACGCGGATAGGCTCTTCCGACGATCTCGCAAGCGGCCGTTCCACGTTCATGGTCGAAATGACCGAGACCGCCAATATTCTCCACAACGCCACTGAGCGCAGCCTTATCCTCATGGACGAAATCGGTCGCGGTACTAGTACCTTCGACGGCTTGAGTATCGCCTGGGCGACCGCGCTGGCGCTCGCGAATCAAGTACAGGCCCTCACCTTTTTCGCCACCCACTATTTCGAGCTCACCGCGTTGCCCGAGCAGCATCCTGCTATGGCGAATGTCCACCTCGACGCCACCGAACACGAAGACCACGTCGTGTTCCTTCATCAAATTCAGGAGGGTCCTGCCAATCGCAGCTTCGGGCTGCAGGTGGCCAAGCTCGCGGGGGTTCCTAAGGATATTCTCGACGCAGCCAAGGACAAACTTAATGAGTTGGAGAGCGGCGTGGCGGCCGGGCCGCCCCCCACACAGGCGGAGTTGTTCATGGCAGCGCCGCTCGCTTCCACCCCGCCCTCACCCACGCTGAAGACACTGCGGTCACTGGATCCTGATAGCCTCAGTGCGAAAGCGGCATTGGACTGGATCTATCAACTGAAACAGAAACTTGACGATGAAACCTGACCAGTTTTCAAAACACCTCACAGCCAGTATCCTTCGCCGTGGGATGATTGAGGTATCGGTATGACTTTCGTTGTTGGCGAAGATTGCATCAAGTGCAAGCACACTGATTGCGTTGAAGTGTGCCCGGTAGATTGTTTCTACGAGGGGCCCAATTTTCTGGTGATTCACCCGGACGAGTGCATTGACTGCGCCCTGTGTGAGCCCGAGTGCCCTGTCGATGCGATCTACTCAGAGGATGAGCTCCCCGGCGATCAGGAATCTTTCCTGCAGTTGAATGCGGAGCTGGCTGAAGTCTGGCCAAACATCACAGAGCGCAAAGAGCCCCCAGCCGATGCGGAAGACTGGGCAGGCAAGCCCGGGAAGCTCGAGTTTCTGGAGCGCTGAGCGCACCTCACTGCCCGTGACCCGAGGGCTCCCGTTGAGTTAACCCACCGTGAGAGTCACGAATTTTGGCTGTTGCAGAGGGCTTTACTTTTTCAGCGCTGGGGCAACAGTGTCATGGGATTCACGGGCCGGCCGTTGCGCCGGATCTCGAAATGCAACTTCACCGAGTCACTGCTAGTGCTGCCCATACGGGCAATCACCTGGCCCGCATCAACTTGCTGGCCCTCCGCCGCCAGAAGCGCATCGTTGTGGCCATAGGCGCTCAGGTAGGTGTCGTTATGCTTGACGATCAACAGCGCGCCATAACCGGTAACACCGGTGCCCGCATAAACCACCACGCCTGCTGCCGTGGCCATCACTGGCGCACCGCGCTCGCCATCCAAATCAATGCCTTTGTGCCGCTTGGCTGAATAAGCGCGGCTTACTCTCCCCTCAGCAGGCCAAGACCAGTGGTCCACCGGCGCATTGGGCGGGGGGGTCCTCGCGGTGGATAATGAATGCGAGGGCGGGCCTGGTTCAGGCTGGGTGGCGGTTGGTTTATTAGCAGCTGCGACGCGCTCGCCCTCGGGTGCACTCGCCGTCGCCTCGCCCGCGGTGCTTTCTACGGTACTCTTCACAGCGCCCTCACCACTGGTCGCGCTAGCGGGCTGCTGCGAATGGAACTGGGTCGCGGTTGTCTCTGGAACAGCCGGAGCGTTTGCGAGCTCAGCATCGGGTGCGGTTTTCAGCGACTGCCCCACCCTGATCACATGGGGTGGATCGATTTCATTCAGATTCGCGAGGGTGCGGTAATCCATCCCCAGGCGAAAACCCACCGCGTAAAGCGTATCGCCCGGCTCCACCACGTAGTCCGGCCCGGCGGGCAAGTTGGGACCATAATCAGGACGATTAGCGCTTGTTTGGCGCACTTCCGGCGGGACATCCACCGCCGCCACCGACTTGTTCTCAATGACCGCAGGCGGGTTATCGGCACAGCCAACAAGCAGCAACACACTCGCCACCCAGATCTGGCCGTAACGCACCCTCATATTAGAGATCTCGACGCGATGCCAGGGCTTGCATACCCCAGACCAACACACATCCGATCAGGCAGGCACCGAGACAGGCTGGCAACTGCGCATCCGTGACCGCCGACGGCGGCACGGGCCGCGATACCGCGATCGCCCCCTCGGCGGCGTTCAGCAACACCTCCTGTCGCCAGGGCCATACCGCCACCAACGAGCCCATCAGCACACCGCTCAGAAATGCCATGGCCAGCGCCCGATAGCGCTGCAGGCAGTGCTGGAGCTGCCGCGCAAAGAGCAGCAGACCTGTCACACAACCCGCAGCGAGCACCAAAAGCTCGGTGATCTGCAGCGTCTTGATTGCTGAGAGTACCTGCTCATACATGCCCATCAGCACCAGCAGGAAGCTCCCCGATATCCCGGGCAAAATCATGGCGCAAATCGCGATTGCACCGGTAAAGAACAAACCGGGCAGACCCGCCAGAAATGACACGGGAGGCATCAAGGCGGCGCCCACCGCGATGCAGACTCCCAAGGTGAAGGCCGCCACGCGGTCAACGCTATTTAGCGTCACCTCTTCTCGAATCAGCAGCACGGCACTGACGAGAATCAGCCCGGAGAAAAACGACCAAAGCGGCTGCGGATAGTGCTGTAGCAACCAATGGATGCTCGAGGCCAGAGAGAAAATCGCGGACAGAATACCCAGCAGCAGGATCGACAGAAATCCGCCGTCGGTTCGGTGCCAAAGCGCACGCCAACGACCCGCCAACGCCATGGAGAGCGCATCGCCGTCTGCTGCCACAATCGCCCCCAGCAGCCGCTCGTAGATGCCGGTAATCAGTGCGATCGTGCCACCCGAGACACCGGGCACGATGTCCGCCGCACCCATCGCCAGACCGCGGGCAAACACCCCTGCTGGCGAGTGCTTCACCGGCTCACGCCTCTTACCATGGGGACAAAATTCACTTCTTCGATCACCTCTTCGACAAAACCCTCGGGTGTCGCAGTCACCATCATGAGTTGCTGACGTTCGCCACCCACGGGCAGGATCAGCCTGCCTCCGGGTGTAAGCTGTTCCAGCAGCTGGGTGGGCAGGTGCTCAGGCGCCGCGGCGCCCAGAATCAGATCAAAAGGTGCCTCGCTGGCCCATCCGTCCAAGCCATCGCCATGCCTAAGTCGCACGTTGCGCACTCGCAGCGCGCGCAGCTGCTTGCGGGCCCGCTCCAGGAGCGGCTTGATGCGTTCAATGGCGCAAATCTCGTCCACAAGACTGGCCAATATCGCCGTTTGGTAGCCCGAGCCACTGCCCAGCTCCAGAACTTTTTTAGGTCGGCCCCGAGCTAAAGCGAGCTCGCTCATCCTGGCAACAACATAGGGCTGCGAGAGCGTCTGGCCGTAGCCGATCGGCAGCGCCGTATCCTCGTAGGACCGATGCGCGAGCGCCTCGTCCACGAATAAATGACGTGGCACGCTGCGAATCGCTTCGAGTACCTCAAATTGCGTGATGCCCTGATCCATCAGCCGCTGTATGAGTCGCTCCCGCGTTCGCTGGGAGGTCATGCCGATACCCTGCTGGCTCACGCAGAGGCGCTCTCGTTCGTCAGCTGCGCCACCGCATGGCTGGCAATACCTTCTTCCCGCCCCACAAAGCCCAGTTTTTCAGTAGTGGTTGCCTTCACGTTGACACTTTCCACTGCCACTCTGAGGTCGGCGGCGATGTGCTCGCACATCTCGGCAATGTGCTCGCTCAAACGCGGGGTTTGGGCGATGACAGTGAGATCAACATTACCAACTATCCAACCTGCCTCATCCAGCTGCGCGACCACTGCGCGCAACAGCGTTCGACTGTCAGCATCACTAAAGGCCGGATCGGTATCGGGAAAATGCCGGCCAATATCACCGAGGCCCGCCGCACCCAACAGCGCATCACAGAGCGCGTGCAACACTACATCTCCGTCGGAGTGCGCAACCAGTCCGCGCTCGCAGGGGATCTGCACACCGCCTAACACGACCGAATCACCCTCGCCAAAGGCGTGTACATCGTAACCGTGGCCAATACGCATCATGTCACTGCCCTCCTCTCTTTCTCAGCAATAAATCCGCAAACGCGAGGTCTGCTTCAACGGTGACCTTAATGTTGCTCGAGGGTCCCTCTTCCACGTGGACAGGCTCACCCGCCCGCTCCATCGCCATGGCTTCATCGGTGACCGAAATGCCTTCCTCCAGACACCGACCCAACGCCGCTCGCAAAGCGAACAGGGGAAATAATTGCGGCGTCTGCGCCCGCCAGAGCGACTGGCGATCGACTGTACCTGAGATCCGCCCGCCTTCATCGACTTGCTTTAGGGTGTCTGCGACCGGCTCGGCGAGGATCACGCCCTCTCCTGACTGCCGAGCCTGTTCAATTAACGCGGTCAGATAGTCAAGCGGCAAACAGGGACGCGCGGCATCGTGAACCAGCACCCAATCGTCTTCTGAACCTTGAGTAGCCAATAGCTCCAGCCCTGCCATGACGGAATGCGCGCGCTCGGCGCCACCGGGTGTGGTTTGCACGCGCACGTCCGCCAGGCTGTCAATCGCATCGGCGCGCCGGTCAGAGGGATCGAGCGCCACCACAATGCCGCGAATATCGGGACTCTCCAACAATGCGCGCAGGGTGTGCTCCATCAGCGGCGCACCGGCGATTTCGCGATATTGCTTGGGAATCTCGCCACCCAGGCGACGCCCCGACCCGGCCGCCGGCACCACTGCCCAGATGCTGTTCACGGCGCCTTCGGCTCCTCGACAAATTGATAATAGACCTCACCTTCTTTGATCAGGCCAAGGTTCTCGCGCGCGTTCTTCTCGACCGCTTCTGTGCCACCCTGCAAGGCGATGACCTCCTGCGCGAGTTCCGCATTACGCGCTGTCAGCTCGGCGTTTTCTGCCTCGGCTTCCTCGAGCTGCACCTGCAGCCGGTTAGCTTCAGCAAGACCGCCCTCTGCAAACCACAGGCGATACTGCAGCAGCAAAAGAAGACCCAGTAGCCCGCCTATAAGCCAGCGCATCAGCCCCTCGAGAGAATGTCCCGGCCAGGATACGGCGCGGTGAGGCCCAGCTCCGCTTCAATCCGCAGTAGCCGGTTGTACTTAGCCACCCGGTCAGAGCGGCACAGCGAGCCGGTCTTGATCTGACCCGCCCCGGTCCCGACAGCCAGATCAGCAATGGTGGCGTCCTCGGTCTCACCGGAGCGATGCGAGATCACCGCCGTGAAGCCCGCGGCCTTGGCCATGGCAATCGCCTCCAGCGTCTCTGTCAGCGATCCGATCTGGTTAAATTTAATCAAGATAGAATTGGCGATGCCTTCGTCAATCCCGCGCTTGAGAATCTCCGTGTTGGTGACGAACAGGTCGTCCCCAACCAGCTGAATGCGATCCCCCAATTTTTCTGTCAGCACCGCCCAGCCTGCCCAGTCCGACTCATCCAGCCCGTCCTCTATCGAGACAATAGGATGGTCCGCCGTCAACGCAGCCAGGTAATCGGCAAAGCCTGAACTGTCATAGTCAGAACCGTCGCCCTGCAGATGGTAACGGCCGTCCCTGTAGAACTCCGAAGCGGCACAATCCAGAGCCAGCGTGATGTCATCGTCCAGCAGGTAACCCGCGTTGGCGACTGCCTCGCCAATGACTTCCAGCGCTGCCGCGTTGGAGGGCAAGTCGGGCGCAAAGCCACCCTCGTCCCCGACGGCTGTGGCGAGCCCTCTACCCGAAAGCACTTTTTTCAGGTGATGAAAAATCTCGGCACCCATGCGCAACGCCTCGGCAAAATTACTGGCGGAGACGGGCTGAATCATGAACTCCTGAATATCCAAGTTGTTATTGGCGTGCTCTCCCCCGTTCAGGATATTCATCATGGGCACAGGCAGAGACATTGCCGTGCACCCCGAGAGCTCGGCAATGTGCAGATAAAGCGGCTTTCTGGCTGACAGCGCCGCGGCTTTGGCAGTCGCCAGCGAAACAGCCAGAATGGCATTGGCACCGAACTGCGCCTTGTTGTCTGTCCCGTCCGCCTCAATCATGCGCTGATCTACGCCGGCTTGGTCGAGAGCATCGTGGCCCACCAGCAGTTCGCGAATGGGACCGTTCGCATGCCCTACCGCAGTCAGCACGCCCTTGCCGAGATAGCGCGATGCGTCGCCATCTCGCAGCTCCAAAGCCTCGCGGGTACCAGTGCTGGCACCTGAGGGTGCGCAAGCACTGCCGACACTGTCGTCATCCAATGTGACCTCAGCCATGACGGTCGGATTCCCTCGGGAATCCAACACCTCAAAAGCACGCACATCGACGATCTCACTCACAACACGCTCCTTGTTCAACCCGATTCAGCGAATGGTCAGTTCAGGCTGAGATTTGACCAAGGCATCCACCGCTTTGACCTGCTCGAGAAAGGGCTCCAGCTTCGCCAGCGGCAACGCACTGGGGGCATCGCAGAGGGCTTCATCCGGGTTCGGGTGGGCTTCCAAAAACAGCCCTGCAATACCTACTGCTACACCCGCCTTGGCCAATTTGAGCACCTGTTCACGACGTCCTCCGGAGGCGGCCTCACCCGGGTCACGACGTTGCAGCGAGTGGGTCACGTCAAAAATGAGTGGGCATCCCGAGGTGGCCTGGCTCATCACTTCGAATCCCAGCATGTCGACAACCAAGTTGTCGTAGCCAAAATTGCTACCACGCTCACACACCATCAGTTGGTCGTTGCCGCACTCGCGGAATTTTTCCACGACATTGGCCATTTGTTCGGGACTTAAAAACTGGGGCTTCTTGATATTGATCGCAGCACCCGTGCGCGCCATCGCCTCTACCAGATCGGTTTGGCGCGCGAGAAACGCCGGCAACTGAAGGATGTCGCAGATCTCTGCTACGGGCTCCGCCTGCTCGGGCGTGTGCACATCGGTCAGCACCGGCAGGTTGTGAGTGGATTTCACATCGGCGAGGATCTTCAGGCCAGCCTCCAGGCCGGGCCCACGAAAAGAATGAATCGACGAGCGGTTGGCCTTGTCGAAAGATGCTTTGAAAACATAGGGAAGCGACAGCTGATCACAGACACGCACAAACTCAGCGGCGCTTTCCATCGCCAGCTCGGCGCTCTCGAGCACGTTAATACCGCCGATCAGCACCATCGGCTGATCATTGGCAAAGGTGCGTCCCGCTACCTCAACAGCGCGATGTTCTCCACTCACGCGGCATCACCACACTGCTGCGCCATCGCCAATGCGGCCTCAATGAAGCTGGTAAAAAGGGGATGCCCTCCTCGGGGCCGGGACTTGAACTCCGGGTGGAACTGGCAGGCTACAAACCAGGGGTGGGCGGGCAGCTCGATGATTTCCACCAGCTCACCATCCAGCGACCAGCCACTCATCTTCATGCCCGCCTCTTCCAACCGGGCGACGTAGTTGCTATTCACCTCATAACGATGCCGGTGCCGCTCGGAGATCTCGTCGGCGTTATAGATAGCCTGCGTCTTGGTTCCCACCACCAACCGACAGGGCTGCGCACCCAGTCGCATGGTGCCACCCAAATCCGAATCTTCGGAGCGCTGCTCCACCGCGCCGTCTGAGGTTTGCCATTCAGTGATCAGGGCAATGATGGGATGGGGCGTGTCAAACTGCATCTCGGTAGAGTGCGCGCCCTCGAGGTGACAGACATTGCGCGCGTATTCGATGAGCGCCATGTGCATCCCCAGGCAAATACCGAGGTAGGGAATGCCCTGCTCCCGGGCATACCGCACCGCTTCAATCTTGCCCTGAATGCCGCGGTCACCGAAGCCACCCGGGACGAGAATCGCATCCAGATGCGACAGTAAGCCAACACCCTGAGCCTCGATCTCTTCAGCATCGATGTAGTCGATCTCCACCCGGGTATCGGTTCGCAAACCCGCATGATCGAGGGCCTCATTCAACGATTTATAAGCATCGACCAGGTCGACATATTTGCCGACCATCCCCACTCGCACCGTACCCTTGCGCTGACTGAATTCGCGCCGGACCACGTCTTCCCACTCCGACAAGTCAGCCGCCGGCTGGGCCAGCCCAAAGCGCTCGAGAATATAATCATCGAGCCCGCTCTCCTTCAGGTGTCCGGGTATCTGATAAATCGAGTCCGCATCCATCAGCGGAATCACAGCCCGCTCTTCTACGTTGGTAAACAGGGAGATCTTACGCCGTGCGCCTTCGTCCACTTCAACAGAGCAGCGGCACAACAGCACCTCGGGTTGTAAACCAATCGAGCGCAATTCCTTGACGGAGTGCTGGGTCGGCTTGGTTTTAATTTCACCGGCAGTCGGGATGTAGGGAATGAGCGTGAGGTGCATGAGCAATGCATTGGCAGAGCCCAGCTCCAACTTCAGCTGACGCACTGCCTCGAGGAAAGGCTGGCTCTCGATGTCGCCTGCGGTGCCGCCCACTTCCACCACGGCGACCTCGGCATCCCCCGCACCTTCGACGACCCGACGTTTGATCTCATCGGTGATGTGCGGGATCACCTGAACGGTGCCGCCCAGGTAATCGCCCCGGCGTTCCTTGCGCAGCACCGCGTCGTATACACGGCCCGCCGTAAAGTTATTAACGCGGCTCATCACCGTGCGCGTGAAGCGCTCGTAGTGACCCAGATCGAGGTCTGTCTCCGCGCCGTCGTCGGTGACGAAGACCTCTCCATGTTGGAACGGGCTCATCGTGCCGGGGTCGACGTTGATGTAGGGGTCTAGCTTTAGGAGGGTGACTTTGAGGCCGCGTGCTTCAAGCACAGCAGCGAGGGAGGCAGCAGCGATCCCCTTACCCAGGGAAGACACAACACCACCAGTAACGAACACATATCTCGTCATGGATTCCACCAATGCGAAAGATCACCCGGACGCCTGTCTCGACGCTTCTCGGGAACGTCTCTCCGATGGACGATCAGTGTAACAGGAAGCCCCGCGAGGCTCAATTCAAAGTGAGGTAGAAAGGCGCCAAATGGGCCGCACACCAGGTGCCGCGGTAATGCCCTCGGTAGCCGCCGCCGCCGACAAGGGGCCGACAGGCAGCACCCACACAGGCTTTGTTTTTGACTGCAAAACAAGCAGATGGCGACGCCACCACGGGGGAATTCTCATCTCTTGCAGCCACTTATTGGTGGGCTTTTGCGGCCGGTTCAGCGGCGTCACCGACTCGATTTCTCCGCTGGCGCGACAGGTTAATCGTGTGCCAGGAGCCAGCCCCGGGTCGTCATCAGCGGCCTCCCAGTCAAGTCGCCCCCAGTCACCCTCGGCGGGCTCCCCCACCACGACCTCTTCCGGCAAGCGCCAATCCTCGGCAGGCTCACTGACGCTAACGATCCAACCGCCCCAAACGCGCAGGCAACCCTCGCTCCAACGCAACTCGGGCAGCCGATCCGATCCGGCGTCGAGTGCCTGTCTTGACAGTTCGAGTAGCCGGCGACGATCCGGCGAATCGGCATCAGATTCGCCCAGCCACTGGTGGATCTGTGCTGCCAACTCCGCTACGCCGATGGTCGGCTCGATCACCAAGGCCGCCTCGCCCATCGCGGTCTCGGTCCTGGGCAGTGGCAGCTGGCTCAACCGTTGCTGCGCCATGGCCTGCAGTCCAGCTGCACGCTGAATGGTCTCCCGATAACCCGGCCAGCGCTCTGCAACAGCAGGCAAGACGACCTGTCGCAGATAGTTGCGATCCTGCTCGATCTCTAGATTGGAGGGATCAGTCACATACTCCAGCCCCGCAGCCTCAACCGCACTGCGCAGGGCGTCTGAGGGTGTATTGAGCAGCGGCCGGTAAATGCGTCCCGCCCCGCAGGCCCGCTCCCCTGGGATACCGGATAAGCCCCGAGGACCGGCGCCGCGCAACAGCCGCAACAAAACCGTCTCCACCATGTCGTCGGCATGATGCGCGGTGAAAAGAACATCGCCTTCGGCCAACACACTCTCGAAGGCTCTGTAACGTTCGCGGCGCGCATCGGCTTCCACGCCGCGGCCGCTGGGTTCGATATTGCAGACATTGATATGAAGCGGAACGTCGAGCCTGTCGGCATGCCGCTGACAGAGATCGGCCCACTCCCCGGCAGCAGTATGCAGCCCGTGATTAACGTGAATGGCGCAGAGGGGTGGTGCGGATGCCGCATCCCGATAAGCCGCCAGTGCATAGAGCAGCGCAACGCTGTCGGCTCCACCAGAGAGTGCCACCCACCAGTGCGGCGCCTCTAACAGCGCATCAGGAAAGGGTGTCAGGATCTCGCGCACGTCGCGTGCACCCACACTCAGTTACCGTAGGACATCAGCCTTCGATAACGCGCCTCAAGCATGGCATCGGTATCCATCGCAGACAGCCGATCCACCTGGTCCAATAAGTGCGCCTTCAATCGGCTGGCCATCTCAATTGGGGCGCGGTGCGCACCACCGAGCGGCTCGGGGATTGTCGCGTCAACGATGCTCAGCTCCTCGAGCTTGGAAGACGTGACACCCATCGCCGCCGCCGCATCTGGCGCAAACTCGGAGCTCTTCCAGATAATATTGGCGCAGCCCTCGGGGGAGATCACAAAATAGGTGGCGTACTGCAACATGGCGAGATGGTCGCCCACCCCGATGCCGAGCGCACCGCCCGATGAACCCTCACCAATCACGATACAGATCAACGGGCTCTTGAGCCGCGACATCACCGCCAGGTTCTGCGCAATCGCCTCACTGATCCCGCGCTCCTCTGAATCGATACCAGGGTAAGCCCCGGGCGTGTCAATCAGCGTGATCACCGGCATCTTGAAGCGCTCAGCCATCTCCATCAGGCGCATCGCTTTGCGATAGCCCTCGGGCTTGGGCATACCGAAGTTACGATAGACCTTGTCTTTAACCGCACGGCCTTTTTCTTGACCAATCACCATGACCGGGCGCCCGTCGAGGCGGGCAACACCACCCACAATCGCCTTGTCATCGGCGAAGTGGCGATCGCCATGTAGCTCATCGAATTCGGTGAAGATTTCGGGGATGTAGTCAAGGGAATATGGCCGCTGAGGGTGCCGCGCCACGCGCACAATGTCCCAGGCGCTGAGATCCGCATAAATCTTCTCGGTCAGCGCGGTCGACTTCTCCCGCAGGCGGTCGATTTCGTCGCCCAGATTCAGGTTGGCGCCGTCGCCAACGCCCTGCAGCTCCTCGATCTTCATTTCGAGTTCTGCAATCGGCTGCTCAAAGTCAAGATAGTTTGGATTCATAGTGTTACCCCATAGCAACGCGGGTGGCGGGTTGAATCGAGCGAGCGAGTCTACAAAGGGAGCGGGCTTGCGTCACGCCCACTGTTAAAAAGTCAGGTATCTGGTTACCCTGCCGGCCATGATCGACCTCGCCCACAAGCCACAGCACCTGCCACCGCGCCTGGTCCTCGCCCCCATGGAGGGCGTTGTTGACGCGGTCATGCGCGAGCAGCTCACCTCCATTGGCGGTTACGAGCGCTGCGTGACCGAATTCGTGCGCGTATCTCAAACTGTCCTCCCGAAGCGGGTTTTTTTTCGTTATGCCCCTGAGCTGCGACAAGGCGGATTCACGCCATCAGGCACCCCTGTCTACCTTCAGCTCTTGGGCTCTCACCCCGAGCTGATGGCCGCTAACGCAACGCGTGCGGCCTCCCTTGGCGCACCCGGTATTGACCTGAATTTCGGGTGCCCCGCGAAAACCGTTAACCGATCGCAAGGCGGCGCGGTCTTATTACGCTGCCCAAAACTGATCAGATCGATCTGCGAACAGGTGCGCGACAGTGTGCCCGAGCGAACGCCGGTCACCGCAAAGATCCGCTTGGGCTATGACAGCGACGAACAATTTGAAGAGATTCTCGACGCACTGTCGGGCGTTGCCCTCTCTGAGATCACCATCCATGCCCGCACCAAAAGACAGGGCTATCGGCCGCCCGCGCACTGGCATCAACTCCGGCAAGCGCGGCTGATGCTCCCCTACCCCGTTATCGCCAATGGCGAGCTCTGGACACCGGCCGATGTGGCACGTTGCGCCGAGATCAGCGGCTGCGATGCTTTCATGCTCGCCCGTGGCGCGCTGTGCCGCCCGGATCTCGGCGCCGCGATCGTTGCGGCACACCGAGGCGAGGAGGGTCCAACATTCAGCTGGCCTGAGGCACAACAGCTACTGGTGACGTTTTTGGCCCGTAACCGGGCGCTGTACGACCCGCGCTACGCGGTCAATCCGGTGAAGCAGTGGCTCGTCTATCTGAAGGTCTATTACCCACAGGCCGCCGCCTTGTTCAGCGAGGTCAAAAGGATCTCCGACCCCGACGACATGTCGCTGGCCCTGCAGGGTCAGTCAGCGCTGGCGCGGGCCGCCTGATCGCTATCCATGAAGACACGCTGTCACGCTATAAAAACATGCTGTGAGGACACAACACGATGACCACCTTGGCTGAAGACAATAGCAACGACCTGTGGGGCCACCCACGCGGGTTATACATCTGCTTCGCCACGGAACTGTGGGAGCGTTTCTCCTTTTACGGCATGAAGTATCTGCTACTCCTCTATCTCACAAAGTACCACCTGTTCTCCGACGCGGCAGGTCTCGGTGTATTGGGCAGCTACGCCTCCCTCGTCTACGCTATGCCCGTCCTTGGCGGCCTCATTGCCGACCGGTTTATCGGTATGCGCAAAGCGGCGACGTTTGGCGGCTTGCTGCTAGTAGCCGGGCACCTCGGCATGGCGTTTGAGGGCGAGGCAGCTCGTCAGACGGCGGCCGGTATCGTCCGCGACGATCAGGCGCTGTCGATCTTCTACCTCTCGCTGGCGTTGATTGTGGTCGGGGTCGGATTTCTCAAACCCAATATTTCGACAGTGGTCGGCAAGCTCTACCCCGAGGGTGACCCCCGTCGTGACGCGGGCTTCACGATTTTTTACATGGGCATCAACATCGGCGCCTTCAGCGCAACACTGCTCTGTGGCTGGCTGGGTGAGGTCTATGGCTGGTCCTGGGGCTTTGGCGCGGCGGGTGTTGGCATGTTGCTGGGCCTCATCGTTTTCCAGTGGGGACAACACACCCTCATGGGCCATGGCGAGCCTGAACACCCGGAGCGGCTGACACGAAGCGTTGGCATTCCGGGCTTGAATATCGAGCGGGCGATTTACGCGGGCAGTTTCCTCATGGTGGCTGTGGTCTGGCAGCTGGTTCAACTGACTGACACGGTTGGCACGCTACTCGATGTGCTGTCGCTGACGGTATTGGCGGGTCTGGGGTGGTTTCTGCTGTTTCGCTGCACAAAGGTCGAGCGCGAGCGGATGTTTGTGCTTATCCTGCTCACCCTTTCAACGGTGGTTTTCTGGGCGCTCTTCGAGCAGGGTGCCGGCTCCATGACGCTTTACGCTGACCGTGTTACGGACAAAACGCTGTTTGGCATGACCCTTACGGCCGCGCAATTCGGCGCAGCCAATTCCTTCTTCATTTTCTCTCTGGCACCACTATTTGCCATGCTCTGGATTCGCCTCGGGCGGCGAGGCTGGGAACCCAGCACGCCGGTGAAGTTTTCCCTCGGCATCGCTCAGGCGGGTCTGGGTTTTGGCGCGCTGGTCTATGGAGCGCAGTTCCCCGATCAGGCAGGCGTGGTTTCTGCCTGGTGGCTCATCGTGGCTTACCTGCTTCATACAACGGGTGAGCTTTGCCTGAGCCCGGTAGGCCTGTCGGCGGTCACCAAACTCGCGGTCCCATCGGTGGTGGGTGTGATGATGGGCACCTGGTTTTTGGCGTCGGCCTACTCCTCCTACGTTGCCGCGCAAATCGCCACTATCGCTGCCCGCCCGGCCAACGAGTCAAGCCTCAACCTCACTGATGCACTTTCGGGCTACACCGAATTGTTCAGTCAGTTGCTTACGATCGGTTTGGCAGGCGGTGCGGTGTTACTCGTACTGTCACCGGTGCTGAAGCGCATGATGCACGGCGTGCGTTAGATCAGATCGAGGCAGGCACTGCCTCGCTCGCATCGGCATCACCCGACTTACGATTTTTGCGTGCTTGGCGCATCTGCTGCCAGTCGTAGCCAATCAGATACATGGCCGGCACCAATAACAGGCTCACAAATAGCGCGAAGAACACCCCGAAGGCCAGTGAGAGCACGGCTGGCTTGAGGAATTGGGCGCTAGTCGATTGTTCAGCCATGATCGGAATCAAACCGACAAAGGTGGTCACGGTGGTCAGAAAAATGGGCCTGAATCGACTGACCGCGGAGGTCACAAGTGCCTTGGGCGGCAACATCCCCTCCCGCTCGAGTCGCCGCACGTAATCGATCAATACGAGATTGTCATTGACGACCACACCCGCCGCGGCACCGATACCGAAATAAGAGAACATGGCCATGGGCAGGTTAAAAATCAGGTGACCAAACACCGCTCCCATAAATCCGAAGGGCATCGCCGTCATAATCAAGATCGGCAAACTGTATGATCGGAAAGCGACCGCAATGAGCGCATAAATGACAAACAGCGCAATCGTGTAGAGCGCCGCAATTTCACTGAAGAACTCGGCTTCCGCCTCCTGCGAACCACCTTTCAGGACCTGCAATCCCGGATACATCGACAGCAGCTCGGGTACGTAGCCGTCTTTGACCGCGCGATTGATCTCACCTATCGATTCAGGATCAACCGTCGCGCGTACCGTCACCACGCGCTCACCATTGCGTCGTGTAATGCGCCGCGTGGCCTGTCCCACTTCAACATCTGCCACCGCAAGTAGAGGCACCAGTCGTCCGTCAGGGGTACGAATCCGCATATCTTCAAAGGATGCCAGCGAGCCTCTCGCACTCTCGGGATACCGCACCATCACCCTGACGTCGCCGTCCTCTCGGGGAAGGCGCTGCACCTCCTCGCCGTAAAACGCCTGACGCACTTGGGTGGATACGTCTCCCAACGTGATGCCCAGACGCTCGGCACCCGGAAGCAAGTGGAAGCGCAACTCGGGCAACTCGCCCCATTGGTCATCGCGGACAAAATAGGCCTTGTCGTAGCCCGCCAGATGCTGTTGCAAGGTGCGGCTTGCCGCGTTGAGAGTATCGAGGTCCTCGTGCTGTAGCAGGAACGTGATGCTTGCTTCACTGTCGCCCAGGGTGTAATTGACTTTCACCTCATCCGCATCCGGGATATCGCCCACCAGATCAGAAAACCGCTCGGCGGTCTCTCTCGCACTGAGGGCCCGCTGATCGGGCGGTGCCAGCTGCACAATGGCAATCACGTTGCCACGTCGCGCACGGGTGTACCAGCCTTCAATCAACTCGCCCGAGCCCCGGCCCGCTTTTGCCTCGGCGTTGACCTCTTCAGCCAGTTGCTTTTCGGCTCGCTGCAGCTGCCCGAGCACTTCCATAGAGCGGCTGTAGGGCATGCCCGGGGGCAAACGCACATTGATGTACACCTGCTCGTTTTCGACCTGCGGCGAAAAGAAGAACTTCACCCAGCCACTTGTAAACAAACCCAGCGACACCAAAAAGAGCGAGAAGAACACCATGGTCGTCGTGTAGCGCCGTGCCAGACATCGCTCTAAAAACGGCCGATAGATCCGCTCGGCAAATCGGACAATACTGTTCGCAACGCGCTGCTGCCGAGCCATCCATTTTGCCTTGGCTGCCGTGACTTTCTGGTTGCGAAGATGGCTCGGCAAGATGAGAAAAGCCTCTATCAACGAGAACATCAGCGCCAGCGAAATCACAACCGACAGCTGCCGCGTGAATTGCGCAGTGACACCCGAAACAAACAGCCAGGGCGCAAACGCCACAATGGTGGTCAACACCGCAAAAATCACTGGCCGGCTCACGGCAAAAGCGCCCGCGACGGCAGCGTCCTCGCCCGCCAAGCCACGCTGATGCACGTGATGATGGATACTTTCTCCCACCACGATCGCGTCGTCGACCACGATCCCCAAAACCAGCAGAAAGGCGAAGGTCGACAGCAGATTCAAAGACACATCATTAACGGGCAGCAGAGCAAAGGCACCGAGGAAACTAACGCCGATACCCACCGTCACCCACAGCGCCACCTTGGGCTCTAGCGTGAAAATCAGGATGATGAAAACGAGCATCAAGCCGAGAATCGATGATTCCGCTATCAGTTCCATCCGATTTTCATAAACATCCGCCATGTCGGACCAAAGTGTCAGCTCTACTCCGACGGGCAGCGTCGGCTGGGTTCTTTCTATCCATCCGGTTACCGCGTCACTGGCTTTCACCACCTGCATGTCATCGGTCGTTTTCACCTGTAACAACACAGCGGGTTTACCGTTCGCAGTGGCCAGAATCTCGTTCTGCTCGAAGCCATCGATGACGGTGGCCACATCCATCACTCGGACTTGACCCCCAGCCGCGGTCTGGCGAATCACAATTTGCTCAAAATCAGTCTGGGTATCGGCGAGATTCTCGGCACGCAGTTGCACATCACCCGTCTGAGTGCGGACTTCTCCCACCGAGACGTTCATGGAGTTGCGACGAATCGCCGTGGCGACATCCGAAAAGCTGAGCCCGTAGGTTCGCAGTGCTCGCTCCGAGAGCTCGATAGTGACCTCTTCACGGCGCGAACCGAACACGTCGACCTGAGAGATATAAGGCAGGCCCGCCAACTCGTTGCGAAGTGAATTACCCAGCCGGGCGAGTGCCTTCTCGCCAATATCACCCGCTAACGCAACGCGAATCATCTCCTGCCGCCACTCGAGCCTGCGCACCTGCGGATTCTCGATATCCCGCGGAAAGGCGGTTATCGAGTCGACGGCGTTCTTGATGTCATTCAAAAAGGCATTGAGATCAACGCTCGGAAAGGTTTCCACGGTCAAAGAGCCATAGCTCTCTCGGGACTCTGAGGTCACGCGGTACACGTTGGAGACGTTTTTTAGCGCCTCTTCCACGCGCTGAACGACCAAAAGCTCTACCTCTTTGGGCGAAGCACCGGGCCACATGATCTCGACTTGAATAATGTCGGGTTGCACCGACGGGATCACTTCTTTCTCGATATCGCGCAGTCCCAGCCAACCGGCCGTGACAATAATCAACATCAAGAGGTTAGCAGCAACCGGATTGCGCACCCACCATCGGATCAGACCTTCCATGTCTTAACGGTCAGGCTTCGTTGTCTTCGGTCGCGGTCTCGGTACCCACACTGTCAGCAATGGTACCGCTGTCCATGGCCTCCAGCCGCATGCCGCGCACCGGGTTTCTGATAGCAGAGATAATCACCTGCTCGCCTGCCTCGGCACCCCCGGATAACAGCACACTGTCACGACTGCGGTGAATCACGGCAACCTGCCGCACATCCAGCAGACCCTCACCGTCGACGACATAAATCTCGTCACCGGCACGTAATCCCTCCGCCGCGATCTGAATCGCATCGACGATTGGCCGGCCCTGAATTTCAGCATCGACGTATAGACCCACCGCAAGCGGCATACCGGTCACTGAGTGGGTTTGTTGGTAAGGGTTATCAATTTTCACCGTGCCATAAACCGTTCGAGTAGTAGGGTCGATTGAGGCATCCAGGCCAGTCAGCACGCCCTGCCACTGGTGCAGTGTTCCGCCCATCATGGCAGAGAGAGTGGTGGGCAGGCCGCCCATCTCTCCCCCGGCAAAACCAATGGGCACCCCGAGGGCGGAGAGTTGATTCATGGTGAGCGCCAGCCGAACCTCCGCCGTATCAGTACCGAATACCGTACCCAGCGCCTTGCCGGGATTCACATATTGACCAAGGTCCACCGACTGACTCTCTACCCGGCCCGCGAAAGGCAGGCTGATTTGAGTGCGCTCCAAATTCGTCAGCGCCAGAGCCAGCGCCGTCTCGGCAGCTTTAAGCGCTGATTCAGCGCGGGCAACCTGTGGTTTTTTGAGTGCCAGCGGTGAAGGGTTCTTCTGCCCGGCAAGCTGCCTACGCGCGACATCGGCGTCAGCCAACGCCTGCTCCAAATCCACCCTGGCGGCTGCCAATCTGGCCTGCCGCTCATCGACGGCCGCGCGGTAATCTGTGTCTTCAATACTAAGCAGCACATCGCCGGCGTCGAACTGGCCGCCCTCAATAAATGCAGGCGCAATCTGCATGATTTTGCCGCCCACCTGCGCCACCAACTGCGTGCGCACACCGGGGCGCACCTCGCCGTAGGCCACTACCGTGGGGCGGATGGTCGCTCGTATCGCAGGCACCACCTCAACACGAATGGGCCGGGGCGGCTCAATGCTGGGGTCTGGCTGCGGCTTGGTAACCTGCAGCAAAGCATAAATCGCGATACCAGCCATGCCAACGCCGATGGGCCATGCCGCTTGACGAAATCGCGCAATCATTCTCATCTCCTTGATCAGGTCAGGGACACCCTCAGTGAAATGCACCATCAGGGCATGTCCGTGACTGCCACCGTCCATGGCAGAGTTTCCTCGGGGGATGAAGTTTACTGCGTTGATCACACCGACTCCATGGAGATAAGTCGCATTTGATCTGCGGAACTTTGACAAGCGGGGCTGATGTGCAAAGAAGTAGCAGCCTCTGCACGCCGGAATGTCGATCAAACTTGCTACCCTGCTTCACATTTTTTTTAACGCAGTGAATAAGCCATGACAGATCGGCAGTTTGAGATCGTGCTATACGGCGCCTCGGGTTTCACCGGCAAACTGGTGGCCGAGTATTTAGCGAGCGACCATCAGGACCTTCGCTGGGCCATCGCGGGGCGCAATGCGCGGAAATTGGAGCAAGTGCGGCGTGAGTTAAACCTCCCGGAACTGCCCATACTCATCGCCGACAGCGCTGACCCGGATAGCCTTGGCGCCATGTCAAGCCAGACCCGTGCGCTGATCAGCTCCGTTGGTCCCTATGCGCAATACGGCACGCCGGTGCTCAAAGCGTGCGCGACCGAAGGTACGCATTATTGCGACCTCACGGGTGAAACCCAGTGGATGGCGGGTGTGTACGAGCAGATCGACCCGATCGCCAAAGCGAGTGGTGCGCGACTCGTGCACTGCTGCGGGTTCGATTCGATCCCCTCGGACCTGTCCGTTTATTTCCTGCAGAAACAGTTTAAGGAACGCTTCGGCAACTACGCCAACCATGTCACTGGCCGCATGGGCCGCGCCGCGGGGGGCGTCAGTGGTGGCACCGTCGCGAGCCTGATGTACGTCGCGGAACAGGCTTCCAAAGACCCTGTTATCAAGGAGCGGGTCATGGACCCCTATGCGCTCTACCCTGCGGGCCTGGAGAAAGGACTGGATGGCCCGGATCAGGCGGGGATTGCCTGGGACGATAACTTTGAATCCTGGACCGGCCCCTTCGTGATGGCGGCCATCAATACCAAAGTCGTCAGGCGCTCCCACGCCCTGGCGGGCCTGCCCTACAGTGCAGACTTCCGCTACGACGAGGCCCAGCTGTGCTCAAGCCGCGCCAAGGCGCTGTTGAGCGCGGGAGGCTTGGGGGCCGTGATGGCAGGCACCTTTTTCTCACCAACCCGGGCACTACTGAAAAAGGTCTTGCCCGACCCCGGTGAGGGACCCAACGAAACCACGCGCAATAATGGCTTTTTCGAATTTTGGGCACATGGCACCGACGGCGAGAACCAGCTGCGCGTCAAAGTGGCGGGTCAGCGGGACCCGGGCTATGGCGCTACCTCTCGTATGTTGGCGCAAGCCGGTCTCTGTCTCGCGCGGGATGAGCTCTCTGTAGGCGGCGGCATTTGGACCACCGCCAGCGCAATGGGCGACGCCTTGCTTTCGCGTCTACCCAGCGTCGACATTCATTTCTCTGTAGTCGGATCCTGAGCTTGATTCTCCCCCCGGGGCACATCTAGGGTGAGCCATTAAACTGATCCACTTCACCCAGTAAACAGGCTAGGTTGGGAAGGCGCCCGAGCGCCAAACTCGAAGTTACCGGAGGTGAAATCATCAAACGCCCGCTCGTCGCGGAAGAAAATCATCTGGCTGTAGACCTGGCTACCCAACTACAGACCGTAAGTGATCTGGCTCATTTTGATTCTGCCAACTTTTTTGCCGCCGACGAAGACCTCACCCTTACCGTGGGCGCCACCGATGCCGATACCGCCCTTACCGATGCTCAGGAACACGGCATAGCCGTAGGAGTCATCAATGAAATCGCCCGCACCGGCGCCAAGGAAGTTCTCGATCGCCGTGTCGACGTCGTCAGCCAAAGCGGGCTGTGCCGCCAAGGCAACGATTGTAAACAGTGAGATAAACAAAGCTCTCACAAGGCATTTCTCTCTTTTTAACATATGTTGGATGGCCTGCTGAATCCCAGACAGCATTGCAGTAACGATCGAAGCCTGAGCTACCGGTACTTTCTGTGAGAAACAGACCGCTGCAATGGCCGCAGAAGTACAGTGAGAGCCAGTGCAAAAGGTGACACGGAATCTGAGGCGACACGCTTGACCAGGGCATAGACTTGCCACCAGGGGATAGGCTCGTCATCGAGAGATAAACTCGTCACCAGGGGATGGTCTCGCCTCGCCAGTCGAGATAGGAGAGCTCACCGTCTGCTGCCAGACTCGACAGCACGGTGTCGAACGCCTCTGCTGCCCGCGCAGGTGAGAACAGTTTTTCCGGCGCCACGCTGGCCTGAAAGGGCTGAGACAAAGGGGTATCCACGGTGCCGGGATGGTAGGCCATGATCTTGGCGGCGGGGTTCACTCGCCGCATCTCCAGCACCGCGCAACGCAGCATCATATTCAGCGCCGCCTTGCTCGCGCGGTAGCTGTACCACCCGCCGAGACTGTTATCGCCGATGCTACCCACTCGGGCTGACAGCACCGCAATCCGCGGCGCGGCGCTTCGCTTGATAACGGGTGCCAGCAAGGCCAGCACCCGCATCGGCAAAAACGTATTGATCTCGAAAACCTGCTCCATCGCACTGGTCTTCAGCTGATTGAGTGCCCGCTCCGGCCGATAGCCCTCCCCCTGCAAGACGCCATTGCAGATGACCAGTCGACTGATATCCGCTGACTGTTCCTGCAATTGACTAGCAAGTGCCGCCAGCTCGGCCTCACTGTAGTCACACTGGTGAGTCTGCACGCCGAGCGGCTCAATCACCGAGAGTGAGTCCGCTGATCGCGCGACCGCAAGAATCGGTTGTGCCCCCTCGCGAGACCATCTCTCGATCAAAGCGCGCCCAATCGCGCTTCCAGCGCCGATCACCACGTCCAGACTATTCACGCTCATTGCCCTGTCCTCATCCGATACCCAAGCTTCTTGGGTTAGGCTGTACTCCTCTTCTTACGACAGGGCGCGCCGACAGATGACTTCACCGCACCGCATTGCTTTCATCGGATTAGGTGCCATGGGCTATCCCATGGCTGGTCACCTGGCGCGCGCAGGGCATGATGTGACCGTGTTCAACCGCAACTCCGGCCGCGCCGAGGCCTGGCAAAGTGACTACGGCGGCTACGTTGCATCGACACCGGCAGCTGCGGCAAAGGACCAAGACGCCGTGATGATCTGCGTGGGCAACGACGATGATGTGCGCGAAGTCACCCTCGGTGAGCACGGCGCGCTCTCATCAATGCGCGAAGGCGCGCTACTTGTTGACCACACCACCACCTCAGAGGCTCTGGCAACGTCACTGGCGGCCTCGGCCGATCAGTCGGGTGTGGCATTCCTAGATGCGCCCGTTTCAGGGGGGCAAATCGGTGCGGAAAATGGCGCACTGACGGTCATGATAGGCGCTAACGAGCAGGCCTTTACTGAGGCCCAGCCATTGATTGAGTGCTACGCCAAAAGCGTTCGGCGTATGGGGCCAGTCGGTGCCGGGCAGCTCACCAAAATGGTCAACCAAATCTGCATCGCGGGGCTGCTGCAAGGATTGGCAGAGGGCATTCACTTTGCGGAGCGCGCCGGGCTTGATGTCCCGGCCGCCATGGAGGTCATTGCGCAAGGGGCGGCACAGTCATGGCAGATGAATAACCGCGCCGAGACCATGATCAGGGGCGAGTTCGACTTTGGCTTCGCGGTTGATTGGATGCGCAAGGACTTGGGTATCGCAATTCAGGCCGCTCAGTCAGTAGGCGCCGAGGTGCCGGTCACCCAATTAGTCGATACCTTTTACGCCGACGTACAAGGCCTCGGAGGGCATCGCTGGGACACTTCGAGCCTGATTCAGCGGCTACGGGCGGGTGAGGCCAACCGCTAAAACCCCGCGGCGCCTTGTATTGCGTGTTTAATGCTAGCCTACGCCACCCCGTCGGCCAGAACCCCAACGCAACCCTACATCGCGCCGGGAAACGCGCCGCCATCGAGCAGGATGTTCTGGCCAATCACAAAGCCTGCCTTGTCCGAGCACAGCCAGGCGCAGGCTGCGCCAAATTCGTCAGCAGTGCCGAAACGACCGGCCGGCACGGTAGCAGTGCGCGCCTCGCGTGCCTCGGCCTCGGAGATGCCCCGTACCGACGCGTCGACCTGATCAAGCATCGCCAGCCTGTCGGTGTCATGTAACCCAGGAAGAAGGTTGTTGATGGTGACGCCACTGCCTGCGACCTGCCGTGATACACCCGCCACGTAACCCGTCAGACCGGAACGTGCGGTATTGGACAGCCCAAGCACGGGAATCGGCGCCTTCACAGTAACGCTGGTGATGTTCACGATCCGGCCCCAGCCGCGGGCCATCATGCCTGGTAGCAGTGCCTTGATCAGTGCGATGGGGGTCAACAGATTCGCATCAAAGGCAGCAATAAAATCATCGCGATCCCAGTCGGTCCACATGCCAGGCGGAGGGCCACCCGCATTGGTTACCAGAATATCGACATCACCCGCCGCTGCGAGTACCGCCGCCTGACCAGCCTTACTCGTGATATCTGCGGCGATCGTCGTCACCGCAACGCCATAAGCGTCTCGTATAGAAGCTGCGGTCGCCTCCAATGCTTCAATACCCCGCGCATTCAAAAAAAGATCGACGCCCTCCGCGGCGAGCGCTTCTGCGCACCCTCTTCCGAGACCTTTTGAGGAAGCGCATACCAGCGCAGAGCGTCCTTTAATACCGAGATCCATAACCGGCGACTCCTGTAAACTCAGGTCGATTATCCGCTATCCGGCGGTCACTGCGCGAGTCGTAAAGCCAAGCCTCGTGATCCAGACATCACCGGGAGACCAATATGTCTGCCACGCCTTTTTGGGAAGCAAAGTCACTCGACGCGATGACCGACGCCGAATGGGAGTCACTGTGCGATGGCTGCGGGCAGTGCTGTTTGCACAAGCTGGTCAATGACGAGACGGCCGATGTGTTCTACACCCGGGTGGCCTGCCAACTGCTGGATGATGAGACAGGTCGATGCAAACGTTACGCAACGCGCCTTGAGGAAGTTGAGGATTGCCTCGACGTGCGTCGTATGAGTAATGCCGAGCTGGCGTGGATGCCACGCAGCTGTGCCTATCGACGGCTCGCGGAAGGGAAATCACTGCCACGGTGGCACCCTCTGAACACAGGGGACCCGCAGTCGACGGCCAATGCGTACATGGCCGTCGCGGGCAGAACGATCAGCGAGACCGTCGCCGATCTCGATCAGCTGGAGGCCGAGATAATCGAGTGGGTCGATACCTGAAGGCGGCATTAACCTGACTTTAGCGCCCGGCTGAGCAGTCGATCCAGTTGATCGGCGAAGGCCTTGCGATCGGTTTGATTGAGGGGCGGCGGCCCGCCAGTGTGCTCGCCAGAGGCCCGCATGGTCTCCATAAAGTCGCGCATTTGTAAGCGCTGACGAATATTGTTTTCGGTGTAGCGTTCACCCCGTGGCGTGATCACGAGAGCGCCTTGTTCAAGGACTTCGCTGGCGAGTGGGATATCGGCGGTGATCACAAGGTCCCCCTCCCCCACTCGGGCGGCGATTTCATGATCTGCCATGTCGGGGCCCTTGGCAACCTGATACAGGCTGATCAGGGGAGAGACCGGAATCTGGAAAGACTGGTTAGCGAAAAGCGTGAGCTTAATATCGCGCTTTTGTGCCGCGCGATACAGAATGTCGCGAATCACCACGGGGCACGCATCGGCATCGACCAGAATCTGCATTGTCCTCGATTGACCTCGTCACCGGTGCAGCCGACGGCTGCCTGTTGCATGGCTTCACTGTCTGTAGGGGGAACCCCAATGGCCCTCTCCAGCGCTGGCGAGCCCTTGCCAAGTGTGTATACTACGCGCCCCGGCGAGGCAGTACCTCCTTGGCTTTGCGCGGAATTAGCTCAGCTGGATAGAGCGTCGGTCTACGAAACCGAAGGTCGCAGGTTCGACTCCTGCATTCCGCGCCATCCCCGCTCTTCCCCACCGTTTTCTCTCGCCGAGCAGCGTTTGCGGTAAGAAATGTCCGGATTTGAATTCTGTTTTACCGCCGGTAAGGTCGGGTGGCAGGCTCTCCGGACAAGAAGCATGGAAAACGACCTCTGGATTTTTTTAGCGATCCTGTTGGGGCTTACTGCCGTCGTCCTGCCGACAATGGCCTTTTACTACCGCTGCCGAGCTTGCGGAAGCCTCGCTCACGGGTTTAAGTCTTACAAGCTGGCCAATTTAGAGACTGGAGAAGCGTTCTTAGTGTGTCGGCGCTGTGGCGACAGAACCGCGAAGGGTAAAGTCGAGTCCGATGGCTCAGTCACCTGGTTCAGCGGCGGTGCTGGCCACTTCGATAGGTCAGGGTATTACACGAGCGACGCCGGCGGTGTTTTCAGCGACGGCGGCGGCTCCGACGGAGGCGGCGGTGGAGATCGCGGCGGGGGCGGTTAAACGGTCCGACCCAGCACCACCCATCAACTAGCGGTTGACCGCTTCCAGAATTTCAATCTCCGGCGCGCCGGCCACAAAACCGGCCAACTGCTTGTTGGCCTCGCGAAAGTAATCGCTCTTGCCATGGGCATCGAGCGCCTCTGGGCTGTCGTACTGCTCCATCACCTTATACACCTGCGGATCGCTGCCACTTTTATGTAGCGCGTAAAACACGTTGCCGGGCTCGTTAGCCCTCACCTTTTCAGTGAGATCCAAAAAAGTTTGCTCGAACTCCCCATTCTTGCCTTCCAAAACCGTAATCGTCGCCAACAAGCCAATAGCCATAACGCGCCTCTATGTTGAGTGTGAATAGTGGACCGCGCAGTGTATCCGAGGACGAGGCCACTAAAGGCGGCTTCGCGCAAACACCCGCCATACACGCCATAACTCCCCCCCGCCCAAATGGCTGGATCCACTTCGTCTCTCGAAGCTCCGAATAAGACACCACCCTGTGCTTAAAGCGGGTCACCGCGGTCGTCTCCGGATACACTCACCAGTCACTACACCAACCCGACCACAGGAGTAACACATGAGAGCGACCGCCGAACTGGTGCCAATGGGCACCATCACCGCACAGCTGGGGCAGCGTATTGAGGTAGGCGACGGTCCCAAGGGCACCCGACTGCTGGTGGATGTCACCAGCGTTGAGGTGGAAAGCGATCGATTGCGCGGCAGACTGGCTGACGGTCGGCAGTGACGGCACCGTTGGCTGTGTCGACGTGCGATTAACCCTGAAAACCGATGACGCCGCCTACATTTACGTCGAGTACGGCGGGCGGGCCGATATGGCCAGTGGTCTGATCGTCACCGCGCCCACTTTTCAGACGGGCGATGAACGCTACGCTTGGCTCAACCGGATTCAAGCGGTCGGCGCCGGATCTCTGGGTGAGGATGGCGTGCTGACCTATTCTCTTTACGAGGTTGTCCTCAGTCGGAACTGAATTTTACTGCGCCGCTGTTTCGCTACAGTGGCTCCATGCCACGCAGAACGTATGAATCAGACGGACACCGCGTCGAGGTCGTTGGAGATCTGGACGCTCTGGTGTCTGACAAACGCGAGGGCTGGCGTGCGACACCAGCCAAGGCGCGGAGACGGCAGCGCCGCTATGGCAAAAGGCTGACCAAAACGATTCTGCGTGCCGATATCGATCGTGATGATACATAGCAAGGCCTGCTACCAGACTCGTATGGATTAAGCCCGCAGAATAAAAAGAAAAGCCCAAAATAAGGGGCCCCATCAAAGCCGCCGGTGAGGCGCTTTTCTGGGGCCGTTACAGACTTTTGGTCTGCCGAAATGTACGCCCATTGACCGTAGCGGATCACTGCCAGCCTCTCTGCGCCAGAGCCATGCCATTCGCCGCTTGCTCAACACGCATTTTCTGCTGGCGTAACCAAGATTTTTGAGGTATTTCTAACTCTGTTTTTCGGCTTGGGTATCAGTACCGGGCGAGCGCTGGCCGGCTCTAGGGGGGGGACCTGACGATGGCGAGACGTGCGGGAGGCAGACAGGCGCGACATGCTCAACGGAGCGCGCCGCTGGAAGAAGCCATGAAGCCTGTGCGGCCCGGTGAACGCGGCGGCCGCTACCATCCTTTTACCAATCAGGATCTCGAGGCCATCGCCGAGAATATCTACCGTATTCTCGAGGAGGTTGGCTTCAAAGACGCCACGTCTCACTGCATAGAGACCTGTAAGGCCGTGGGCGCGGTCCTCGGCGATGACGGCAGATTGCGCATGCCCCGTGCCGTCGTCGATACGGCGCTGAAGCACGCCAAACGTAACCTCACACTGTACGCACAGGAACCCGAGTTCGACCTGGATCTATCCGGCTCGCGAGTACACTTCGCCACGGCGGGCGCCGCCGTGATGATCGCCGACTCGATCAAGAACGAGTACCGCGACTCCACCACCCGCGACCTCTATGACCTCGCGCGCATCGCCGACAACTGCGAGCACATCCACATGTTCCAGCGCATGTGCGTGCTGCGCGATCTGGAAAACACCTATGAGATGGATCTCAACACCACCTACTGCTGCGTGGCGGGCACGCGCAAGCACGTAGGCGCGAGCTGGAGTAACTGCGACCATTTAGGTAAAGCGCTGGAGATGCTGCACATCATCGCCGGTGGTGAAGCCGCGTGGCGTGCAAGACCTTTTGTCAGCCAATCGAACTGCTTCGTCGTGCCGCCGATGAAGTTCGCGCAGGAGGCACTGGAGTGTCTTCGCGTTGCGGTCGAGGGCGGCATGCCGGTTCTACTTCTGTCGGCCGGGCAAGCCGGTGCCACCACGCCCGCAACATTGGCAGGCGCGGTGAGCCAGGCCTGGGCTGAGTGCATTGGCGGGCTGGTGTATGTGAACGCCATTGAACCCGGTGCGCCTGCCATCACCGGCGCGTGGCCCTTCGTGTCGGATCTTCGCACCGGCGCCATGAGCGGCGGCTCGCCCGAGCAAGGCTTGATCTCAAGTGGTTGTGCCCAGCTGGGACTCTATTTTGACCTACCCTTTGGCACCGCCTGCGGCATGACCGATGCCAACATGCCTGATTTTCAGGCGGGTGCTGAGCGCGCCCACACGCTGATGCCGCCGGCACTAGCTGGCTCCAACCTGATTTACGAGGCGGCAGGCATGTACTCGAGCCTGCTCGGCGTGTGCCCCGAGAGCCTGATTCTCGATAATGATGTACTGGGGGCCACGCTACGCGCGGTGCGGGGCATCGAGGTAAACGAGAAAACGCTGGGCTTCGATGATCTTGCCCAGGTCTGCCTTGGGGACAAAGGCCACTACTTGGGCTCAGACCATACCCTGGCGGTGATGCAGAGCGAGTATCTCTACCCCGAAGTGGGCAACCGGTTTAGCCCCACCGTGTGGGAGGCCTCCGACAAGCCGCTGGCCATCGATAATGCCATTCGCACGCGTGACCACATTCTGGCGACCTATGTGCCAACGCACATCTCGCCCGAGGTCGACGCCGAGATCCGCGCCAAGTTTCCGATTCGTTTGATGACGGAAGATCTGGTCGAGAGCGCCTGAGGCAATCGACCCTAGCAGCGAATCTTGGCGTTATCGGGGTCGTATAGTGGCCGCAGTGACACATCTGCCGAGAACCGCTCGCAGGCGACTTCCACTTTATAGGTATCGCTCAGCACTGACTCCGCCTCTGCACCGGATTCTGCGGTAACGTAACCCAAGCCCACTGCACCACCCAGCGTATGCCCATAGGCTGCGGACGTGATGTGACCCACGATCTCTTCGCCACGCCAGATCGGCTCATTGTGGTGAATCAGCGGCTCGGGATCGTTGAGTTTGAGCTGCACCAGGTGCCGCGCGACCCCCTGCTCCTGCTGCGCCAACAGTGCCTCGCGCCCGATAAACCCATCGGGTTTGTCGAACTTGATCACAAAACCGAGCCCCGCCTCCAATGGTGAATCTTCATCGGTGATGTCGTGACTCCAGTGCCGGTAGGCCTTCTCCAAGCGCAGCGAATTAAGCGCGTGGTAGCCGGCATGCGCGAGCCCAACTGCCTCGCCCACCTCCACAATGCGGTCATACACATGCTGCATAAACTCGGTGGGCACGTAGAGCTCCCAACCCAGCTCCCCCACGAAGGTGATGCGCGAGGCCCGCACCATGGCATAACCGAGTTCGATCTCGCGACTGGTGGCAAAGGGGAAGCCCGCATGACTCATGTCGGCAGGCGACAATGACTGCAGCAGATCCCGCGCCTTGGGTCCCATGATAGAGAGCACGCCCATACTCGATGTGACGTTGGTCAGCACACAGTGCGCGTCATCGGGAGTCTGCCGCTTGAGCCAATAAAAGTCGCGCACCTCTGTCTCGGCGCCACCGATAATCATGAATGCCGTCTCCGACAGGCGTGTGACCGTGAGGTCAGCTTCGATACCACCGCGGTCATTGAGCCACTGGGTGTACACCACCCGACCCGCGGCGACATCGACGTTATTGGCGCAAATCCGGTTCAACACCGTGACCGCGTCGCGGCCTTCCAGACGGAACTTGGCAAAAGACGACTGATCGAACAGCGCGACGCCCTCGCGCACCGCGCGATGCTCGGCCGCCGAGTGCTCAAACCAGTTTTGTCGGCCGTAGCTGTACTCGTATCGGGGCTCAACACCTGCCGGGGCATACCAGTTGGGTCGCTCCCAGCCAAAGGCCTCGCCATGGCAGGCACCAATCGCCGTG
The DNA here is from genome assembly GCA_902520195.1 of Halieaceae bacterium. Classification (GTDB taxonomy): domain Bacteria; phylum Pseudomonadota; class Gammaproteobacteria; order Pseudomonadales; family Halieaceae; genus Luminiphilus. The sequence continues at coordinate 51,033 of CABYND010000013.1, forward strand.
AGTCGGTCGTGGATAGCAGACTTGCGCACGCCGCGACCGGTCTCATATTGGCGGTAAGGGTAATGGGTGGCGTAGAGCAACCCGAGGCTCTCGCTGACGCGAGATTGAAGATATTGGCGGTTACCCTGAAACGGCAAGTTGCGCCGGACATCCACTTCCCACAGGTCCACCGGTGGTCTGCCGTCGCGAATCCACTCGGCAGTGACTTTGCCCACACCGCCTGCCGATTGCAGACCAATCGAGTTGAGCCCCGCCGCAACGAAACAGTTTTTGAGCTCCGGCGCCTCACCGAGGTGATAACGCACGTCAGGGGTAAAGCTCTCGGGGCCACAGAATAATTTCTGGATGCCCGCCTGCTCCAGCGCGGGTAAGCGCTTCATCGCATCGTGGAGTACCGGCTCAAAGTGATCAAAATCACCGGCGATCTCATCGAAGCAGAAGTCCTCGGAAATGCCCTCCATACCCCAAGGCTTGGCCGAGGGTTCGAAAGCGCCAACGAGCAACTTGCCGGCGTCGTATTTGTAATAGGTGCAGGCGTCGTAATCGCGCAGCACGGGCAGCGCGGGATTCAGCCCCTCTACCCCCTCAAACAGCACGTAGTAGTGCTCGCAGGCATGGAGCGGCAGGTTCACACCCACCGAGGCCGCGAGATCCCGCGACCACATACCCCCGCAGATCACCACGTACTTGCTGCTGATCTCACCCTCGGCAGTACGAACACCGGTGACCTCGTCACCGTCCCGCAGGATCGCCTCGACCTTGGTATGGGTGAAGATTCGCGCGCCGCGGCTCTTTGCCCCCTTGGCCAGCGCTTGAGTGATATCCACCGCGTTGGCGTAGCCATCAGAGGCAATGTGAATGCCACCGAACAGATCGTCGGTCTGGATCAGCGGATACTTCTCGGCAATCTCGCCTACCGACAGCACGTTCACCTCGAGCCCAAACACCTTGGCCATGGAGGCACTGCGCTTGAGTTCTTCAAACCGCTCGGCGGTGGCTGCAATCGAGATCGAACCACACTGACGGTAACCAGTGGCTTGACCCGTCTCTTCCTCGAGGCCGCGGTAAAGCTGGCTGGTGTATCGCGCGAGCTGGGTCATGTTGATCGAGGTGCGCAACTGCCCAACCAAGCCCGCCGCGTGCCAGGTGGTGCCGCTGGTCAGCTCCTTGCGCTCAAGAAGCACCACATCCTGAATGCCGGCCTCGGCGAGGTGATAGGCCACAGACACACCAATGACGCCGCCACCCACGACGACGACCTCACAGCGATCGGGTAACGCTGCCATCAGCTGGCCAACCGCTCGTTGGCCGGGTCGTAGATAGGTTCAGCCAAGACCGTGGCGCGGCAGCGGGCATCGAGTAAGCCGATGTCGATCACTGAGCCCGGTTCGGCCTGCTCGGGGGGCACGTAGCCAAAGCCGAGGCTCTTCTCGACCGCGTAGCCGTAACCACCGGATGTGGTCACGCCCACGCAGGTATCACCGAGAAAAATCGGCTCTCCACCGCGCACATCGGCGTCTTCTGCGTCGACCTCGAAGTACACCAGACGCAACGGTCCCGGCTCGTTGCCTTCGGTCGCGGCTTTACCCACGAAGTCATCCTTGGCGCTCGCGTAGAAGCGCGCCATGTCCGCGTCGAGCATGGTTACCTCGTTGGTGAGCTCCGCGCCCCAGCCGCGGTAGCCTTTTTCCATGCGCAAGCTGTTCATGGCATAGAGCCCGAAGTCCGCGATGCCGTGGTCCTCCCCCGCTGAGCACACCGCCTCATAAAGCGACGGCAGATCGGCCATCGCCGGGTGGAGCTCCCAACCGAGTTCACCCACATAGTTGATGCGCAGAGCCAGTGTGGGAATCCCCGCGATCTTGATTTGCTGCGCTGTCCGCCAGGGGAAATCCGCATTCTCTAATGAGGCGTCGGTCAGACCACTCAGCACATCGCGCGCCTTCGGCCCGGCCAAGACGATCACACCGCGCTCTTCAGTGGTATTGCGAATCTCGACCTGCTCACCCGCTTCCACCCGCTGTACCAGATGATCAAGGTCTCTGAGCTCGGCGCTGGCAGCAGAGAGGAGATAAAAGTGCTCGCCGGAAATCCGTGTCACGGTCGCCTCGCCGAGGATGCGACCGTTCTTCGAAAGGAAGTGCGCCAGCGCGATGCCGCCGTCGCGCCGCGGCATGCGGTTGGCCAGAGCACGATTCAAAAAGGCCTCAGCATCGGTGCCGGTCACGTCGTATTTGGCAAAGCCCGTGAGGTCGATGATCCCTACCCGCTTACGCACGGCCTTGCATTCATCACGCACCACCTCGAATACATTATTGCGGCGGTAACTGTGCTCTTCTTCACGACCGTCCAAAGAGAACCACTTAGGCCGTTCCCAGCCAAAGGTCTGAGTGTGCACCGCGCCCTTGGCTTTCAAGGCGTCGTGAAGTGGCGTCAATCGACAGTCGCGGGCCGCCCGGAATTCCTCGCCAGGCAAAGGCGTGGCATAGGTCAGGCCATAATCCTGGAAACCCTTGGCGTGCATGTAGGCACGATCCGCAAAGTCACCGAAGCGGCGCGGGTCGAAGCCCGTCATGTTGATTTCCGAGTCACCATAGATCATCCACTGGGCGAGGTACTTACCGCAGCCGGCGCCCTGGGCAATGCCAAAGGAAGAACCGCAGCAGAGCCAGAAGTTCTCGATGCCAGCGACCGGCCCCAACAAAGGCGGGCCGTCGGCTGAGTGCGGTATAGCACCATTCACGATGCGCTTGATGCCCGCCTCCAACATGGGCGGCATGCAGTTCATCGCCCGCTCGAGCCAGGGCA
>CABYND010000014.1 GCA_902520195.1 Halieaceae bacterium
AGGCTCATCCATCGCCCGCCGAACAGCAACAGCCCCGACAGGGAGAGCCCCATCACGGCAAACAAATAGGCCAGCCCAATCACAAAGCCGGTGGACTGCAGTTGAAATCCCCAGCCGACCCAGCGACCTGCGCTCTGCAGGCTGATCAACACGCTGGCAATCAATATAAAAGACGCCACGACCCCCGTCAGATAAGCGAGGCCGTGCCGGCGGTGCTCGTCGGGATCACCTGTGGCGAAGCTCAGCACTTTGAGCGAGAGAATGGGGAACACGCATGGCATGGCATTGAGGATAAAACCCCCAAGGAAGGCCAACCCCAGCGCCAGCAGCAGGGTCATATTTGGACCAGTGGAGGGCGTGTTGGCGACACTCGGAGTCCGGGGCTCAAACGCCGTTGGCGTGACCAAACCGTTCGCAACATCCACCAGCAGATGCTCGGTTTCGGGCGGGTAACAGAGCCCCGCATCCGCACAGCCTTGATAGGTGACCGCAAGCGTCAGCCGCGCCTCGCCACCGGGGAGCGAGACGGCTAGATCGGCCTCATCGTAATAGACCGAAACATCACCAAAGAACTCATCGGTTTTATCCAGCGCAGGTGGAAAGCCGATCGACAGATTTGTCGGGTTGGACGCGTCTGCGTGCCGCACGGTGAACATGTGCTGATAGAGGTAATAGCCCTCGACGATTTGCCAGTGCAGGCGAAGTTGACCGTCCGCGGTCAGCGCACCGTCGAGTCGGTAGGCCTCGCGAACCGGCAGAAATTCACTTTGCTGCTGCAGCGCCGCGGCGAGGTTGTTTTGTGCTTGCCCGGTGGGGCTGTGCAAAAGCACCGAGCAGGCCAGTAGGAGAGAGCTCAGCCAAGCCCTGAACCTAAAAGTCGATGCGATAGTGGTGGCGTCCCTGCCAATCATGTCCGCTTAGTCCCGGTGATAGCGCAGGCGCGTGCCATGATCGAGGGAAAGCCGGATCTCATCAGCGCTTAAGGCTTCAGGGAAGTACACCCCCGACACTTTGGCGTCCATCAGGCTTGCGCCCTCGAGGTTGGTTTCCCGGAAGTCGATGCCGCTGAGATCACAGTTGCGAAAGTAGGCATTGGAGAAATCCAATCCCCGAGCGTTCATCCTGCGCAGATCCCGGCCTCGATAATCGCCGCCGGTGAGTTCGCTGGTGTCTAGACTATCGCGATTGGCATTGAAGCCATCAACATCTTCCTGGCGCAGCATCTGATACAGCGGGTCTGCCTTGATGACAGGTTTAATCTCTTTGTCGCTCATACGCTGTGGTGTGTTCCTGTTGGGCGCTGACGGATCAGTCACCAAAAAATTGGCGGCGCAGTGCAAGACAGGCGTCTCGCTCCAACCGCGGTCCGGAGTATTTTACTACTTCCCCCGCGGCAAGGGTGGCATATTCGGTGGCGCGCAGATCGGACTCCCCGCGCGACAACGCGTAAAGAAATGCGCCGGCAAACATATCCCCGGCACCATTGGTATTCACTGCCTCAACGGGCTTGGCGGCAACTCGGTGCAGCGTCTCACCATCCCAGGTCACGGCGCCATCGGCGCCCAAGGTGATCACAAAGCGCCGAGCGACCGATTTGATGGCCTCAATCGCCGTATCGAGATCGTCACACTGACCCCATTCGAGTGCCTCGGAATCATTACAGAACACCAGCTCCACACCGCCCTCGACCATGGCGGCCATGTTGTCGCGGAAGAACTTCACCATGCCCGGGTCCGAAAAGCTGACCGCGGTTTTCACACCGTGTGCTTCAGCGAGCGCTTTGGTTTTCAGCGCGGCCGCATGCCCGGAAGGCGAGGTCACCAGATAGCCTTCGAGATAGACCCACTCGGAGCTCTTGATGGCCGCCTCGTCGACCTCGTCGGTGGACAGGGTTTCTGAAATGCCGAGGTGGGTATTGAGCGAGCGCTCCGCATCGGGAGTGATTAATACGATGCATTTGCCTGTGACACCGTCGGTACTCCGTTCTGTGAGCCCGTGTACCACGCCCGATTGTTCGAGGTCGGCCAGATAAATATCGCCGTCGGCATCCTGTGCCACCTTACAACTCATATAAGTGGGCGCGCCCATCATCGCGGTGGCGATCATGCTGTTGCCGACGCTGCCTCCCGAGGCATGATTCGCCCGGATCAGGTGATCGGGCAGCGTTGACAGCATGTCGCGTTGCCGTGCCTGATTGACCAGGGTCATCATGCCTTTCTCTACATTCATTGCTGCCAGTTCGGCGTCGGTCACCTGAATTTCGGTGTCGACTAATGCCGCACCGATGGCATAAGCCGCATAGGGTTTCACAGAGCATGTCCTGTTAGTGGATAAAGCGCTTGCATGATACCGGAAGCCCCGTCACCGTGGGTTGCTAGCACCCAGGCGGTCGCGCCGGCGCGGGCGTAAACCGCTATGATGTGATCGTCTCGCTGACCTGTGGGGTGGCGCTGGCCGAACCATCCACGACTTTGGTCTCGTACTGATTTGGAGAACGATGCGCGATCTCACCCGACAACTCGAGAACCGACTCCAAGACTTCAATAAGGAAGAGGCCGGCTTCGAGCCGCGTTCTGGGCGTGCGGCCGTGGCGATGATGGTGCGGGAGGGCATAGAAGCGACAGAGATGCTCATGATTCGGCGGGCGACTCGTGAGGGTGACCCCTGGTCCGGGCATATGGGTTTTCCCGGCGGCCGACGCGACCCCGGGGATTCCTCCAATCTTTCCTGTGCGCTGCGAGAGACCCATGAGGAAATCGGCGTGGATCTTGCGCAGTGGGGCACCCCGCTGGGTGAACTGTCCGATGTGAACACGGGCTGGCGCAAGGACCGGCCCGAAATGCTGGTAACGCCCTTTATCTTTCAGGTCACTGAGTTACCCGAGCTGACCCCCAACCATGAAGTGGACGACGTGGTGTGGGTGCCGCTGCATTTCCTGCTGGATGAGGCCAATCGAGAGCCGCTGGAGTGGGATTGGAAAGGGCAGAAGATGGAGACAGATTCCTATCTGTATGCCAGTTACCGTATTTGGGGCCTGTCGCTCATGATGATCGACGAGATGATGGGGTTGTTGAGACCGTAAGTTCTCGTGCCGCTCCCTATGGTGGTTAGATTGCCGGTATGACCCCATGACAACAGCTGACGGCGCGCCTAACGAACCGAAACGCAGCAGAAGAGCGAAAAGGAGCAGCGCAGATCGAAGAAAAGAGTTAAGAGAAGAGTGAAGGGAGGGGTGCGGGCTTTGTTACCGCCGCCAAGTTTCCGGCGCCTCGGCCGGTGGTGCCGGGTCGTCATCGCGCAGCCAATCGGCTTGCCCTCTGAGGAAGCTCCGGGTGTCGAGGATCAATTTATCAACGGCTTCCGGCCGCTCGCGGCTCGCCTCAGCCAGCGCTTCGGCAGATACCGTGCCCTTCAAATGACCGGCAATGAGATCTACCAGTACGGGTGACATATCCGGCTGGTGGTAAAAGCGCGGCATGCCCGGCACCAGATTGCCGGTCGCAGTGCCGCCGTTCACCCACAACCAATAACCGCCGCAGCTCGACAGGGTGTAATCGTAGGGCCGACCGAAACTTTGATTGGGGGTAGACGGGTCAAAACCGCCTATGGGAACTTCCTGAATTTGCGAGAGCGCCATGATCCAGCGGCTCCCCACCGGAAAATCGTCAGCGGGTGGCCGGCAGTAATCCTTGGTTTGCATCCACACGCGAAGGGTATCCAGCCAGAACTCACCCTGAAGCACCTGTTCGGGGACCAGATCCACCGCGTTGCCCTTGATAGCCTGGACCTCAGCCAGCAGCACCAAGTCGGTTTGAGGCGCGACCTCGGAAAAGCTCCCTTCCCACAAGCAACCGCAGTCGGCACCTGTGGCGTCGGGTTGGCTCACAGTTGGCTTGGCCAGCATGACTGCTAGCAAAGAAGTGAGTATCGCGGTAAGCGAGCGCCGCAAGGCAGGTTTACCTGCTGAGCAGTCGGGCCGCATCCATGGCGAAATAGGTGAGGATGCCGTCAGCGCCGGCGCGCTTGAAACAGAGCAGCGATTCGAGCATCACCGCGTCGCGACTCAGCCAGTCCTGGGCAAAGGCCGCCTGGTGCATCGCGTACTCACCGCTCACTTGATAGGCAAAGGTCGGCACCTGTAACTCGGATTTAACGCGTCGCACAATATCCAGGTACGGCATGCCCGGCTTCACCATGACCATGTCGGCGCCTTCCTGCAGATCCAAAGCGACTTCATGAATCGCCTCGTTACTGTTGCCCGGGTCCATCTGGTAGGTCTTCTTGTCGCCGCCTTTGATATTGGCGGCGGACCCGACCGCATCCCGGAACGGGCCGTAATAGGTTGACGCATATTTCGCGGCATAAGAGAGAATGAGGGTGTTGATGTGGCCCTCACTCTCGAGCGCGCTGCGAATCGCGCCAATGCGTCCGTCCATCATGTCAGAAGGCGCTACGATATCGGCACCCGCCGCCGCATGGCTGAGTGCCTGTTTGACCAAGGTGTCACTGGTGACATCGTTCAACACGTAGCCTGCGTCATCGATGATGCCGTCCTGCCCATGAGTGGTGTAGGGGTCTAATGCGACATCCGTGATCACGCCAATCTCGGGCACCGCCGATTTCAGTTCGGCCACCGCGCGCTGCACCAATCCGTCAGCGTGATAGGCCGCTTCGGCCAGCAGTGACTTACTGTCCTGACCGACCACGGGGAAGAGTGCGAGGGCGGGGATGCCCAGCGCATTCGCTGCTTTGGCCTGTTCCATCAGCAGGTCGACACTCAGGCGTTCCACGCCAGGCATGGAGGGCACGGCCTCACGCTGCCCACTGCCTTCAAGCACGAATACCGGGTAGATGAAATTCGCGGGACTCAGCGTGCTTTCGCGCACCATGTCGCGGGCAAAAGCCGAGGCCCTGAGCCGACGCATGCGGGTGTGGGGAAAAGCTCTGCGTGCACTCATTGTCTGTCTCCCTCTCCCTACAACGCGGCAAACGCGGCGCGGGCGGCGTCAACGGTGGCGGCGATGTCGTCATCGGTATGGGCTGATGACATGAAGCCCGCTTCAAACGATGCCGGCGCGAGATACACGCCTCTGTCGAGCATCAGATGGAAGAACTGATTGAAGGCTTCCACGTTGGAGTTAATGACCTGGTGGTACTGGGTCACCGTCTCGTCTTCGGTGAAGAACCCGCCAAACATGGAGCCCAGATGATTGGTGGTGAAAGAGACACCCGCGGCGGCCGCGGCTTCGCGCATGCCGGAGCACAAATCCCCCGTGCGACGGAACAGATCATCGTAAAAGCCGGGCTCACTGATAATCGACATGGTGGCCAGGCCTGCGGCCATCGCAACCGGATTGCCGGATAACGTCCCCGCCTGATAAACCGGGCCGAGCGGTGAGATCTGTTCCATGATGTCGCGACGCCCGCCGAAGGCGCCCACCGGCATACCGCCGCCGATGACCTTGCCCAGGCAGGTGAGATCCGGCGTGATACCTAAAAAGCCTTGAACGCCGCCGGTGCCAAACCGGAAGCCGGTCATCACTTCGTCAAAGATCAGCACCGCGCCATGGTGGGTGCAAAGCTCGCGCATGCCCTCGAGGTAGCCATCGACCGAGGGGATGCAGTTCATGTTGCCCGCCACCGGCTCGGTAATTACGCAGGCGACCTGATCACCCAGCTCGTCCATGGCGGCCTCGAGCGCCGCGAGGTCGTTGAAGGGCAGGGTGACGGTGTGTTGCGCCAGCACATCTGGCACGCCGGGCGAGCTGGGCACGCCAAAGGTCAGGGCACCGGAACCCGCCTTGATAAGCAGGGAATCTGAATGACCGTGATAGCACCCTTCGAACTTGATTATCTTGTCGCGACCGGTGAAGCCTCGCGCCAGACGAATGGCGCTCATGGTGGCCTCGGTACCCGAACTGGTCATCCGCACCAGCGGCATGCTGGGAACGAGCTTGCTGATGGTCTCAGCGAGATCGATCTCGATCTCCGTGGGGCAGCCAAAACTGAGCCCGCTTTGGGCGGACTCGACCACCGCCTCGCGCACGCGAGGGTGGTTGTGACCCATGATCATGGGGCCCCAGGAGAGCACGTAATCGATGTAGCGTTTGCCGTCGGCATCAAAGAGATAGGCACCCTCGGCGCGCTCCATGAAACGGGGCGTTCCGCCCACCGCTTTGAAGGCCCGCACGGGCGAGTTCACGCCACCGGGGATGGTGTGTTTGGCGCGCTCAAAGAGCGCTTCAGATCGACTCATGACTGACCAATGTTGCTTTTGTTTGCGACGATTATCGCAGGCCGGGCGCCTCTGCGCACCCCAGCGGGATCAGCCGCTCAATACCGGGCGCAGGTACACTAATAGCACAATCGCAAACAAGAATGAGACGGGCACTTCGTTAAAGACCCGATAAAACACGTGGGTTCGGTCGTTTTCACCGCGGCAGACCCGGCCTACGTAGATGCCAGTCTGAAAGTGGTAGACCACCAAAGCCACGACCCCCATTAGTTTAGCGATCATCCAGCCCGACGACAGGTAGTACTCCCATTGGAAGCTCAAGCGCCACAGCCCGAGTGCAATCGCCAGCACCATAAAGGGGGTGACGAAGCGGTACAGCTTGCGTGCCATGATGGCCAACACGGCTTTGGTCTCTGGGTTCGGGCTCTGCGCGTAGTAAACGAGGATACGGGGCAGGTAGAAGATACCTGCGAACCAGCAGACAACGAAGATGACGTGAAAGCCCTGTATCCACAGCATGCGGCTGTCCTTCTGCGCTTTGGTAAAAAGCCCGTCCGACCATGACACTGCGCGATCGATCGTGAGACATTACGGCTGCAACACTAACAGAAGCGGGCAGAAAAATGGTGAGGGTTGGAGTCGTCGGCGGGACTGGATACACGGGCGTGGAGCTGTTGCGGCTGTTGTTACGGCATCCCGAGGCCACCGTGTCTTTGATCACCTCACGGGGTGAGGCTGGCAGGCGCCTTGATGACTTGTCCCCGAGTCTGTTGGGTGTCTGTGACCTCACCTTTACGGACCCCGCCGAGGCAGACTATTCAGCCTGCGACATTGTGTTTTTTGCGACGCCCCATAACGTCGCCATGCTCGAAGTGCCGGCACTGATTGAGCAGGGTATTCGCGTCATCGATTTATCTGCCGACTTTCGCTTGCGCGATGTCGCCGTTTGGGAGCAGTGGTACGGCGAAAACCACGCGGCACCCGAACTCTGTGCCAAGGCGGTTTATGGCTTACCCGAGGTCAATCGCGACGGGATCCGCGCCGCCCAACTCGTCGCTTGCCCCGGCTGTTACCCCACCGCAGTGCAATTGGGGTTTCTGCCGTTACTTGAGGCAGGCGTGATCGAAACCAGCGGATTGATTGCCTCCTGCGGATCCGGTGTCAGTGGCGCTGGCCGTCAAGCCAAGCTTGGCAGTTTGCTCACCGAGGCGGGGGAGAGCTTGGCTGCCTACGGTGTAACCGGCCACAGGCACCTTCCCGAAATGGAGCAGGGCTTGTCCGGTATGACCGATGAGGCGATACAACTCACGTTTGTGCCACATCTAGTGCCAATGAGTCGCGGCATTCATGCAACCTTGTTCGCCAGGCTGACATCGTCCGACGTCGATCTGCAGTCTTTGTTTGAGACCCGCTTTGCCGCCGAGCCGGCAGTCGTGGTGCTCCCGCAGGGTGCCCACCCGGCAACGCGCGACGTGCGCGGCGCCAATACGTGTCAGCTGTCAGTGGCGCAGCCACAGGGGCGCGATACCGTCGTGGTGATGTCTGCGATTGATAATCTGGTGAAAGGGGCGGCGGGTCAGGCAGTGCAATGTATGAACATTCTGAGCGGTTACCGAGAGACCATGGGTCTTGACGGTATTGCGCTGGCACCCTGAGCGATAGGGTAATTTGGGCTCATGAAAAAACATCAAGAGCGAACAATGGTGGTGCGAGTGCACCCACACGCTTGGCGATGGCGCGCAGGCCCCGCGGCCGGCGCCTTATCGGTCACCCTGCTGCTAGGGTATTGGTGGGGTGCGAGTAGCGACAGCGAGATGCCTTTTTTTGACAGCCCCGAAGAGAAACTGCGGGATCAGGTGACACAGCTCTCGGTCGAGCGCGATACCGACCAGCAAACACTGCGGGATCTGAGCGCCAGCCTTGCAGACCAAGCCACCCAGCTCAATGAAATGCGTGAAATGTTGGCCCTTTATCGGGGGGTCATGATGCCGGATGACAGCGAGGAGGTTGTAGTGTTGAGACCCCCGACGGTCGAATATGACGCCATTAATCATAGCCTGCAGCTGGTCTCACTCGTCCATCGCGGTACGGGTGATGATGAGATCTATCAGGGCCATCTCTCCGTCTTGGTTGAGGGTTCGCTTGATGAGCAGAACCACACTGTCAACCTCGCGGCCCTTGACACCGGTCAAGAAAGTAGTGTATTCCCCTTGAGATTCCAGTATTTACAAAAGGTTCAGGTAGCAGTTTCTCTACCGAAGGGCTTCGTACCAGAGAGTGTTGTGTCATCCCTCAGGCTCGATGAACCGAGGGTCGTAACGCGGGAGCGACGCGATGCACTGGGTGATGCCAACGCCATCGTGGCAGTAGCGCGGGGCGCCGAGAGAAACGCAACCGATAAAAAGAAGCAATGATCAAAGACAGGATCACTGAAAAAAAAAGAGCCATCATGCGCAACCCAAAGGAGGCTGTTGTGACGAACTCAGCATCAGGTAGAACAACTTTGATTTCACCCGGTACCACTGTCACAGGCGACATTACTTTTACCGGGCACCTCGATATCGAAGGTGAAGTCAAAGGCAGCATTCAGGCGGAGCCGGGGCAGGACGCCATCCTGCGCGTCGTTGAGGGCGGTAAGGTGGCAGGTGAGGTGAAGGTGCCTCATGCCATGATCAACGGTAAAGTCGAGGGCGATATCCACGCCACCGAGCGTCTCGAGCTCGCCGAGCGGGCTGTTGTCGACGGGGACGTGTATTACAACCTGATCGAAATGGCGGTGGGTGCCAAGGTCAACGGCGGATTGCGCTACACCAGTAACGTGGCTGATGATCTGGCCGCGAAGCGTGAGGCCAAGACGGCGGAGACCATCCCTAACCCTAACCCGAACCCCACGATTTCCTGATCCTCCCGTAAGCCGTCGGGGATCTGCTTTTTGCGTCCCCCTCGGTGTTTTTCAGTAGAATACGGCCTTTACCAAGACGGTCCACAGGGAGCCCGACGCCATGACAGTGGTCGAAGCCTTTGACCCCAATGAAATCCGATTGACCGACAACGCGGTGACCAAGGTCCGTGCGTTGGTCGAGGATGAGGGCAACCCGGGCCTGAAGCTCCGCGTCTATATCACGGGCGGGGGTTGCTCGGGCTTTCAATATGGGTTCTCTTTTGACGAAGCCGTCAGTGAAGACGACATGATCATCGAGCGTGACGGTGTCACAGCATTGATCGACGTTATGAGCTATCAGTATCTGGTCGGTAGCGAGGTGGATTACTCCGAGGGCCTGGAAGGCTCCAGATTTGTAGTGAATAACCCCAATGCCACTACAACCTGCGGTTGCGGCGCGTCTTTTTCGATCTGAGACGTTTGCGTTTTATTCAGCGACCCCGCCCCGGCGGATAGCAAGACTAGTAAGACATTCAGGTATCTCGCATTGATTCAGGTCTCCTGACATACTATGCTCAGAGCGTTCTGCGCCGGCTCTGAGCTGACGGCATAACATGCTCAGTGTGTCCTGTAGAGACGCTTGTTTGACGGCAATACGATACCCAGGGCATCCCGCCCCGACGCTCATCTGACGGCAATACGATACTCAGGGCATCCACCCGTAACTTCGGTGCGCGGGGATTCCCGGGTAATACGAATCAAGCTTGTCATGGCAACACTTATTGGTTGCGCCGCGGGTAACAACGTCTAGTGTTCAGGCCGGGAAAATCCCGCCAAGTACCCTTGGGCCTCCTGCGCCGGTCACCGCAGGCACGTTGCTAGGCTGCCCGGCAAGCGTCTGCTGGGCGAGCCAGGCAAAGGCCCAGGCCTCAACCCATTCAGGATCCACATCGATGGCCTCGGTGGTGGTCACGGCCGTGCCCCCCAGCCGATCGGTCAGCCGCTGCATGAGCCAGGCATTGTGAGCACCTCCCCCACAGACCCTGACCACATCGAGGGGCTGTTGCGCCAGCGCCAGCGCCAGGCTTTCCACTGTAAGCTCGGCCAGCGTGCACTGCACGTCGGCTGGTGCCTCGGCGCCACTCAGGTGCGTCGCCAACCAATCGAGATGAAAATATTCCGGGCCGGTACTTTTTGGCGGGTGCGTGCTGAAGTAGGGGTCTTGCAGCAATGCGCCGAGCAAGGGCGCGATGACGGCGCCGCTCGCTGCCCATTCGCCGTCGCGATCAAACGGTTCGCCCTGGTGCTTGCCGATCCAAGCGTCCATCAGGGTATTGCCCGGGCCTGTATCCCAGCCTGTGACATCACCGCCCGCCGTCACCAGGCTGATGTTGGCGATACCGCCAATGTTCACCACTGCAGTGGAGGTTCCCTCGCTGACTAGTCGAGCGCGATGAAAGGCCGGCACCAGTGGCGCGCCCTGGCCACCTGCGGCCATGTCCCGGCGTCGGAAATCGCTGACCACCGTAATGCCGGTAAGTTCGGCCAGCCGATTCGGGTCGCCGATTTGTAGCGTGAAGGGTGTGTTGCCCTCGGGGTGGTGGCGGAGCGTCTGGCCGTGGCAACCGATTGCCGCCACGGTCGCAGCCTCTAGCTGTGTCGCCTTCAGTAATGTCGAAACCGCCACGGCATATTCCTCGGCTAGCTGCACATCGAGTGTGGCCAGTCGGTGTAGTTCGTCCCACCCCGATTGTCGAAACGCTAGAATTTCGTCCCGAAGTGGCGCCGGCATCGGGCGATGATGGGAGCCAACCAGCTCGCTTTGATTCCCTTCGGTTGAGATGACCACTGCATCAATACCATCGGCACTGGTGCCCGACATGAGGCCGATAAAGTAGGGCTGCGTCACTCGGCAAGGGCCACTTGCTGTGAGTTGCGAAGGCTGGCCAGCTGCTGCACGGGCTGCCAAATCGAGGCGAGGTACCTGGGCAGCTCCTCCTCGGGCAGCGATCGCGCTTTGGGCAGAATCTTGTGCACCGTGCGGGGATTGCGATGCACGCCATTCACCAGAAATTCGTAGTGCAGGTGAGGCCCCGTTGCTGCGCCCGTTGAGCCGACGGTGCCAATCACGTTGCCCTGTTTCACCCGCGCACCTCTCTTCACCCTGAGCCGGTGCAGATGAAGGTAATGGGTTTCGAACTGCTCCCCGTGTTGAATGAACACATAGTTGCCGTTCAGCCGGGTATAGCCCGCTTCGGTTACGCGCCCGTCGCCCGCCGCATAAACAGGTGTACCGCGACGTGCGGCGTAGTCGGTACCGCGATGCGGGCGCCGGGTTTTATAAATGGGATGCAGTCGGTTTGGGTTGAAGTTTGAGCTGACGCGGGTGAAATCCAGCGGTGCCAGCAGAAAGGCTTTGCGCATGCTGACGCCGAATTCGTTGTAGTAGCTGGTGTCGCCCTCTACATCGGTATACCGGTAGGCTTCGAACGTCTCGCCGCGATTGGTGAAGCTGGCTGCCAGAATCGGGCCGTCGTCGTAGCGCTCGCCGTCCAGCACGAGCTCTTCGTACAGCACATGGATAGTGTCGCCGGTGCGGGGGTCCATGACAAAGTCGATCACACCACCAAAAATGCCCGCCAGTTCCATGATCATGCCGTCGCTCAGGCCGGCATCGCTACCCGCGATAAACAGGGAGCTGTCGATGGTCATGGAGACATCCCGCGCGACCCGCTCGGGAACGCGCGTGAGGTCTGAGGCGATGAAGGCGTCGCCCTGCTGCTCATAGACCGTTGTCAAAAGCGGAGACTGCTCGTGTCGAAGCGCGAGTAGATCACCGTCGGGATCCGATTGGAAACTGATGGTCTCTCCGGGGTAGATCCGTCTGAGAGAGCGGTCGTCGTTGTTGCGCGCCACGCGGTATAGATCTGTATCGGTGAAACCGGCGCGGTTAAAGATCAGGCTCAGGTTGTCGCCATGCCCCACGATAAAATCTTGCCAGGGAGGTTCGAGCGGCGGCTCCTCGATCACCTCGGGCGCGGGAGCCGAGCCTAACTCTGCGGCTGAGCCGTCCGCATCACCCTCCGCCTCAGCGATCGGCGCGTCTATCTGCTCGGGCCCTGACAGCGACAACCCCATGACCAGCAGCAGGGCGCCCACCATTGCCATCCAGATCAGCGGACGCCGATGCAGTGGCGTCTCGGGCACAGTCAGCAGTGTGGCCCCTCGAGGGACGGATTTACGCGGCATGACGGTTCATCGTTGCGCTGGCGTGATTGGCATTATATACGGCCCTATCCCGGCTTCGGATAACGACGAAGGCAGTCGATGTGGGATTGCTGCCGGTCCCATGGCCGGCGGTTTATGGGATACTCCCGCATCGCCCTGATTCAGCCGAGACTGACGCCGCTTTTGTATAGAGCACACTGCCGATGATGTCCAGCGAACTCCTAGACGACCTGCGTGCGCGCGACCTGATTTTTCAGATCGCGGGGGAGGATGCGATCGCAGAGTGGCTCTCTGCCGAACCGCGTACCCTCTACTGCGGCTTTGATCCCACTGCGGACAGTCTGCACATTGGTTCTCTGGTCCCGCTACTCGTGCTGCGGCGCTTTCAGGAGGCGGGTCACCGCCCCATTGCCCTGGTCGGTGGTGCCACCGGTTTGATTGGAGACCCCAGCTTCAGGGCTGCGGAGCGACAGATGAATACGCCCGAAGTCGTCGGGGGGTGGGTCGAAAAAATTCGCGGGCAGGTCAGCCAGTTTATTAACCTCGACGGCGATGACCCCGCGCTAGTGGTGAACAATCTGGACTGGACGGCCAACATCGATGTGCTCGATTTTTTGCGCGACGTTGGCAAGCATTTTTCGGTGAACAACATGATCGGCAAGGAGGCGGTCCGCCAGCGACTCGATCGAGAGGGTGCCGGCATCAGCTTCACCGAGTTCAGCTACATGACCCTTCAGTCCTTCGATTTTTCAGAGCTCTATCGGTTGCATGGCTGTGGCCTGCAAATCGGGGGATCCGATCAATGGGGCAACATTACCGGCGGTATCGATCTCACGCGCCGTCTACACGGTGCCCAGGTCTTTGGCTTAACACTGCCTCTCGTGACCAAAGCCGACGGCACCAAGTTTGGTAAAACCGAGTCGGGCACCATTTGGCTAGACGCCAATCGCACCTCGCCCTATGCCTTCTACCAATTCTGGTTGGGCACGGCGGATGCCGATGTCTACCGCTTTCTACGCTACTTCACCTTTTTGCCCGTTGATGAGATTGCAGCGATTGAGCAGGCCGACGCGGAGCGCGCGGGTCGGCCGGAGGCGCAGCAGATCCTGGCGCGAGAAGTGACCCGTCTGGTGCACGGCGACGCCGGACTGACCGCGGCCGAGCGGATTACCGAGGCGCTTTTCTCCGGGGATCCGAGCGCGCTGGGCGAAGCGGATCTTGCCCAATTGGCCTTGGATGGACTGCCCGCTGAAAAGATCAAAAGGGACGATGTGCCGCCAACATTTACTCAGCTCTTGGCACAGCTGGGCGTCGCGGCGGGCAAGCAAATCAAAGACGCGCTGGCGCGAGAGGCTATTCTGGTGAACGGACAGCCCGTGACAGGCGGACCAACGGTGACCTGTGAGGAGGCGCTGGCACCGCAGCGAGCGCTGCATGGCCGGTTCTTCCTGGTGCGCTTTGGCAAAAAGAAATACCACCTCCTTTTTGAGGATGCCTGAGCTCAACCTGTCCGAACAGGATGCCTATCTGCTGGCGCAGATCCAGACAGATTTATCCTCAGCCACGACTTTATTGAGTGAGTTGCCCAGCGGCGTCACGGTATTCGGTAGTGCACGCACAGCACCCGATGATGCGGCATATCAGTGCGCCTGGCGCTTAGGCGCCTGGTTGGGGCGCGCCGGTCTGCCCGTGCTAACGGGCGGTGGGCCTGGCATCATGGAAGCAGTGAACCGAGGGGCGCGTGAAGCGGATGGCATTTCGGTGGGGCTCAATATCGAGCTGCCCTATGAGCAAACCCCCAATCCGCATCTGACACATCAACTGCACTTCCACCATTTTTCGACCCGCAAACTGATGCTCACGCGCTATTCCCGGGGTTTCGTTATCTTCCCCGGTGGGTTTGGCACCACGGATGAACTGCTGGAGCTGCTGGTCGCTTTTCATGCGGACCGCGGCGCTCGTCACCCCATGGTGTTGGTCGACGGCGCGTTTTGGTCAGGTCTGTTGACTTGGTTCACCGAGCAGCTTGTGTCCCGGCAGTTGATCGACTTGCACAACACTGATTTCATTGAAGTGGTTGACGATGAGAAGGCCGCACTGGGTGTGTTGCTGGGAGCCGAGGCCGCAGCCCATTTGATGGGCCGACATCCCGAATAGCGGGTGTCTCAAGGGAAGCGTGTGAAGAACCTCTATTTGCTGCGACACGCTAAATCGAGCTGGGATGACCCGTCTTTGAGCGATGCTGAGCGGCCATTGAATGGACGGGGCCGGCGTGATGCCCCCCGGATGGGCGCAGCACTGGGCGATCGTTTGCCACCCATGACTTTTCATGTGAGTCCCGCTGAGCGGGCGCGGCAAACCTTCGGCGCCCTGCAACAAAGCTGGACAGGGCTGGAAGTGCATCATGGCATCATGGAACCCGCGCTCTACACCTTTGACTACAGTGAGGTGCTGCGGTGGATTGCGGCACAACCCGATGACACCGACAGTCTCGCGCTGGTGGGTCACAACCCGGCGTTCACTGAACTGGTCAATTTCCTTGTCGGTCCGGGTACGCTGAACAATCTCCCTACGGCCGGTTGGGCAGAGCTCTCGATCCGCATCGATGAGTGGTCGCAGGCACCCGATGCAAAGGGGGAGGGCGAGCTTGCTTATCAGCTCTTTCCAAAGTCTCTGGCTCAAAGCGATGGGGGCAACTGACTGATGCTGCCTGTGATCTTTGGTTTGTCCGGGCCATGTCTGACCGTGGACGAGCAGTCGTTTTTCAAAGAAGGGAACCCCGCGGGGTACATTCTCTTTGCCCGCAATGTCGAGAACCCCCAGCAACTGCGTGCGTTGACGGATTCCCTGCGCGATCTCGCCGGGCGTGACGACTTGCCGATCCTGATCGACCAGGAGGGGGGGCGCATCGCCCGGCTCGGGCCTTCGCACTGGCGGGCGTGGCCCGCCGCCGCCACATTGGCCGGTCTGTCGGATTCGCCAGCGTTGGCAGACCTTGATCGCGCGATCGCCAGGGTGCAGTGCAATTATGAGGCGCTGGGTCTGGAACTGGCGGCGATGGGTATCAACGTCACCTGCGCGCCGGTGCTCGACGTGCCCCAGCCAGATGCCCACGGCATTATCGGAGATCGCGCCTTTGCGCAGACGCCAGACATCGTGGCCAAATTGGGGCGGGCCTGTCTAGTCGGTTTACAGCTCGCGGGTGTGGCCGGCGTGATCAAACATATCCCCGGTCACGGCCGGGCACTCAGTGATTCCCATGAATCGCTGCCGCGGGTGACAGCGAGTGAGCTTGAGTTGGCTGTCGACTGTGCACCTTTTACCGAATTGGCCGATGCATCCATAGCCATGACCGCACACGTGATCTTTGAGGCCTGGGATGCCGAGCACTGCGCCAGTGTCTCTGCCACCGTGATTCAGGAGCAAATCCGCCAGCGTATCGGCTTCGATGGTCTGCTGATCAGCGATGATCTGGATATGAAGGCCCTGGCGGGGGATATTTCCGATCGCGCCTCAGCAGTGCTGGCCGCAGGGTGTGATATTGCGCTTAACTGCTGGGGTCGGCTCGATGACATGACCGGGATTGCCGAGCAGGTGCCTGCCATGACGCCCGAGGTCGCTGAGCGTCTTGCCCGCGCCTGCGCACCGCTCCGGGTCGCGCAGCCATCCGCTGCTTTGAACGCGCGCATCGAAGAGCTGCTCGCGCGGCGGGAGTCACTGGCCTGAGTGACCGGGGGGTGCATTGCAGGGTCGATTCCCTACAATAGCGCGATGCGTATCAGCCGGTTGCCCAGTTTTTTTCTCACACTGTTGCCCGTTCTGCTAGCGGGGTGTAATGCCGTAACGCCCAGCCGCGACGGTGGATCCTCTGCTGGTGGCTGGCAGGCCTGTGAGGCCGAGCGACCCAAGGTCTGCACCATGATTTATGACCCAGTCTGTGCCCGGCGCAGCACGGGTGAAGTCGCCGACTATGCCTCACCGTGTAATGCCTGCGCCGATGTGACCGTGACCGCCTGGCACCCCGAAACCTGCGAGGAATAGCATGTCCCTGACCAATCGCATTTTGCTTGCCATGGTGGCGGGTATCGCTCTCGGTTCCCTGCTTGAGTGGCTCATGGGTGCCCTCGATCCCGCGGGCGGGTTACACGCCTTGATCGAGAACGGCTTGATACTGGGCCTCTTCGACGTCGTGGGCAGAATCTTTATCGCGTCGTTGAAGCTGCTGGTCGTGCCGCTGGTCATGGTATCGCTCATTTGCGGCATGAGCTCGTTAGGTGCCAGCTCTCGGATGGGTTCCATCGCAGGCCGCACCGTCGGCCTCTACTTATTCACCACCTGCGTGGCGGTCACGCTGGGCTTGAGTGCGGCGCTACTGATCGGCCCGGGTAAGGGCGTTGAGGCCGTGGCCTCGGCGGCCTATGAGGCCAAGGCGGCACCTCCCCTCACCGATACGTTGGTGAACATCTTCCCCAGCAACCCTTTCAAAGCCATGGCCGAAGGCCAAATGCTACAAGTGATTGTGTTTGCCCTGCTAGTGGGCTTCGCCCTGACCCGCGCTGGCGACGCGGGAGAGCGCATCGCGAATTGGTTTCGCGATATGGAAGTGATTGTGATGAAGATGGTGGGCATCCTCATCGAACTGGCGCCCTATGGTGTATTCGCGCTGTTGACCAAGCTGTTCGCGACCATGGGCTTTGGCACCATTGTGGATCTTGCGGTCTACTTCTTCACCCTGCTTGGCGTGCTTTTGTTCCACGGTCTGGTGGTGTACACAAGCTTGCTCAGAACTTTGACCGGCCTGAGTCCCGCGGTGCTGTTGCAGAAAATGCGCCGGGTCTGGGCCTTTGCGTTCTCAACCGCATCCTCCGGCGCCACGTTGCCGATCACCCTGCGCACGGTCGAGAAGCGCCTGGGTGTGAGTAAAAGCGTCGCCGGCTTCACAGTGCCGCTGGGCGCGACCATCAATATGGATGGTACCGCCATCATGCAGGGCGTGGCCACCGTCTTTATCGCTCAGGTCTACGGCGTGGATCTGACCAGTGGGCAAATCCTCATGGTGGTGATGACCGCAACCCTCGCATCGATTGGTACCGCAGCGGTACCCGGTGTTGGACTCATTACATTGGCGCTGGTGCTGCAGCAGGCGGGACTGCCGGTGGAGGGGGTTGCCCTGATTATCGGTGTAGACCGGTTCCTAGATATGGTGCGCACCATGGTGAATGTCACAGGGGACGCCACCGTGGCCACGATCGTCGCGCATCAGGAAGGCCAGCTCGATCAGAAGATCTATCTCGACCCCAACGCTGATCATGACGGTGACCTTGAGGAACCCCAGACAACGGGAGCGGCCGCATGAGCCTGAAAGTGCAGGTCGTGCCTGTAACGCCCTACCAGCAGAACTGCTCGATCATCCAGTGTCAGGCGACAGGCCTCGCGGCGATTGTGGACCCGGGCGGTGACATTGAGCGCATCGAGGCGGCCATCACAAAAATGGACGCCACGGTAGAGAAAGTCCTGCTTACCCACGGACATCTCGACCACTGCGCTGCAGCCGATGTGCTACGTCAGAAGCTCACAGTGCCCATGGAGGGCCCAGAACAGAGCGACAGCTTCTGGATCGACAAGCTGCCCGAGTGGTGTGAGATGGCCGGCTTCCCGAAGGCCGAACCTTTCACGCCGGATCGTTGGCTAGAGGACGGCGACACCGTCACCGTGGGCGAGCAGACGCTCGAGGTGATTCATTGTCCAGGCCATACGCCGGGCCACGTCGTGTTTTTACATCGGGAAACCCAACTCGCGTGGGTTGGTGACGTGATCTTTGCCGGGTCGATCGGGCGCACGGATTTCCCCATGGGCAATCACGAGCAGCTGATTCACTCGATTCGGGAAAAGCTCTTTCCGATCGGTGACGACATTCGCTTCGTCCCCGGCCACGGGCCGGCCTCGACCTTTGGTCAGGAGCGTGTCAGCAACCCCTTCGTGGCGGATGAGCAGCACGGCTGATTAGGGCGTGGGGTAGGGCTCCCCTGCAAATACCGTCGCTTTTACTTTGATCTGCCGCAGCGCATCGCCCTGCACGGTCATGGGGTCGGCCTCTAGCACCACGAAGTCCGCGCGTTTGCCCGCACGAATAGACCCGATTTCATTCTCCCGACCCATTACGGCTGCCGCACCCGAGGTGACTGCTCTGAGTGCCGAGGCTCGCGAGAGTCGCTCTGTTTCCAGGCCCTTGGCGCCACTGATCGTCTCGCGTTCACTCGCTGCCCACACCAAGGTTAGTGGAGACAGTGGTGCCATGGGCGCATCCGAGTGGAGGGTCAGCGGCACGCCGTTGCGCTCGAGCGACCCGAGACGGGTCATTTGTGCTGCCCGATCGGGGCCAAGCCAATTCCCCGAGTAGGCCTCGGAGAGAATGTAATGGTAATAGGGGTTCACCGACGCCTGCGCGCCCAGCTTGGCCAGTTGCGCGCTCTGTTGCTCGGTGCTGTAGGCCAGATGCTCAATGGTGGAGCGATGATCCGGGCGGGGAAAGTCTTGCTGCAGCCCCTCGATCAGCCTCAGGAATCGATCCACGGCCGCATCGCCGTTGGCGTGAGCGTGGAGCTGAAACCCCGCCCGCCAAAACACCTCTCCATAGGCGCGCAGCATGGGCTCCGGCACCATCCAAACACCCTCATGGCCATCGAGATAGCCGGGCGGACCCATCTGAGCGAGTCCCGAGAATATCGCGCCGTCGATCATGAGTTTGAAGTGATTGCCCACCATCACGCGGTCATCGTTACCGGTTTGCCATTCCAGAATCTCTGCCAGCGCCTCTTCAGGGGTTTTACCGCGGGTCAGAAAGTCGACAATGATTGGCGTCAGGATGAGGCGCACCGGCACCGGGTAGGCGTTGGCTGCGGCGCGCACGCCGGCGATCTCCCCGACGGGGTTGCCGTAGATGCCCGTGCCCATATCAAGCGCGGTGGTGACACCCGCCTGATGCAGCATGGCGAGAAAGTTGGACATGCCGCCGCCAAAGCGCTGTGGCGTGAAGAGGAACCCGAGCTTGGGCACGACGGCCTTTAGACCATTCTCGTAAAAGTGGCCTCGCACCCAGTCAGCGCCCTCGTCCATCTGCGCATCGGTCTCGGTGACACCTAGCAAGGCCCAAGCTGCGTCGTTGCCAACCAGCTCGTGGAAGGAGCGATGCCAGAGCATCACCGGTTGCTCACCGAACATCTCGTTCAGATCCTCGCGCCAGATCTTGCCGTGCCAGAGAGGGTGATAGCCCCAAGTGATAAAGGGCACGGTGGGGTCGTCGTGCTGGACGGCTAGTGCTTTCAGGTGCGCACGATACCCCTCCGGGGTGGTCTCGCCGGGGAACTCGCCGGTGGGCAACGACCAGTCATCGGGGGCCAGAAACGGGAACTGAGTGAGCACTGCGGGCAGAGCAGGGTGCACATGGGGGTCGATGAATCCCGGTAGCAGAATGTCATTGGCAAATTGGCGGTCAACACGGCCGCTGCGCGCCTCAAGGAGGGGTTGAAGCGAGTCCTCGCTGCCCACCGCGACGATCAAGCCATCCTCTACCGCCACCGCGGTAGCAATAGGCAGGGCGGGCTCCATGGTGCGGATCAGCTCTGCTGTATACACCACGAGCTCGGCGCGGGCAGGCGCTATGACTGCCAGCAGCGTAACCGCGGCCAACACAATTCGGAGGCGTAGTAGAGTCCAATGGGGCGGCTGAAAAGCGCGGGCCATAACGGCAGGTCCACTTGGCTTGAGAGATCAGCGGATGACTTTAACCCAATCGCCCGTGCGGGGCTCGCCTGTTGGGTAATAGCCGTTGATCAGCCGCAGCTGATTTTCGGCATCGGGTAGTTTCACGCTGCTCGCTAGTGACGCAAAGGTCGCCCCGCGGGGGACCTGAATGTAATGCAACGTGTGGCTGGTGCCCGTCACTTTTTCGCGACCTGTCAGGGGTCGGAAACTGTCGATAATGGTCCGAAAACCCTCATCGGCTGCAACAAGATCCGGCGCCTCACCTTCAAAGAGAAAGCGGTAAGCGTGATCAATCACCGCGAGCCGGACAGACCGTCCGCCGCTTGAGGCCACGGCCGTAGAGCCGTTCAGGCCATATTGCTCCAACGCCTCGAAGTCGGTGACCTCTCCTTGGGCGTTGCCGATTAGGCTCGCCTCGGTGTCCTTGTCCGGGTCAATGCGTGCCAAGCCAATAGTCAGGGTCTGATTGCCATCCGTGGAAGTGGCCACAATGGCGCGGCTCGACTGGCTCACCGTCCAGCCCGGGGGGTGGGCAAAGGTGAAATTCAGCTTGTTGTGATAGAACCGATCCGACTCGCCCTGTGCGGCGGCACTCGCCCCATACACCATCCCCTCGGTCTGCCGGCGGTATTCGCCCGGGATCTCGGGGTTTTCGGGCATCTCGTCAATGTCGAGCTCGTTCGCGGCCCTGATCACCGTCTGCAGTCGCAGATCGTTGCGCGGGTGACTGGCATAGAGCCCGTGGTAGGTACCCGATGGCTTGCCGCTCGCCTTGGCCTGCAGACGTCGATACTGCTCCTGATCCTTAAGCACACCGATCACCGACAGCATGGAGTCCACGTTGTAACCCGTTTGATGCAGATACTCTGCGCCCGCCGAGTCTGCCTCTAGTTCCATATCGCGGCCGAAACCCGAGATGATCTCGGCGCCGTACATGCTCGCTGCATCGTAAACATCACCTGACCCGGTGAGGATGTAGGCGGATACGGCCGCAACCTTGGAAGTGAATGAAGCGGTCTTGCGCCGCGAGTGGTGCCGCTCGGTGATGTGGCCAATCTCATGGGCCAGCACGCCGGCGAGCTCCGCCTCGGTATCGAGATACGCCAGGAGGCCGCGATTGACGTAGATCAGGCCGCCCGGCAACGCGAAGGCGTTAATGTCAGGTGAATCCAGCAACGTAAAACTGAATTTTGGCTTGGTGATGTCCGACTCCTCGAGCAGACGCTCACCCACTCCTCGCACATAAGCGTCGAGCTCCGGGTCATCATAGATGCCGATGTTATCGATAAGCTTTTGGTGTTCTTCCGCGATGTCGTCGGGCAGTTCAACCGATTTGCCGCCGATGGTTACCGTGGAGGCGGCGCTGACGCTACCCGCCCATGCCACCCATGCCACCCATGCCACCCGCAAGAGCGCCGTGAGTGTCAGTATGGAGAGTCGCTGCACGCAGAGGCTACTCATGACTCAGTATTGGGCCGAGAGATATTCCAGCAGCTGATCGCCCAGGCTGTCACAGGCTGTGCCCTGCACTGGTGCGATGATGGGAATCGGTACGATCACAGCCGGCATGTAGCTCTGCCCGCTGGTTTGAGCGCTCACCCGGCCTACCTCAACCTTGTCGGTGAAATCCCAAATGGTGGCTTCGTATTCGGATTCGGTGCCCCAGGTGCCAAAGCCAAAGCAGCCCGCGACCCCGGGACCGATGCCGCAGCTCATTGATCCGGTGCTCTCGGTGTTCTTGGTGTTGCCGTCGATCCAGATCATGTATTCGAGTTCCATTTCCTCGAAGCGCGCGGCGACGGGGGGTAGCTGCAGCAGCCGGTCGATAGTTTGCGGCTGCAGCGGCGCAGTGCGCGGTTCGAACCAGGGGTAGAACTGGTTGATAAAGGCGATTTCATTGATCACCTGGATGCTGGGGTCACCACTGTGGATGTGATCCCCGATGCACTCGATAAAATCGAATTCCGTGTCGTAGGCCGGCTTGTGGCGCCTGCCGAGAATCACGACGCTGGACTCACCGATGCCTGCCACCGGCTCGTTGTAGGTCATCTCATCGACGGTGGCATTCACGCATCCACCCAGCAGCGCGGCAATCGCCATCATGGCCAACCCGCGGGATAGCAGAGAGTGGAAAGGTAGCGGGCTCATAACGCTTCTCCCAAGGCCGCTTCACTGTAGACAGGCGCTGGTTCTTCTGATGTTGCGCTAGCGGGCTCCGCCTCTTCCGTGGTGTCTTGCGCAACGCCCGAGGCCGCAGCGCTCGTCACAGGTGGTGCGTCCGGTGATTTGCCGCTATCGACTAGGGCCGTCTCCGAGGGGTCTGAGGCGGCGCTTTCAACCGCTGCCGCTTCGGCCTCTGCGGAGTTCGAGGTCACCTGGTCGGCTGATTCTGGTGTACCGTCCGGCGGTTCCGCTACCGACGACTGGGGTCTGGCGATACCGTCGAGCCAGACTGCGACGTCGGGCGTGGCGCCGAATGAGGTGACAAAGTGCGCGCCGGCGTCGCGCAGCGCGGCCACTGCTGCGAGGTTGACCGCTTCCTCATCGGTTTGCAGAAAGGCGGTGGGGGTCTTGCCGTAGGCCGTGATGGGCCAGGCGGCGAGGCTCTCGTCGGGGTTGAAGCTCAGCGCACCGTCTTTCTGCTGATGAATGGCGGCAACATCGACGAGCCGGAACTCATAGCGCATCCAGATCTCATAGATCTTGACGTTGGTATGGGTCGGGATGGTGTACTGCAGATCAGCGATAGCGGGTATCAGCACGCCGTCGATTTCCTCGCCCCGGCTGTGAACCGTCTCCCAGTCGAGTATGTGCACCACCTCATCAAACATGCCGTCAAACAGGGTGTCCCAAAACTCGACCTGTGCCTCGCCGGTTTTTACCAGCCAGTCGGACTCGGCGCGGCCTTTGGCCTCGTCGAAGAATTCGTGCTTGGCAAAGGCAGAGGGATAAATCACGCCCAGCGTAATCGGAAGTGGGTCCAGCAACGGCCCGGGGAAAGTGCCCTCAACCTCCACCTGCTTGGTGGCGCACCCTGCAGCGAGCAGCGTGAGACAGAGCGCCAAAAACCACCGTCCGCATCCAGACGGTTTAAGGTCGAAAATCGTTGAGACCAACGAAGCTACCCCCATTCCGTAGGGTCAGTTCTCGCATCAGTGTAGCAAACCGTACCCCCGTCGCCTGAAGCTCGGGAGGTCTAATAAATTGTACGGGGAAGCCGACCGCGTGGATGCGCACGCGGCGCTCTCCACTGGCGGCCTCTGCGTTCAGGCGGTCCACGGTTTGCACCACTTCCTGAATCGAGGCGCCGGTAAATTCATCGCCGAACACATAAATCGAGATTTTCTTGCCGGGGTCGTAGAAGGTCCGCACTGCGTTAGTGATGCCTTCTACCGGTGATGAGTTAGAGAATACGTTCCAATTGCGCAAATTCTGCAGGATCAGGCTGCGACGGGCCGGCGTGTCCGGTATCCATTCGCCGCGGTAGCGACTGAACAGATAATTGCCCATGTCATTGAGCACCTGGATGCCTTTCACCTCGGGATAAATATCGAGCGTGGCTCCCATCTCTTGCAGCATGCGTTCCCACGCGTAGGAAAACATCGAGCCTGAGGTGTCGATGATGAAGATGATGTACTCGCTGTCGACCGGAATGCCGCCAATCAGCTGATTCTTTTTCTCGGCGTTGCGCCCCAGCAGCCGCAACTCTTCTTCCGAGAGCTGCTGCCTGGCGATGGCTAATTGTTCACGGATGATGGCGTTGGCGTTTAGCGAAGTGCTGAGAGCGTCGTACTCCGAGCGCGTGCTCGCCAGCGTCCCCTGCAGGATCGCGATCCTCTCCTCGTATTCCGAAATCTGCTCGCGTTTCACATTGAGGTCACGTTTGAGAATGGTGGTCTCGCCACGGATCTCAAAAAGCTGCTCGGTCAATTCGGCCAACGCCGATTCTGCGTCGACCATGACTTGCTCAATCACCTGGGGCTGCACGGTCTTGGTGATCATCAACAGCAAAATTACAGCGCCAAAGCCGCAGCAAATCACGTCCAGAAAGGACAGTGAGAATTCAGCGGGGGCGCGTCGTGCTGGCATAGCGGTGTCTCAGGGCCAGTCCGTTGACGGCGAGAGAAAGCTGCCGTTGGAGGCTCGGGCCAGCTGCCAGTACTCCGAGGCGGCCATCGGGTCACCCTCCATTGGAAAAAGAATCGTGTTCACCGGCACGCCCGGCGGCAGTCGGCGAATCGCCTCGCGAAAATGCCTTAGGCGCTCGTTGCCACTGACCCGGCTACCCCGCGGGTCGCGTTCAGCCTGAGTCGGCAGTCCATCGGTCAGCAGGAAAATGTTGTCGGGCGGGCTGGGGAGCGCGGCCAGCGCGCCAAAGGCATTGTGCAAACTGGTACCCCCGGCTGGCACCTGTTCGCGAAGGGCGAGACTAATGGCCTCTAACTTAGGTGTGTCGGCCACTTCCAGCCACTGGGCTTCGGTCCCTTCCAACGCGGGTTTGGCTTCGGTATTGAAGGTCATCACCTGAAACTGAGCATTCACTGGCAGCTGGGCGGTCAGCCAGTCAACGGTATCCAGCGTCCGCGTCCATTTTCCGGCCTGCTTCTGCAGTTCGGGATCCATATTGCGCAGGCGAATCACGTTGACCAGTTGGTTGGCCAGCATGCTAGCCGAGGTATCTACCATAATGGCAATGCGCCGGCCACCCAGATTCAGACCGGTGAGGTATTGCCGGTTTCCCTCACCGACAAACTCTCTGGCACTCCGACCGGCCTCAGCCTCGGATGCTTCCTCGAGCAGGCGAATCTCCTCCTCGAGCTGATTGATCTCGGCCTGCAGTTTGGCAATGGCGTCACTGTTGCTGACACCGGATTCTTCAATCGAGGCAATTAGCGCTTCATACTCATCGAGCTCTTCAGTGATGCGCCGGGCCAAACCATCGGCTTCCACGATATCCAGATCTGCATCGTCCAGGGCGTTGCGCAGGCGCACCAGCCCCGCCTCGCCCTCGCGAATGTCCTCCTCGAGCAACTCAACTTCAGACAACACTTCAGCATTCACCGTGCGGATCTCGACCTCAAGGGAGTGATCGATAATCAGGAATACGAGCACCACCGCGCCGAACCCGCAGGACATGATGTCGAGGAAGCCGAGGTTAAACGTGGAAGACTGTCGCTTGCGTCTGGCCACAACTCAGGGTTCCACGGTGATGAAGCGCACCTCGACCCCGCCGGCACACAATCTATCGCCGGCATTTACCGCGACTAGGCCTTCGACAGGTTGATCATTCAGTTCAGCAGGGGCGCCGGGCGCAATGTCGATGACCCCGGACTCCATCGCACTCACGCCATCGGCAATGTGCTGACCCGGGCTGAGCGGGACGGCATGGCCACCTGTGAGAGAGTGGGTTGCGGAGCCATGCGCTTGAACGGTCTCCAGAGATTCCTGCTCTGTCGTGGGCTGCGTCGATGCGGCGGCGAGCTGCTGCAAATCGGCTGGTGCCTGCCCGGATGAGGTCGCTTTGCCGCAGGGTGCCTCACGCTGAAAGTGCAGTTCCCCTCTCGGTGGCGCCAGAGTGCCTGCGATCAGGGAGATGTCCTCTGGCCCTGTTGTGGTGGCCTGCACGGGCAAGTCCAGTCCGGGCAGGGCAGAGAGCAGGGCGTCTAGCGCGATGTGCGCGGTGCCCGCGGGTAACAGCGGTGCGAGTGCCTGAGTGAATGCTGCCCCCACAGGACGCAGGGCATCTGCCGCGATGCGCGCGCTATGGCCCTCTACTGAGCAGCTGACCTCGTTCTGGGTGCCTAGTGCTCGGAGCAGGTCGGGCAGTTGTAGATAGAGCGCCTGTTCGGTCTCGGCGCGTCGTTGCGGGTCGAAGCGTGTCTGGGCCACAAACTGCTCGCCAATCCGCTCCGCAATGTCGTCCATCAAGCCGAGCAATCCATGGCCTGGCAGCAGTTGGGTCTCGCCCGCCCGCGCCGCGCCGTTATCAACGGTCACGTCCGTAATGCTGGCCTGATGCAACTGCAGCTCGACATGGGCGCAGGATTGCCCTGTGGCAGCGCCTGCCAGCGCGCTTCGGTGCACCACACCGCTGGCGGTGACGGGCAGGGTCTGCAGTATGCCTAGCAGCAGAGATAACTGCCCGGGCTCCATCGCCCCGGGAATCGCCAGCGTGATGTCGCCGCTTATGTCAGTGAACAAGGCTTCAAGGTGGGCGTGGACAAGGTCGGCAGTGTGTCGCGCCGGCCCCAAAGCCGGACTCAGCGGCTGTGTCGAAAGCCGATGCCAGAAGCGGTTATTGGTTTCCCGCGGGGCGCGGCGGGCTTGTTCCCAGGCCGGCTCGCCAAACTGATAGCGGTCTCCGCTCAGCCATACGACGCCGGGTGACCAGAGCGCGTCGCCGTCGTTCCACAGGCGCAGTGACGCGTCGTTACAATCGAGGAGTCGCATTAGCCGCGCGGTACCGACAGGTGTCGCAACAGATGCCGGTCGATGTAGCGCTGGGTATTCAGCACCAGTCGCTCCTGTGACAGTTGCAGTTGGTGCAGCGCAAACATGATGATGATTGACAAGACCAGTGCCACGAAGGTGCTGTTGAAGGCCACCCCAAGGCTCGCGGTCACGCCAGAGATATCGCCCTCAACCGCTTTGTAGGCCTGGCCCAGCGCGTCGCCAATACCCCGCACTGTACCGATAAAGCCGATCGATGGAATTGCCCAGGAGATGTAGCGGACCATGGAGAGCTCCGAGTCGAGCCGGTCGGCCTCGATATCGCACTGCTCGCGCACGGCATCCGATACCGCCGGTATACTGCCGGTGGTGGTGAAGCGACTCAGCGCGTTCCCGAGAGCCCGGGGCAGCAGGTAGTCCTGCTCTTCAGCGGGCAGCGCCTCCAGCGATCGTGACTGCTCCCTGGCGTCCCGGGGCAGAATAGTGGTGCCTTCAGGAATGGCAATCAGCTCGCGATCGAGCATTTGCGCTTCAGAGCGGGTGCGGGAGGCTTTAAGACCCATGATCGCCAGAGCCCAGAGCATCAAAATAAAGCAGGCCTCCTGCTCGTAATCCTTGATCACTATCGCCAGCGAACGATTGCCGGTTGGTGCCTCTCCCGCCGCCTGTTGTGCCGCCTGAAACGCAAGCTGCGAGTCTGCACTTGGGCGAATGACGCCAACATAGGCTGCATGCACCACAATCACGGCGAACAGCAGGGCAAAAACCTGATAGAGGAACTCTGAGGGTAAACGCAGCTTCATAGTGGGCTCCTGTCGGGCTCAGATATCCACGGGAAAGGACACGGACAGATCCTCGGAGATGGATTCGGTGGGTTCATAGTCGAGCACGGCACCTGAGTCGACGGCGGCCGGCGGGTCCGCCTGCTCGCCAGTGGATTCATTGGTGGTTTCGCTCTCCGGTACCGTCACTGCCTCCTCGGATTCGGCGGCCTCCTGTGCGAGGACAGGGGTAATCAGCAACGCACTTTGCAGGGCAGCCATTGCTGTGACGTTCGTAAAGGATGCAGGTACCTTATTCCGCATAGCGCGCAATCCTGAAGCCGAGGTCGTCACGCCCGCGCTCTCCATAGTCCCTGAAGGTCAGTCGCAGCTCGGACAAACGACTGAGTGCCCAACTGCCGCCGCGAATGGTGTAGTTGTCGCCGCGCTGCGCGCCCAAGGGATCGATCGCAAGCTCGGCATTGGGAGAGGGGATGGCGTAACCGTCGTGTACCCATTCGGCAACATTACCACCCATATCGTGCAGTCCGCGATGGTTCGCGGGAAAGCTGCCCACCGGCGCCGAGACCACGAATTGGTCCGTGTAGCCATTGAGAATGCGCCCGGTGACGAGTGCCGAGGTGTTGTCGGCCACGTTGGTCACGACAGCGCTCGGGGGGAAGTCATTCCCCCAGGCAAATCGTCGCAGGGCATCGCCGTCTACCCGGGCAGCAAAGGCCCACTCCGCCTCACTTGGCAAGCGGTAGCCGGTGCTACTGCGATTGAAGCCGATAATGATGCCCTGGTTTTCTCGATAAAAAGGCGGCAGGCCCTCGAGCCGGCTCAGCCAGTTACAAAAACTGGCCGCTTGCTGCCAACTGATGCCCGCGACCGGCTGGTGGTCGCGATCGAGGGAGTAGCTCTCGATCAGGCCCGAGTCATGGGTGGCCTCGTACTGCCGGAACTGAGCGTTGGAGGTCTCGGTGCTCGCAATGTAGAAAGCGCGCCGCAATTCAACCGGGTGCTCGACTTCGTTGGCGCGGCGTCCGGGGTCCCGGCGCGATGCGCCTATTGTGAAGGGGTTGAGTGTTTCTACTGACGGGTCGACCAGCACCAGCGTTTGGCCCAGCGGCGTGGTAATCGTTGGCGTCATCGCCGCCTTGCGCGCGGCGGCTTCGGTCAGGAGCGTCACGCTGATCCGCTGCGGCAGCCCGGGTTTCGGCAGTACTTCGGTCTCGAAGCTGGCATAGCCCTCGAGTTGCACAGCGATACGCTGCTGCACCGCGGGGAGCGAGAGGCTTTGACTCCCCGCACCCACGCGCTGCCCGTTAATCAGTATTTCTGCTTCTGGGGGTTCGATGGCAAAACGGATCTCGCCCAACTCGGGTTTCAGCGTGACCGCCCGACTGGCGGTTTCCCCCCGGGCCAGGGTCAGTGACAGGCTGGCGCCGAGGTAGCCCGCCTTGGAGAGACTGATGGCGTGGCGGTCGCCGGGGCTCAGGGGTAACACCAGCGGCGTCAGGCCCGCGAACGCGCCGTCCAACGTCACACCTGCACCCGGTGGCGCGCTCTCTAGCGTGAGAGTGGCGTCAGCCGGGGTCAGGGTCACCGCGCCGAGGTCTTGATTCACACCCGCCACGATATTCAAAGGCAGCATCAGGGGCATAAAGCCTGGTGCGCTGAGCGTTAGCTCGTGCTCGCCCGAGGGCACTTCCACACCGGTGGCAGTGGTCTCGGCGGGCTCACCATCGATGTTCGCTGTCACGGTGGTGGGCGTGGCACTGAAGCTGACGTTCGCCCAATCCGGCAACAACACGATGTCCACGGTTTGGCTTTGGTTGCGGCCAACGACGTCGATTTGTCCCTGCCAGCGCTGATAGCGATCGAGCACGGCTTCCACGCGATAAACGCCCGCCTTGAGTGTGAGGTCTACCAGTGGTGCAGATCCCAGAGACAACTCATCCAGGATGATTTCGCCGCCGGCGGGTTGGGTGGCCATGGTCACGGTACCGGGAAGGGGCGCGAGGCGAATATCGAGCTGTTGGGTATCCGCATCGCTCACCGTAATGGTCTGCTCGTAGGGGTGATAACCCTCAGCCGTAATCGAGAGCATGTAGTCTCCCGGTCGCACTAAAAGCCGCTCGCCGAAGGACCAGTTGAGTCCGCTCAATGAGAAGTCGGGTTCCGCCTCGGCGTCTATATTCAGGGTGAGGGAGCGGGCGGTGAAGAGAAAAAACAGCAGCGCAGCGATCAGCACCACGACAGCGCCGAGTGTGATCTGGGTCACATTGAGTCGCTTTTTTTGCTGGGATGACGGGCTGAGCGGTTCGAAGGCGGTGGGTGCCAGCTGCTCGCTGTCTGGTGCGGCACTCGCTGGCGAGAACGCGTCAGGCTTCAGGGTGTCAGGTGCACCGATGTCAGTGTCGCGTTCGGTCATGGCGCCCGCTCAAATCTTCTCGACACAGCGTACCGCGAACGTGTTCGCCTGGTCAGGCCGCACCTCGAATTTGATCCGCACATCACGGTATCCGTTGCGGATGCCCACGGCGGTGTACACGCCGGGTCGCAGCGACAGCGTTTGCTCTGCCAGCGTGCCCAACCGCCTTACGCGCAACAGTGTGATGTCGGTGAGCCCATCAGAGGTCATGGTCACCGCCACCGGGGTGCTGGCATAGGCGAGGGTATCGCGCGCCGCGGCAATTTGGGCTTGCAAACGCGGGCCAGGGTCCGCAATCGCTTCTGCCTCAGCCAGTGTTTCTTGCGCAAGTCGCATGATTCGTGCATCGATCAGGCGGTCGCGCTCTTTTGGCATGGTCTCCAGTCGGGTGTCCAGGTCAGCCCGCGGCTCAGTGCGGGCCACCCCTTCGGTGGCAAAGAGCATGAGCGCGTCGATCTCAAGCGCCAGCTGATACAGACCCACCGCGTCTGCCCAGCGCTCCTCACGCTCGGCTTGTGTGCCTTGCTCACGTAGCCCCAGTAAGGTGTTCTGGGTGCGGGCCTGCTCCAGTTCAATCATTGCGGCACCGGGCTCCGGCGCGCCAGTTATCAGCCTCGCAGCGCTGCGGAATTGCTGCTGTGCGCTGTCGAAGGCTTTCGCCCCCATGGCGCCGTAGCCTGCGGTCATGGCGTCGGTAAATTGCTGCCGGGTCAGCGCGGTGCGCAACTCACTCAGGCGGGCGTCCGCGCGCTGGTGGGCGGGGTCCGCTCGCGTGGCATCAGTGGCCGCCGTCACTGCGGCGCCGAGGTTGCCAGAAGCTTCTCTATCGGCGGCGGTATCCAATGCTGCGATCACTGCGGGTAGTGCGGCAAGTCGATCTTCCAGCGCAATCAGCCGGATGTCGGCGGGTGCCATTTCGGCCAGCTCGCTAAAGCGCGCCTGTGCGGCGAGCACATCACCGCTCTCAATCGCTGAGACCAGCGTGTCATGGAGCGCCTCAATCCGCCCGGGCAGGCTGGCCTCAAGCTCGAGCAGCTGGTTTAGGGCCAGTTGGTACTCGGCGGTGGCCCCGGTAAAGTCGCGCTCCCGGTAGGCGGTATCGCCCGCTGCCGCATGTCCCAAAGCCTCTCCGTAGGTGGGTTCTCCCCATTTCGCCGTGCCGCGTGCCGCCAGCGATTCCTGCAGCGTCAGCAGTGACTGCAGCACTTCCTGTGCATCGCGTCTGAGCGCGCTTTCCTGCGCTTCGGCGAAGGGACTGCGTTCATTGCCCGTGTCGTTGGCGACGCTACCAGATGCAATGATGTTGCCAGAGGGTGCGGCCTGCTCCGTATCAGTCAGGCTGTGTGCGACCTCATCAGGTGCCACCAGTTGCGGCAGGACAAAAAAAACGAAGATCAGTAATACCGCGGCAGCAGCGAGCGCGATCATCACCACTCGCGGTTGTCCCCCCTCTGACACCGAGTCAACCGATGCTGTTTTGGCTGGCGCGGGTTCGAAGGTGGTGGCGGAGAGGGGCTGCTCTTTGTGGTCGGTCACGAGTCCTGCGATTCAGACGCGGCCGGCAGGCTGTCGGCGGGCGGAGCCGGGGGCTCCAGTGCGGCTAGCTCCGCGGCGTAGATATCGGCCAGCAGTTCGCGCCACTGATCGTATTGGTCTTCCACGTTGCCCGTCAGGCGCACTGTGCGGTCCTCGAGCTCAATCACCCTCGGCGTGATTTCCGCGTCCAAGGATTGCCCCAGTTCCTCCAGTGCCAGTGAGTGGATGTTGGATTCGGCGCGCTTCTCCAGGCCGCTTTTCAACAAAGCGCCACCGCCAAGCACGCCGACGGCACCGGCGCTGCGCGTGGTGCGGCTACCCGATGACTGGGCAAGCACGCCTGCGAGAATCGCCGCGCCACCTGCGATCATCTCGCGTTGCGCCTCGGTCTCCAGCTCGCGCAGTGCGACGGTCTCTTCATAGCTGGCCTTTCGCCACTCCTGATAGGGGGCGTACATGTCCTCGGCGAAGCCTAAGTAATGGCCCTGAAGGGTGTCGACAAAGACATAGTGTCGCTGTCGCAGACCGCGCACGCGGTTCAGCATAGGATCATCCTCTGCCGGCAATCGGCGCAGGCTGATCTGGCCTTTGCCATCTTCCTCGAGGTAATCGGCGAAGGCGCCATTGGCAAAATCCCGGGCGAAACGCATCTCGGCCACCTGGCGGATAGTCACGCGGTCTTCGGAGGGGAGTCGGTTAAAAATGGCCAGCATGTCGTTGGCGATCATGCGGTACACCGCGAGGAACGGATCCTGCTTGACCCGCGTGCCCTGCTCATAGGCGTAGCGGCTGGTCACGCCTTGGTAGCGCTTATCGAGCCACGGTGTGCCCTGCGCATCGCTCACTAGAATTTTCAGTTCCAGCGCTTCGCCATCTGAGCGCAGGATCGAGCCACGCACCAGCAGATCAGAAAATTGTCGATCGTCGGGCACGACCCTGACCGCGCCCCAGCCACCTTGCTCGGTGAGCACCTCAGCGAGCTCCGTTGCCATGAAGGTGGCTTCGGCTATACGCACCTCGGGGTAGACCTGCTCCTCGTCTTCAACGGCGCTGATGCCCGGATCCAAAAT
Source organism: Halieaceae bacterium (assembly GCA_902520195.1). GTDB lineage: Bacteria > Pseudomonadota > Gammaproteobacteria > Pseudomonadales > Halieaceae > Luminiphilus. The sequence continues at coordinate 32,363 of CABYND010000014.1, forward strand.
GACGACCCCAACATCGAGCAACTCTGCTTCCGGCGTGAGCGTGTTGGGGGCGTCGAGTACCGGCACGGAAGTCGACTTGACGGTTTCTGACACGCAGCCGGTGAGCAGTGCCGCAAAGATGACTGAGAGCAGCGCGCGGATCATGCATCAGGCTCCGCAATGCCTTTGTACTTGCGATATTCTGCCCACAGCTTTTCGCGAATAGCCGGGTCGGGCTCCCGCATCGCTGCCTCGCGAAGTTGGCGAGCCACGACATCATCGTCGTTGCCGTTGGGGATATCAGGCGGGGGTGGATACTTGGCGCCATCGGTTGGGGGCGCACCACTGCGCCCGCCAATACCGCCACCCAACGAGCCGCTGCCGGCGCTGGCCATTCCACCACCAAAATCGGGTTCCTCTGATTCGGTTGGATCTACCGCGCTACCCGCGGTCTGCGCAGTCTGAGCGGCGCGCTCGCGAGCCGCCTCTCGCTGGCGTTGTTCTTCGTCGTAAATGATGCCGTCGAAATCCCGGGTGCTGTCCTCAAGCTGCCGGTCGAGGATGGCGACCTGCTCGGCTGCGGTGAGCGGGCCGCCGGTACCCATGTCTGATTCCATGCCGCCACTGGCGCGGGTCCCCGGGCCTTGCTGACCTGCAGCGCTATCAGAGCCACCGGGGGATTCCGCGACCTGTCCGGTTCCGCCGGTCCCACCTGCGCCACCCTCTTCGCCATCCGGTGAGCCACCCTCTGAACCATAATCCTCATCGAAGGTGGGTAGGGTGTCGACCATTGAAGGTAAGTCGGCGGCGCCGGCCATATCGCCAAATCCGGGGTCGCTGGAGGCGCCGTCTCCGGCCTCCGCGCCGGTGCCCGCGGCATCGCTGCCACTGCTTGTGCTCGCAGAGGATCCACCGCCCTCATTACCCGGCATGCCTCCTCTAGCGGGGCTGCTACTGCCGCCGCCAGTACTCGGGCTGCCCCCAACAGCGCTAGGGCTACCGCCGCCAGCACTGCCAGAAGAGCTGGAGCTACTGGATGTGGAGCTGCCACTCGATGAACTCGGCGAGCTGGGCCCGCTGGCGCCCCCGGAGCTCGGTGACGATGCCCCAGAGCTTGAGGGGGACGATGGTGGGGTCGGTATGGAAGGCGTGGTCGGCGTACTGGCAGAGGGGCACCCCATCAACACCAGCAACACAGCGATAACGGCACTGGCTGCCAGGGGGCGGAGCACGTTGGTCGTGTAAAAGCGTGAGGGGAACGTGGGGGTCATCAGGGTTGCAAGGCGATCGCTTCTGCGTTGGCTGGGCTCAGATCAAAAGACCATATAATCATATCAGTCTCCACGGCGACGCCTTCCTCGTATTGAGGCCGGAACCGGGTGCGTCGCATTTTGCGAAGCAAGCGGTCCACGGCAGGGTCATTGTCCACTCGGGCCGCCTCGGCCTCCTCGGATGCCTCGTCGTCCTCGGTGGTCTCTGATTCTGTGACCGTGGTGACCGTAACGCGTTCCAGTATTGTGATTTTTCCCGCCTCGTTGAGCTGAAACTGCACCACCAGCGGGCCGGAGGCGTCGCGGCGGAAGGGCGGCAGTGGCCGCAATGTGTCGATATCGGGTAGCGGGGTGGCGGTCTCAAACAGCGCTGCCCGCATCACTGGGTCGTCTTCGGGTGGCTGTTCCTCCGTGACTGCCATGATCGAGGTGTGTTCATTGCCCGCTTGGGTCTCCGTTGCCGGTGAGGCGTCGGCGACCTCCTCCTCGGGCGCTTCGACTGCTCCCGCATCAGGGGAAGCCTCGTCAGTGCCAGCGTCGTTCATCGCTACCTCAGCTCCGGGTGATGCTTTTGTTCTAGCGTCTTCCGCGGGCTCGGGTGAGGCAGCGGCCTCAGGTTCCTCAGGCACCTCGGGGGACGGGGTGATGCGTCGCCAGGCTTTGTCGTAGTAATGGCGGGAATCGGACCTGCGCCCCATCCATCGCGCCCAGTCTCCCAGCCTAGACAGGTCACGGGCTTGCTCTCCGGCAGAGGAGCCGTTCACCAATTTCAGGCCAAATATAGTCGACAGTACGGCCTCGCCTCGCCGGTAGGCGCCGCCCAGAGCAGAGGTTTGACGATAGCTGGTGCCATCAAATGGGCTGTTGCTTGCATTCTCTCGTTGCAGGTCTGCAAACCGGTACTGAAGCCGCAACATCCCCTCGAGCGGTTTCAGGAGTTCCAGCGATCGCTCGCCGTAAAGTTGCGTACTCTGGTTGTAGGCGAGCCGGTAATACTCCCAGCTTCGCGTGAGATGCTCCGGGTGGGCCTCCGGATCGCCGAGGCGTAAGTCCCAGGCCTGCTCGGCCCATTCGCCTTGGTCAATCAGTGCGGCGATGGAGGCAGGCGTGCCGGTCAACGCCTCGGATTCGACCCGCGCCAAATAACGCTGATGCTCGTCGACCTCGTCGAACCTGCCCAGTGAAATCAGACTGCGGATCTCAGCGCGCAGCAGTGGGATTTGGTCGGCAGCGTAAAGACCTGACTGGACGCGACTGACGTGCACACCACGCTTCAAGACCTTGGCGGCTTCGGCATGACGATCCAGCGCCTGCAGGTTCAGACCCAGCCCCAGCAGTTGCTCTGTGAGTCCAAGTGCGAAGGCGCCGCCATTGATCTCGATGGATTCGATGTAGCTGCGGTACACCCCCAGAGCACCGGGCTCGCTTAGGGGCGGGAGCGCGCGCTCGGCCTCCAATGGCGCCGCCATATCGATTACGATGGGCGCCGCCTCGGCGTCGGCGGGTGCGTCGCTGGGGTTCTGTGCCACGGAAACGAACGGAACCACCCCAATGAAAATCAGGGTCAGTAGCGGCAATCCTTGCCTCGCTGACAGGCGGCGCGTATGGGCCAAGATCCCTCTCCGGCGCGGAATACGGCAACGCAGTATAGATCGATGTGGCGAAAAAAAGCAGTTAAGGGGCCGAAGCCCAGCTGAATGGGTCTGAACGGATACCGGACAAAGGTCGTCAACACCTAAAAAGGAGCAGTATGAGTCAGTTTGCAGCGCACACCGCGGTGTCACCACAGGGGGATTCGCTGTGGCAGGCGGAGGTCCATCGGGGATGGCGGATTGGCTCGGTGGCTAATGGCGGCTATGTGCTGGCGCTGGTGGGCCGCACCTTGGCTGAAGCGCTGAATCAGCCCGACCCCTTGAGCATCAATGCGTTTTATCTGGCGCCGGTGGCGTTGGGGGAGGTCGAGGTGGCGGTTGAGTCGCTTTCGGAGACCCGCAGCACTCACTTTGCCAGTGCTGATCTTCTGCAGGAGGGCGAGCTCAAGCTGCGCGCCACCGCGGCCTATACCGACCTCGACAAGCTAAAGGGGCCCGATTGGACCAATGTCACCCCACCCGATGTGCCAAGCATGGAAGACGTAGAGGCCCCGGCGATGTCTCATCTGGAGATACACCAAAGCGTCGATATGCGCATGGTGCAGGGCGCGGAGGTGTTCACCGAGGGAAAGATCACCGGTACCGGTGAGTTCATTGCCCGGCTTGCACACAAAGACGGTGCGGCACCGGGGCCGATTGATCTCCTGATGTTTGCCGACATGATGCCGCCACCCATATTTACGCTTTACGGCGCCTATGGATGGGTACCGACGGTGGAGCTCACCGTGCAGGTGCGGCGCAAGCCCGCGCCGGGCCCGCTGCTTGCGCGGCACATTACGCGCCAAGTGACCCGCGGTGTCGCCGAAACCGATACCGAGATCTGGGATGTGAATGGCGATCTGGCCGCGATGGCCCGGCAAACCTACAAGGTGCGGATGCCGAAGGCTGACTGACCAGTGTCCCTTATTCGGTGGCCACGTGGCCCCCAGGCCGGCGCATGTCAGCGAAGCCCTGAATCCACCCCTCATCAATCATGAGCGAATTGGAGCGCCCGATGGTGCGGCGGGTGGGGCTGAGCTGGTGGCCCCATGCCTCTAATAATCGTTGTGTGTCGGCACTGATGCCGGGTTCGACTAATGTGCGGTCGGGCATCCACTGGTTGTGCACCCGGGGTGCGGCCACCGCGGTGGCGATATTCATATCAAACACCATGGCATTCAGGAGTGTTTGCAGCACGGTGGTGATGATCAGTGAGCCGCCCGGACTGCCTGCAGCCAGCCAGGGCTGACCTTCTTTGAACACCAGCGTGGGGGTCATGGATGAGAGCGGTCGTCTGCCCGGTGCGATGGTGTTGGCCTCGCCCTGCACCAAGCCGTAGGCGTTGGCAGCGCCGGCTTTGGCGGCGAAATCGTCCATCTCGTTATTGAGCAGGATGCCGGTGCCCGGCACCACGATGTGCGAGCCGAAGCTGAAATTGAGTGTGTAGGTGTTGGCCACCACGTTGCCATCGGCATCGGCGACTGAGTAGTGCGTCGTGTCGGAGCTCTCGCTCGGCACTGGGTTACCGGGGCCGATTTCATCCGGAGTCTTGGCCTGATTCGCGGTAATTAACCCGCGCCGCTCGGCGGCGTAGTCTTTGCTGATCAAGGCTTCGATGGGAATTACGGTCTGGTCCGGATCGCCGAGGTAGCGGCTGCGGTCGGCGTAGGCGAGCTTCATGCTCTCGATCACCCGGTGCAGGTAGGCCGCGCTGTTGTGTCCATAGGACTCGAGCGGGTAGGGCTCGAGGATATTAAGCATCTGCAGAATGTGAATGCCGCCGGAAGAGGGCGGTGCCGCCGAGACGATCTCGAAATCGCGGAAGATGCCACGGACCGGTGGGCGCTCCAGTACGCGGTAGTTGGCCAGATCCTCTTCGGTGATGAGCCCGTCGTTAGCCGCCATGTCGCCGGCGATCAGTGCGGCGGTCTCGCCGGTATAAAAGCCGCCGGCGCCTTTGTCGCGAATACGCGTCAGGGTGCGAGCTAAATCAGCTTGTTGAAACAGCGTGCCAGGGGAGGGGGCCGCGTCACCACCTTGCAGGTAAATGCGCTTGGTTTCCTCGTTTTTGGCGAGGCGCTCAGCCCGGGCGCCCAGGCTCATGTGCAAAGCCACCGGTGTATTGAAGCCTTTTTTGGCGAGATCGATCGCCGGTTGAATCACTTCCTTTAATGACAGCTTGCCGTAGCGCTCCTGCGCATGGACGAGACCCGCCACCGTGCCCGGTACCCCGGCCGCCTGATGAGAGAAGTAAGCCTTGGCCTGATCGACCGAGCCATCTTCTCTCAAGAACATGTCGCGGGTTGCGGCCGCCGGAGCTGTCTCGCGGTAGTCGATAAAAATCTGCTCGCCGGTCTCGGCGAGGTGAATCAGCATAAAGCCGCCGCCGCCAATATTGCCCGCCCGAGGGAGGGTGACCGCCAGCGCAAACCCTGTTGCCACTGCCGCATCAACCGCATTGCCGCCCTGCTTCAGCATGTTTAGGCCGATCTCGCCCGCCAGCTTCTCTGGGCTCACCACCATCCCCGCACGACCATAGGCGGGCAGGTAGCGGTTCTGATAATCGATGATGGGTGCGTCTGCCGCGGGCATCGGCGGCAGCGTGCTCTGGGCACTTCCCAGAGGGACGTTGCCCAAGGTGACCGCCAGACAAAAAGCGAGAAGCGGGGGAGTGAAGCGAGTGATAATAGCGTTGGCCAACATGGTGTTTCCTGAGTCCTGAGCCCTGTGCGGCAGTGGGTGACTGCGGGTTATACGGTGAGCGCGCCCAAAAGGTGCGTGAGGCTACCACAAGCTTTGGTCTCAAGTGCAGACACCTGCGCTACACTTCCTCCGGTGATTTGACCCTTTGAGATGTGATGCGTTTTAGCGACCACAGACGGCAGTACACGTTAGGCGGCTTGCGTCGCGCGGACCTCGCGGAGGATCCGGTGGCGCAGTTTGTGGTGTGGCAGGATCAGGCCATTGCGGCGGGCCTGGCGGATCCAACGGCCTGCGTACTGGCTACGCTGCAACCCGATCAGACCGTGCGTCAGCGTATGGTGCTGATGAAGGGTGTTGATGCGCGCGGTCTCGTGTTTTACACCAACTATCAGAGCGGCAAAGCGGCGGCGCTCGCTGAGTGGGATCAAGCCTCGATGCTGTTCCCCTGGAATGAACTCGACCGGCAGGTATCGGTGAGCGGAGCAGTTGAGCGCGCCAGCGAGGAAGAGTCCGACGCCTACTTTGCCTCGCGCCCCCGCGATAGCCAGTTGGGGGCCTGGGCTTCGGCGCAGAGTCAGGGGATAGAGAATCGCGAGGCGCTGATGCAGCAGCTGGCGGATGTCAGTGCCCGCTTTGCTGATGGTGAGATTCCCCGGCCCTCGCACTGGGGCGGCTACCGGTTGATACCTGTGAGCTGGGAGTTCTGGCAGGGCGGTGAGAACCGGCTGCACGACCGATTTCGTTACACCCGCAGCGATGACGGCGACTGGCAAGTACTGCGGCTACAGCCCTAAGGCTTGTCCAGGCGTTAGATAGCCCGACGGCTGAAGTAGTGAGGAAGCTTGGGTAGCCCGAGGAGCAGGCGCCGAATCAAATCGAGCCCCGCCGCTGCGACCAGTTTTTGAAACATGGCGCGGTCGGTGGGGAGTACGGTTTGCAGCGTATGCATCTCGTTAGCCGTGCCCCAAGCGAGCCACACGGTGCCCACGGGTTTCTCCTCAGTGCCGCCATCGGGTCCGGCGATGCCCGAGACCGCAACGCCAATATCGGCCCCAGATCTTTCCAATGCCCCGCTCAACATTTGCCGCACAACGGGCTCGCTCACGGCGCCCTCGGTTTCCAATGTCTGCTTATCGACACCCAAAACTGAGTGTTTGATCGAGTTGGCATAGGTAATAAAGCCCGCCCCAAATACGGCAGAGGAACCGGGCTCAGCGGTCATCATGGCGGCGATCAGTCCGCCAGTGCAGGATTCTGCCGTGACCATCTTTTTGCCTTGCTCGCGTAGCACCTGTTGTAGCGCGCCTGCGAGCGTGACGTCGTCCTCGCCGATGATGTGATCGCCAAACAGTCGTTCCAGCGTTTCGCGGCACTGGTCTACCTCAGGTGACGCTGACCCGGCGGTGAGCTTGATCTCCAACTGCGGCATGCCGGCCCGAAAACCCAGCACAACATTATTGGGCCAGGGTTCACTGTCTTCGTCGATTCTCGCTTGGGCGGTGGACTCACCGATGCCAAAGGTTTGCAGCCGGACCCGGTGGCTCTCCCCGCCACCAATGGCGGTCACGATCCGTTCACACACCTCGGGCAGCATGGCGCGCAATTCCCCGGGCACGCCGGGGGTCGTCAAAATGAGCGTGCCGCCCACATCCATCGCAAACCCAACGGCGCTGCCGCGGGGGTTGTGAATTATGGCGGAGCCCTCGGGGAGCCAGGCCTGCTTCAGGTTGGCGTCGTTAGGTTCGATGCTGCGCGCCGCGCACCAGTCCCGAACATGCTTGTCGGCCTCGGGGTGGAGTACCAGTTCGACCCCGGCTGCCGCCGCCACCAGCTCGGCCGTCAGGTCATCTTGGGTGGGACCCAATCCGCCATTCATGATCAGGATGCGCGCCGTGCCCTGGGCGCGTTGCAACGCGGCAACCAGCCGCGCCCCATCGTCCCCCAGGGTCACTTTCTCTGCGACACCATGGCCAAACGCCGCCAGCGATTGGGCGATCATCGAAGAGTTGCTGTCGACGGTGTCCCCGCTCATCAGCTCGTCACCGGTGAGCAGCAAATGAATATCGTTATGGGTCATGGGCAATAGGGGTGCCAGAAGAGAGGCGCTGGGTGGGCAGGGTAGCGCGTCTGTCTCATAACAGGCGGGTTCGGATGCGTCACGTGTCTGACGAGGCGCTGTCGGTCTCAGTGTCAGCCGGTGCGTCGGACTCGGTTTCAGCCGGTGCGCCGATCTTTGCCTCGGTCTCCGCGCTCGGTGCCGCAGCGTCATCCTCTGGCTTGGGCTCTTTAGCGGGTTTCAACCCACAGCCCTCAACCAATGAGAACAAGGCGAGGAAATCGCCCTCTGCGGGCGCACCAACAAACGTGACTTCGACGCTCTGCAGCAATTGAAAGCGCCGCGTGGTACTGGTCAGGCTCATCGTCCACTTATCAAAGCTGAACTTTTCTTCCTCAGGGCGCAGGTCTACCAGACCCCCGAGCCCGTTGTCATCGAGCTTGACGGTAAAGCCCGAGCTGGTGATGTGGCTCACGGTACCTGTGAATTGCGAGCGTCCCTCGGCCTTCAATTTGTCGAGGTAGCGCGCGGTTAGACGGCGATCTGCCGCCGCCACCGCCTCGCGGCTGCGGCCAATCGCGCGGGTGATCACAGGGAGCTGATCGACCGGGTAGCGCGTTGTGTTGTCGCCGTCCAGACAGGCACTGATTTGCAAGTGCACAAAGAAGTCGAGCGCCTTGCGCAGCGGTGAAGTGAAGTTGGTATAGACTTCGGTGGCCAATCCCATATGGGGCCCGGCGGTCTCGCTCAGCACGGCCCGCGACAGGAGCCGGTTGACCATGTCTCGCAGCGGTTGCTCGTGGGTGGTTTGGCCGAGATCAGCCAGTATCGTGCGATAGCCCGCTACGGTGTCAAGGGGCGTGTCTTTCAATTCGGGGCAGTGCTTCTCCAAAAATGTTTTTGCTTCCTCACTGCGGTCCTGCCGAAAACCCTGGTGAACGACGAAGGGGCCGGGTGCGCCGGCCTCACTCAGGAAGGTGGCCGCGCACTTGTTCGCGGCAATCATGCACTCCTCAACCAGATGCTGTGACGCCAGTTTCTCATAGCTGTCTATCTCGGCGATCTGTTTGTCCTCGCCCAGCATCCAGCGGTACTCGCGTCGCTCTTCCATGACCAGCTCGCGATCCTCGCGCCGCTCACGCAGCGTGCGATACACTTGAACCAGCGCCTCCAGCGGGTTGGCGTGGGCGATCAGGTCATCGCTGTTGCCGGTAACGTAGCGATCCACTGCCGCGTAGGCGAGTTTGGCGTGGGAGCGGATGATGGCTTTGTGAAACGCGAAGCTTTCTATCTCCCCTGATTCAGAGACTTGCATCTGGCACACCAGCGCAGGCCGCGGCGTGTCCTCTGCCAGCGCACACAGCCCCTGGCTGACGGCCTCGGGGAGCATCGGGATCACGTCGCCATGGAAGTACACCGAGGTGCCACGCTCTGCGAGGAGGGCAGGCAGGCTCTCCATGTCGGCGAGGTAGGCGGTCGGGTCTGCTACCGCCACCGACAGCTGCCAGCCGCTCGTAGTGACTTCGGCATGCAGGGCATCGTCAATATCGACGGTGCGCGCGGCATCAATCGAGACAAAGGGCAATGCGGTGAGATCCAGACGCGTTGCATCTTTCAGCGGCTGACGCTGGGCTGCGGCATCAACGAGCGGCTGGGCAGTCTTCTCGCTCCATTGCTCGGGCAAGCCCGCACGTGCGGCGCAGTAGCTGTTCTCGACGCCCGGCGTGGTCTCGTCGCCGAGGCGTTTCAGGATCTTGGCAGAGGGTTTGCCGTCTTTGATCGGGTGCCGTAGCAGTGCGCAGGAAACGAGGTCGCCCGGCGCCACGCCGTTGCGAGCGTGAGGCGGAATAAACAGCCAGCGGGAGAGTCCTGCGAGGTCTGGCACCACAAAAATGGCCTTGCCCTTTTGCACGATATGGCCCACGAATTCATCGAGCCCGGCTTCGATCAGACGTTCGATTTCGGCAACCGTGCGCCCCGGTTTGTCCTGCTTGCCCTTGACCGGTTTGGCGGGGCGGATGCAAATGGTAACTTTATCCCCGGGGAGGGCTTTTAGCATTTCATCCGGCGGGATGAAGATTTCACGCCCATCGTCCGTCACCGCGAATCCATAGCGGTGCTGTGTGCCTTTAACGGTCGCGTTGACGTGCTCATTTTGCGCTTCGAGTTCTTCCCGAAGGCCCTTGAGCTGCGCCATCGCATTGCGATCGAGCATGGCCGGTGTTGGCTCCTGAGGGTGTTTTCTCATCCCACTGTTTGCACCTAAAGGGTGCGTCAGTGAGCTGTGGAGCGATGCTATCGAACTTCTGGGTCGCTGTCAGGGCAAAGCGGAAGCGTGTTTTTTGCTCAGAGTCGTTGACAGGGCGGTAGCGGGTCGGTTTACTGACGGCGTCCGAAATGTGGAGAGTAGGTCACCGTCTGTGCCGATCCGAGCGGGTCATTCAACACCGCGTCAGCAGACCGCTTCAAGCGCCATCGAGGCGCGACGGACTTCTCACCCCAAAATTTTGCTTACACTGCCTCAAGCTGGGCGCGACGTGATGCCGCACTCGCGGAGCGCCCTTCTGCTTGTTTTGCCCTTTGAAGAGGAACCTTTATGTCGCTGACTGCAGCCGAGACCCACGAAGTAACTCAGCTCGAACCTGCACACCGGAAGATCTACGTCTTGGACACCAATGTGCTGCTGCATGACCCGACCGCAATCACTGCCTTTGCCGAGCATCAGGTGGTGATCCCGATGACCGTCCTTGAGGAGCTCGATCACATCAAGGACCGGCGTGATAAAAGCGTGAGCCGCGAGGCGCGGATTGCCATTCAACTGATCGACAAAATTGTTGGCAGCGCCTCACCCCAGGAAATCCAGAAAGGCGTCGAGATTCCGGGATCCAATCTCGATGAGAACCGGCTTGGTGCCTTGGCCATCTTTCCTGATCAGCTGATTGCTGACGATGCCGAAGTGCCGTTCCTCAACACTAACGAGGACCACGCCAATGACAATCGTATTATCAATGTGGCGCTCCGCCTCAGCGCCGATCACTCGGACGCGTTTGTCTGTCTGGTCACGAAAGACATCAATATGCGCATCAAGGCCAAGGGCTCGGGGCTCGAACACGTCGAGGATTATCGTCACGACCGCGTGCTCGATGACATCGATCTGCTGTCGACAGGCTATGAGTGTTTCTCCGGGAACTTCTGGTCCAGCATCGAGCAGGTGGATACCGTTCGCGAGGAGAATCTGACGCTCCATCGCATTCCCCGCGCTGAATTACCCGACGCCTACCCCAACCAGTTTGTGTACGACGAGCAGGAGTTCATCGCCTACGTCGATCACGTCGACGACGACTACGTCTACCTCGCGGTAGACAGCCGCGACCACCTGATGAACCAGCGCTTTTGGGGTTTGTCGCCGCGTAACTTTGAGCAGGCGATGGCGATGCGATTACTCGACAGTGAAGACGTTGATATGACGGTCCTCACCGGACCGGCGGGTTCTGGTAAGACCCTGCTGGCGCTCGCCTATGGCCTGCACGCCATTCTAGAGCAGCGCAAATACAGCAAGCTCATCGTGGCGCGATCGACGCCGCCGATTGCCGAGGAGATCGGTTTCTTACCCGGTACGGAAGAGTAAAAAATGGCGCCCTGGTTGGCGGCCTTCGACGATAACCTCGAGATTCTTCACGGCGCCGATGAGTGCTCTAACGGCAGCATCGAGTACGTGAAGGAACGTGCCAACATTCAGTTCAAGTCGCTGAACTTTATGCGGGGACGCTCATTTAACGGTGCCTACATCGTGATCGATGAGGCGCAGGGCCTGACCCAGTTCCAGCTGAAATCGATCATTAGTCGCGTGGGGGCAGATTCCAAGCTGGTGGTACTGGGCAATTTGGCGCAGATCGATAACAAGTACATCTCGCCGCTGACCTCAGGGCTGACCTATCTTGTAGAGAAGCTCAAGCATTACCCTCATGCCGGCGTGATGCACGTCAACGGCATTGTGCGATCACGCCTGGCGGCGTTCGCGGAAGAGAATCTGTAGCGGTAAAACGATGCTCTTGAAGGAGCGCGCCAGGCCCTAGCGGATTTGCTTCTCGAGCGTTTCACCCGGGGTATCGAACAGCAGGAATTCCAATCTGACCTCAATTCGCCACGCCCCTTCCCGGTCAAAATAGGGCTCGTCAATACGCCAGTTGTAGCTGGGCTCAATTTCCCAAAATAGCCAGTCTCGATAGTCCTGCCGCCTGAGGCGCGCGCCGACTTTGTAGTTTTTCACGAAGTCATAGGGCTCAGTCTGCCCGTCTGCGCCCACATATAACCAGGTGGCACCCACCCGGCCGCTGTCCCCTTGCCAGCCGCGGGCGTAGGACAGACTGGAAGACCACTCCGTGCCGTCGGTTTTCTCGCCATACAGGAATCGGGTGTACGCCCTGACCAACTCGCGCTCGCGCAGCGCTTTGTCGAGTACGAACCGCGACGAGCCGTACCCGCCTTCGCCGAGGTCATAAGTAAAGCGCTGGGTGAAGCGAAAATTGAGGTCCTCTGCAACAGCGTCCTGATAGACATACTTCACGCCGGGCTTTGGCCCGGAGTTGCCGAACCCGACGGTCAAATCAAAGCGGTGCTTTCTGATGTCTTTGGGTCCCACCTGATACTGCAGGCCAATGCGGTCTTCAGAGGGGTTCTCTACACCGTCGTCGCCAAAGTCATCCATGTCTTCGCCGCGGAACACCAGATCCAGTCGTTTGGAAATCTGCGGCAGGGAGACTTTACCCCCCAGTCGGAACTTGGCCTCGTTATCGAGGCGCTCATCCAAGTTGTAGATGGTTCTGAGTCGCAGTCGCGATTCCGCCTGCTCCAGGTCGCGTTCGTCGTTGCCAAAGAAATTATCGACCCATTGGGTCATTTCGTTGGCTTTGCGCGCCACTGCGTCTTTCCCGTCCTCCAGCCAGTCATCCTTTGACTCAATGACCTCATCAGACAGTCCGTCATCAGAGCAAGACATCTCGTCGCTACTGCGCTCTGTGCTGACCTCAACCTCATCGGTGTCAGAGATCGTGTCTTCCCGCGCGCGCGCCGAAGTTCCGTGAAAGGAAAGTGCGCTCACCAAGATGGCGGAGAGCAAAAAAGGAAGGTACTGAGACATCATAAGCGGCATCAGGGCGCTGTATTACCTTAGGTTACACTACCGCCATGGAAACTGTAGTGACCGCCCTGCAGGCAATTTTGCCGCAGCAGCTGCTCTCTCGCCTGGTGGGCAAGCTTGCACAGCTGGAAAACCCCGTGTGGCTGAAGAATTTCCTCATCCGCACTTTTATGGCGCGCTACGACATTGATTTGACCGAAGCGACCTGCTCGTCTGGCGAGGATTTCCCACATTTCAACGCCTTCTTCACCCGTTCGCTGCGTGAGGGTATGCGCCCGCTGGCGAGCAGCCAGTGGTGCCACCCGGCCGATGGTGTGCTGAGTCAGCGCGGCGCCATAGCATCGGCTGAGCTGGTGCAGGCGAAGGGCAGGCATTACTCAGTCCAATCGCTGCTGGCGGGGAGTGACGAAGAAGCGAATCGCTACGCAAAAGGGTGCTTTGCCACCACTTATCTGTCGCCGCGGGATTACCACCGTGTGCACATGCCGATCCGCGGGCATCTGGTGAAGACGCGCTATGTCCCAGGTGATCTCTTTTCCGTGAATGCCGCGACGGTAGAGCGGGTCGATGGGCTGTTGGCACGCAATGAGCGGTTGATCTGCTTTTTTGAGACCGAGCGGGGCGGCGTTGCGGTGGTGTTGGTGGGCGCCATGATTGTCGCCAGCATCGCCACGGTGTGGGGTGGGAGAGAAACGCCGGGCAGTCAAATACGCGAGCAGGTGTGGTCAGCTGATGAAGCGCCGCTATTGGAGGCGGGCCAGGAACTGGGTCGCTTTTTTCTCGGCTCCACCGTCGTACTGGTGACGGAGGCCGGTGATCTCGACTGGGCCGATGAGGCGGGTGATGCAGTCAAGGTGCGCGCAGCGCTGGCACATGCGCCGCTACGCGCAAAATTGGATTAAAGAGGTGGATTAAGTCGTCGCAAGACTCGCTGAGATCTGCTGATAACTCTCGAACCGCTCGCTGCTGATCTCCCCGCTATCAACCGCGGCAGTCAGTGCACAACCCGGTTCGCTCTGGTGCTGGCAGTCGCGGAAGCGGCACTGGCCGGAATAGGGCGAGAACTCCCTGAAGCCACTGAAGACCGCCTCGGGCGCGACATGGGTTAGTCCGAAGTCGCGCACCCCGGGCGAGTCGATGAGCCGACCACCCCCGGGCAGGTGGAAGAGCTCAGCAGTCGTTGTGGTGTGTCGGCCCTTGTCGGCGACCTCAGACAGCGCGCCAACGCGAATCGAAGCGTCTGGTAGCAAGCGCTGAATCAGCGAGGATTTTCCCACTCCCGACTGCCCGACCAAAACCAGCGTGTCCTGCCCGATGAGCGCTGTCATATCAGTGGCATCGGGTAACTCACGATGAGTGGCCAGCGTGCGGTAGCCCAGGTCGGCATAGCGATCGAGTTGTTTTGCCAGTTTATCCTCGGGCTCGAGCAGGTCGGTTTTATTGAGCACCAACGCGGCCTCGACTTCCATGTTTTCAGCCGCAACCAGATAGCGGTCAATCAAGTTGGCCTGGGGCGCGGGCTCCGGCGCAAAGACAATGAGCATCAGGTCGATGTTGGCGGCGACCGGCCGGAGCCGCCCTTGAGCGTCGGGCCGCTGCAGGACATTGCGCCGCGTGACCAATGCATCCACTACGCCGGTTTCCTCCGTCGGTAGCCAGAGGACTTCGTCGCCCGCCACCGGGGATTCAAGATGCGCCCGCAGATGGCAGAGCAGACGATCGCCAGCACGCGTCTCTATGAGTGCCTGCTTGCCATAACGCGCGATCACTACGCCGGGCTGCCCTGTCTCCGTGGCAACATTACCCTCGGACGAGCGCTGTGCCTGAATGCGGCGGGCTTGTTGATCGGTGAGGCGACGTTTGGTCATCGTGCTAGTGTATGACACCCTGCGTCCCTCGGCGCATCGGCAGGCTTGCAAGATGGGCTGGCAAGGCGAGCGGCGGGCAGAGAAGGAGCGATGGCATGGCGGTCAGTGACCACAATCTGATCTGGGTAGATATGGAGATGACCGGGTTGATCCCTGAAGCGCATCGCGTCATTGAAATCGCCACGATTGTTACCGACTCAAACCTGAGTGTGCTGGCGGAGGGCCCGGTGCTGGCGATCCATCAGCCTTCCGAGGCCCTCGATGCCATGGACGAATGGAATACCCGTACCCACATGGGCTCGGGTCTGGTCGATCGCGTGCGCGCAAGCACCGTGTCGGAGTCGGCAGCGGCCGAGTTGACGCTTGAGTTTCTGCGACAGTGGGTGCCCGAGAGAAAGTCGCCTATGTGCGGCAATTCCATCTGTCAGGATCGACGCTTCATGGCGCACCACATGCCCGAGCTCGAGATATTTTTCCACTACCGTAATCTGGATGTCAGCACGCTGAAGATACTGATGCAGCGGTGGCGCCCGGACTTGCCCGACGCGCGGAAGCAGGGCGCGCACCAGGCGCTTGAGGACATCCGCGAGTCGATCGAGGAATTACGCCACTACCGCACCCATTTCCTCCGCGTCGAATCTCCATAAGTCGAATCTCCATAAATAGGGGCGAAAGAAAGCAGCGCTGTGAAAAGGTAAGCGTCGCAGAAACCGGAGCGCTACAGGGTAGGTGTAGAGAAACCCTGCCGGTAGAGGCCTCGGGGCTTTTGAGCGCGTTGCCTCATTCATGGGTCAGTGATGTTGCGCCAGCGCCCACCGAACATGTACGCGCACCATCTCTGAGGGGTCCTCCAGCGCCGCTTGCAGTGCGGCGCGGATAGCGTCAGTGGATTCGGCGTTGCCCAGCGCAATGGCGACATTGCGGCGCCACTGCTCAAAGCCGATGCGGCGAATCGCTGAGCCTTCAGTGCGAGAAAGAAAGGTGGACTCGTCCCAACTGAAGCACTCCAGCAGGTCGATCGCGTCGAGACCATGACGGGCCGCGAAATCAGGCTCGCCGGTTTGCTGGGCAAACTTGTTCCAGGGGCACACCAGCTGACAGTCATCGCAACCATAAATACGATTGCCCATCGCCGGCCGCAGTGACTCGGGAATCACGCCGTCGAACTCAATGGTCAGGTAGGAGATGCACTTGCGCGCATCGAGCACCCATGGTGCCGTAAAGGCCTTGGTGGGACAGACATCGAGGCAAGTACGGCAACTGCCGCAATGCTCAGTGTCCTGCGGCGGGTCCGGGGGCAACGGGATATCGGTATAGATTTCGCCGAGGAAGAACCAGGACCCCGCTTTGTCGTTTAGCAGCATGGTGTTCTTGCCAATCCACCCGAGCCCGGCGTTCTCGGCGAGTGCCCGCTCCAACACGGGACCGCTATCGACAAAGGCGCGATATTGCCCGCCGCCTAATTGCGCCTCGATGAGCTTAGCCAGTTTGGCCAGCCTGCCACGCACCAGCTTGTGATAGTCGCGCCCCAGCGCGTAGCGGGAGATGTATGCCTTCTCGGACGATGCCAGGACGGCCTGGGGGTCCTTACCCGCGGGCAGGTAATCCATTCGCGCGGTGATGACGGTGCAGGTGCCCGGCACGAGCGCATCCGGGTGCGTGCGTTTCTCGCCGTGGCTGGCCATCCACGCCATTTCACCGTGGAAGCCCGCCTCCAGCCATTTGGCGAGATAGTCTCGGTGCTGGGCGAGATCAATGCCGGTAAAACCCAGCGCCTGAAAGCCCAGCTCCTGACCCCACTCGCGAATCGTCTCCAGCGGCGCAGCGTCGGCCGGATTAAAGGGGTTACCTGTGTCGGCATTGGGGTCTGTCATGGAGGGATTGTGACAGATGCCCGGTCCGGCGCGGTACACTTCGCAGATGATCGAGGCCTTGTCCCATCAACGAGAATTTGAATTGTCTGACGAGTCGGCGACGCTGGCCTTGGGCGGCTTGGTGGCAGGCAAGGCACAGGCCCCGCAGGTGATTTTTTTGCGCGGTGATCTGGGCGCAGGCAAGACAACCTTTAGTCGTGGATTCTTGCGTGGGCGAGGCCATGATGGATCGGTGAAGA
>CABYND010000015.1 GCA_902520195.1 Halieaceae bacterium
CTTCAGGAGTACGCCGACAAGATTGCCGAAATTGCCGATTATCTGGAAATCCTCGGTGACCCCGACCGGCTCAAACAGGTGATACGCGAAGAGCTTGAGGAACTTGTCGAAGAGTTCGGGGACGATCGCAAAACACAGATTTCCGATTCGGCCCATGACCTGACGGTCGAGGATCTGATTACCGAGGAAGATCGCGTTGTCACGATTTCCCACGGTGGATACGCCAAGACGCAGTCACTGACTGATTATCAGGCCCAGCGACGTGGCGGAACAGGTAGAAGTGCGACGGCGGTCAAGGACGAAGATTTTGTCGAGCACCTGCTGATTGCGAGCACTCATGCCACGATCCTGTGCTTTTCCAATCTCGGCAAGGTCTACTGGCTCAAAGTGTTCCATATTCCGCTGGCCAGTCGCACGGCCCGCGGGCGACCGATGGTCAATCTGTTGCCGCTGGATGAGGGCGAGCGCATCACCTCTATTCTGCCCATCGAGGAGTATGAGACGGACCACTTCATCTTCATGGCCACTGCCAACGGCATCGTCAAAAAGACCGATATGAGTCTTTTCTCCCGCCAGCGCAGTGTTGGCCTGCGTGCGATCGAGCTCGAGGAAGGTGACGTGCTGATTGGCACCGCGGTGACGGATGGCAGTCAGGACATCATGCTGTTTTCCAGTGAAGGTAAAGTGGTGCGGTTTGCCGAGTCAGGGGTGCGTGCAATGGGCCGGACGGCTCGCGGCGTCAGGGGCATCAAGCTCGGCGAGGGGCACCGCCTCATATCACTGGTGGTGCCTCAGGAAGGCAGCAAGATTCTCACCGTTAGCGAGAACGGCTACGGCAAGCGATCGGAAACCAGTGACTTTGCGGTCAAAGGCCGGGGCACCAAAGGGGTCATCGGGATGACGACCTCTGAGCGTAACGGTTCCTTGGTGGGTGCCGAGCAAGTCTGGGACGGTGACGAGATGATGCTCATCTCCAATCAGGGCACTGCTGTGAGAACCCGGGTTGAAGAGGTCAGCGTACAGGGACGAAATACTCAGGGTGTGCGCGTGATCCGCACGCGAGAGGGTGAGGCGTTGGTAAGTGTCAGCCGGATCGCTGAAGACGACGTCGAGGCCACCGATGTGCAGGCTGCTGCGAGCGGTGCGACTGATGACGTGCCGGTTGCAGAACCCAGCGATGCCAATGGTTCGCCTGCGGAGGGGGACGAGGACACCGGCGAGTGACCCGAGCCCATAATTTCTGCGCGGGTCCCGCCGCGCTCCCGCAATCCGTGCTCGAGCACGCGCAAGCCGAATTACTGAATTGGTCTGGTCGCAGCACCTCTGTGATGGAAGTCAGTCATCGCAGCCCCGAGTTTGTGGAGGTGGCGAGCCAGGCCGAGGCAACTTTGCGTCGCCTGCTCGGCATCACCGATGACTACGCTGTGCTGTTTTTACAAGGCGGCGCCTCGCTGCAGTTTGCCTCGGTGCCACTCAATCTGAGCGCGGCAGATCAGTCCGTCGATCAGGTCGTGACCGGGCAATGGTCTAAGAAGGCGTTGCAGGAGGGGCAGCGTTTTGGGCCGGTGAACATTGCGGCGACCTCTGAAGCCTCTAATTTCACTACGGTGCCGCCCCAGGATACGTGGCAGTTAGACGCAGCTGCAACCTACCTGCACTACTGCCCCAACGAGACCATCGGGGGCCTGGAATTTGATTTTGTGCCGCAGGTTGAGGTGCCGCTGGTCGCCGATATGTCATCGACCATCTTGTCGCGGCCCATCGACGTGCAGCAGTATGGTGTGATTTACGCGGGCGCCCAGAAAAATATCGGGCCCGCAGGTTTGTGCCTTGTCATAGTGCATCGCGAGTTGCTGGGGCGCGCCCGGTTAGAGACACCCGCCATGCTTAATTGGCAGATCGCGGCTGACAACGACTCCATGTACAACACGCCGCCCACCTTCGCCTTATATCTGACCGGCCTGGTATTTCAGTGGTTGGAAAACCTGGGCGGGCTGGAAGAAATGGCGGTGATCAACCGTCGAAAAGCCGGCAAACTCTACCGTGTCATCGACGAGAGCGACTTCTACGGCAATCCAGTTGAGGCCACCAGTCGTTCGTTGGTTAATGTGCCGTTTACGCTGGCCGATGATCGGCTGGACCCGATTTTCCTGCAGGAAGCTGAGGCGGGCAGACTCCTTAATCTTAAGGGGCATCGCTCGGTCGGCGGGATGCGTGCGAGCCTATACAATGCGGTGGAAGAAGCTTCGGTGGACGCCCTGTGTGACTTCATGCAGGATTTCGAACAACGCCACGGTTAGGAAACCCGGCGAGGGGATACCCCATGGACCCTGATGAGCAACTCGGCAAGATTCGCGATCGCATTGACGCCATTGACAGTCAGCTACTCGAGCTGATCAGCGAGCGGGCGCGTTGCGCACAAGAAGTCGCGCAGGTGAAGCTCGATGCGTCGCAGTCTGACGAAGCCCCCCCCGGTCTTCTATCGGCCCGAGCGCGAGGCACAGGTATTGCGCGCGATTCAGGAACGAAACCCGGGGCCGCTGGCGTCCGAGCACATTGCCTCGGTCTTTCGGGAAATTATGTCCAGCTGCCTGGCGCTCGAGCAGCCGCTGTCTGTCGCCTTCCTGGGGCCCGAGGGCACCTACTCCCAAGCGGCGGCCTTGAAGCATTTTGGTCAATCGGCCATACCGCAGGGCCAAGCCAGCATCCACAAAGTCTTTCGGCAGGTTGAAGAACGCCTCTGTGACTACGGTGTGGTCCCCGTTGAAAACTCAACCGAGGGCATGGTGGGTCAGACTCTGGATTGTTTTCTCGAGTCGCCGCTGCAGATCTCGGGGGAGATCGAACTGCCGGTCGTACACCACCTCCTCGCATGTCGGGGTGCCGACCAATCCGATATCCAATTGATTCTGGGTCACGAGCAGGCGCTGGGGCAGTGCCGGCAATGGCTCGACAGTCACCTGCCGAAAGTACCCCGTGAGGCCGTCGCCAGCAACGGCGAGGCGGCGCGCAGGGCAGGCGTTGAGGCGGGTGTGGCGGGGATTGCCGGCGAGCTGGCAGCGGGCCTGCATCAGCTGGATACCCTGGCGAGCGCCATACAGGACAGCTCTACCAACACCACACGATTTTTGGTGCTGGGCAAAGAGATGGTGCCACCCAGTGGCCACGACAAAACCTCGCTTTTGGTCTCTGCGCGGAACCGGCCCGGTGCGTTACTCGGTCTGTTGCGGCCCTTCGAGGAAAACGGCATCAGTCTGACGCGCATCGATTCCCGGCCCTCTAAAACCGAAAAGTGGACCTATGTGTTCTACATCGAGTGCGAGGGTCACCTCGCCGATGACGTCATGGTGGAGGTGATGGGGCAGATCGAAGAGCACTCGATCATGCTGAAGAGGCTGGGCTCCTATCCCCGAGCGCCGATTTGATCGTGAATAACGACCACGACCCCATAGTTGCGTTTTTGGGTCTCGGGCTGATTTCCGGGTCTTTGGCTGGTGCGCTCAAGCGCAGAGACTGGCGCGCCGATCTCATTGCCTGGGGTCCGCGTGCACCCTCTCTTGAGCGCGGGTTGGCTTTGGGGCTTATTGATCGTTTCAGTCAGGACCTGTCGACCGTAGTTGCCGAGGCCGATGTCATCGTCATCGGTGCCCCACCGGAGGCCACGGCGCAACTGTTGCCAGAGGTGTTGGATCTGGCACTCGCTTCAGGAGAGCCCGTGGTCACTGATATGGCCAGCATTAAAGGCGTCATTGTTGAGGCTGCGGGCACCGACTACCCAAGGTTTGTGCCCGGGCACCCCATCGCGGGTAGCGAAAACAGCGGTGTCGAAGCTGCCTATCCGGGGCTCTTTGATGGGCGCGAGGTCATTCTGACGCCCTCGGGCGACACCGACAGGTCGGCACTAAAGACGGTAGAGCGGTTGTGGACGACTGCGGGCGCACGCATCACCCATATGTCCGTGGTAGATCACGACGCGGCACTGGCGGCCAGTAGCCATGTACCTCATATGGTGGCCTACGCCCTGACATCGATGCTTGCTGATCATGCGTTGTCGCCGATGCAGCATGGCGGGGGCGCGCTGAGAGATATGACGCGTATTGCGGCGTCAGATCCGCTGATGTGGCGCGATATCGCTTTGACCAACCGCGACGCCATACTCACCGCAATGGACGCCATGGCGCAGGAGCATGACCATCTGCGGACGCTCATCGCCGAGGCTGATGGTGACGCGATAGAAACCTTCTTTGCCCGCTGCAGAGCGGTGCGGCGCCAGCATGATGACATTTTAAGACCCCTTACCCCCGAGTCGGAGCAGACGGACTAATGCATTTTTATCTTGACCCGGGCGGCTCGTTGACGGGCAGCATTCGTGTCCCGGGAGACAAGTCGATGTCGCATCGGGCCATCATGCTGGGGTCGATTGCCAAGGGTCGCACCACTGTGAGTGGCTTTCTGGAGGGCGAGGACGCGCTGGCCACACTGTCAGCGTTCCGCGAGATGGGTGTGGAGATTACGGATCCGCAATCAGGTCGATTGACGATCGATGGCGCTGGTCTTCGCGGGTTGAAGCCGCCCACCCAGGTGATGGATGTCGGTAATTCGGGCACCAGCATCCGGTTGATGGCGGGCCTGCTTGCCGGGCAGTCCTTCGACACCATCCTGACAGGTGATGAGTCGTTACTGCGGCGTCCCATGGCCAGAGTGATTACCCCATTGTCGCAAATGGGAGCGGTCATCAATTCACATGGGGGTTGCCCGCCCCTGGAAATTCAAGGGGGGCGTGCCCTGACCGGTATTCACTACGATTTGCCGGTGGCGAGCGCACAGGTGAAGTCCAGCGTGCTGCTGGCAGGCTTGTTTGCCGAGGGCCGCACCAGCGTTACGGAACCTGCGTCTACCCGGGATCACACCGAGCGAATGCTGACCGGATTTGGCTACGCCGTGGATCGTGATCAAGGTGTCATCAGTCTCGAGGGCGGAGGTTCACTCCACGGCACAGACATCGATATTCCCGCCGATATTTCCTCCGCCGCCTTTTTCCTGGTGGGCGCCTCGATCGCGCCGGGCTCGGATCTGACGCTGGAACACGTGGGCATTAACCCGACTCGCGACGGTGTCATCACGATTTTGCGTGCGATGGGCGCCAACATCGAAGTGCTGAACGAGCGACAGGTCGGCGGGGAGCCGGTCGCCGACCTGCGTGTCCGCCATGCGTCCCTGAGAGGCATCGAGATCCCTGTCAAGTCCGTGCCGCTTGCGATCGACGAACTACCGGCCGTGCTGATTGCCGCAGCCTGCGCTGAGGGTGTCACCGTGTTGCAGGGCGCCGAGGAATTGCGGGTGAAGGAGAGTGATCGCATCGCCAGTATGGCCGAAGGGCTATCGCAACTGGGTATCGAGAACACGGTGCAACCGGACGGGATCGAAGTGGTCGGCGGCGATCTGTCAGGGGGCGTGATCACAACCCACCATGACCACCGTATTGCAATGAGCTTTTCCATGGCGGCGCTCAGAGCATCCGACCGCATTAAGGTCAGTGACTGTGCGCACGTGGCCACGTCCTTTCCCGGTTTTGCCGATTTGGCATTGCAAACGGGTTTGCGCCTGGAGGTGGCCGAGGAATGACTGGCGCCGCGCCGGTGATTTGCATCGATGGTCCAAGCGGGGCGGGAAAGGGCACTCTCAGTCAACGCCTTGCCACTGATTTGGGCTGGCATCTGCTGGATAGCGGCGCGCTCTACCGCGTGGTGGGTTTTGCCGGCAGGCTCGCGGCCGTCTCACTGGAGGACAGCTACGCCGTCGCCGGGATTGCCAGATCCCTCGATGTTGACTTTGAACCGACCGATGGCGGTGTGTCGGTGTGGCTGGCGGGTGAGGATGTGACGGCACACCTGCGCACCGAGGAGGGAGGCCGGGATGCCTCTACGGTGGCGGCATTACCCGCGGTGCGGGAAGCGCTCCTGTTAAGGCAGCAGGAACTGGCCAGGCCGCCCGGGTTGATTGCCGACGGCCGAGACATGGGTACGGTCGTTTTCCCGCGGGCGCCCCTAAAAATCTTCCTGACTGCCAGCGCTGGCGCGCGCGCCGAGCGCCGTTTCCATCAGTTGCAGGGTATGGGGGAGAGTGTTAGTCTCGCGCGCCTTCTAGCTGACATACAGCAGCGAGACGCCCGGGATCAATCCCGTACAGTGTCTCCACTGGTGCCGGCAGAGGACGCCATCATTATCGACAGCACCGCGTTGTCCGCTGATGAGGTGTTGCAGGCAGCTCGCGACTTGACAGCTGCCCGCAATTTATAGCTCAACTTATAGCTCAACGCATCGGAGTCACGGCTGGACCCCGCCGAAGCGTCAAGACCATCAACCCGGCTAGGTCTGGAAGCCGGCGGGAGTGATCTCACTCCACAATGCAGGAATAGCAACATGAGCGAATCCTTCGCTGAACTTTTTGAAGAAAGTCTCCAAACCGTCGATATGGAACCCGGATCTATTGTCACGGGTGTCGTGATCGATATTGACAACGAGTGGGTCACCGTCCACGCCGGTTTGAAATCAGAAGGGGTGATTCCCCTGGATCAGTTTACCAATGCCAATGGTGAGTGCAGTCTCAGCGTGGGTGATGAAGTACAGGTGGCGCTGGAGACCGTCGAGGACGGTTTCGGAGAGACCAAGCTTTCCCGTGAGAAGGCCAAGCGCGCAGAAGCCTGGAAAGGCCTTGAGGCAGCGCACGTCGCCGACGAAGTGGTGATGGGCGTGATCAATGGCAAGGTCAAGGGTGGCTTCACCGTTGACATCGACTCTATCCGCGCATTCTTGCCCGGTTCGCTGATCGACGTGCGTCCTATCCGGGAGACCACGCACCTTGAAGGTAAAGAGCTCGAATTCAAAGTCATCAAGCTCGATCAGAAGCGCAACAACGTGGTTGTCTCACGCCGCGCGGTAATGGAATCGGCCAACAGTGCCGAGCGCGAGGAACTGCTGCAAAACTTGCAGGAAGGTCAGTCCGTGAAGGGCGTGGTCAAAAATCTAACCGATTACGGCGCATTTGTAGACCTCGGCGGTGTCGACGGACTGTTGCACATCACCGATATGGCCTGGAAGCGTATCAAGCACCCTAGCGAGATCGTGGAAGTCGGACAAGAAATGGATGTCAAAATCCTCAAGTTCGATCGCGAGCGCAACCGCGTGTCGCTGGGTCTCAAGCAGCTGGGCGAGGACCCGTGGGTACAAATCACCGGCCGCTACCCCGAGGGTAGCCGTGTTGTCGCCAAGGTCACCAACCTCACCGATTATGGCTGCTTTGCCGAAATCGAAGAGGGCGTCGAAGGTTTGGTACACGTCTCCGAGATGGATTGGACCAACAAGAATGTCCATCCCTCGAAAATTGTGCAGCTCGGTGACGAGGTCGAGGTAATGGTGCTCGATATTGACGAGGAGCGTCGCCGAATCTCGTTGGGTATCAAGCAGTGCACCCAGAACCCCTGGGATGCGTTTGCCGCGGACCACGCCAAGGGCGACAAGATTTCAGGCAGCATCAAATCGATCACCGACTTCGGTATCTTTATCGGCCTCGACGGCAACATCGATGGACTCGTTCATCTGAGCGACATCAGCTGGAACGAAAGCGGTGAAGAGGCCGTGCGCAACTACAAGAAGGGCGATGAGATCGAGACGGTGATTCTGTCCATCGATCCAGAGCGCGAGCGCATCTCACTGGGTATCAAGCAGCTTGAAGAAGATGCATTCTCACTCTACGTCAGCGACAACGACCGTGGCAGCTTGGTGACAGGTACCGTGGCGGAAGTCGACGCTAAGGGAGTGACCATCAAGCTTTCCGATGAGGTTGAGGGCTACCTGAAGGCGGCTGATATCAGCGTTGATCTTGTCGATGATGCGCGCGCTGTGCTCAGTGTCGGCGACACCGTGGAAGCTAAAGTCGTGAATGTGGATCGCAAGAACCGCGGACTGGCACTTTCCATCAAAGCCAAGGACATGGACGACGAGAAAGTAGCTGTCGAGTCATTGAAGGAGCAGGATGAGAGTGCTTCACCGGGCACCATTGGTGATCTGATCAAGGCGAAAATGGAAGATCAGTGATCTCTACAGCGTTACGCGAGGCCGGCTTTGTGCCGGCCTTTTTTTGCCGTGAGTACACGGCGCGCGCGCCCCTATAAACCCATTTAAAATGAATAACTTGCCAATGCTCGAGGCCTCGGCCAAAATGCTCACAGCTAACGAGGGGGGACAGCATGACGCGAAGCGAATTGATTGACTTGATGGCCGACGGTCAGAGCCAGTTGAGCGCGAAAGACGTCGAGCTGGCGGTTAAGCTGCTGATTGATCACATGGCTGAAACCCTGTCATCCGGTGAGCGTATCGAGATCAGGGGGTTTGGCAGTTTCTCCTTGCACTATCGCGAGCCTCGCCAAGGTCGCAATCCCCGAACCGGAGACACGGTTGCGCTGCGTGGTAAGCATGTGCCGCACTTCAAGCCCGGAAAAGAGTTGCGCGAGCGGGTGAATCGAGCAGTCAAGTCCGGCTTCTGATCATGCGATGGCTGAGACAGGGGCTGACGCTGCTGCTTGCCGTGGGCGCTGTCGCCGCCGGCGGACTGTTCTCTCTCCAGAACACCAAAGAAATTCCCCTCGACCTCATCGTGGTGCAATTGCCTGCCCAATCCGTTGCGATATGGGTTTTGGCGGCATTGGCGGTCGGCGTCTTCATAGGCTTGGGGGCCGGGACGCTGCTGGCACTCAGGCGTTCTGCAACGATCCGCCGTCTGCGTAAACAGCGGGATCGCCTGCTGGCTGAAGCTGAGAAAGGAATCGGGCTTGATTCTCAATAACGCACTGCTTCTGGTGCTGCTCGTTCTTGCGGTTGCCGCAGGCTGGACACTGGGTCGCGGTGGGCTGCGCATGGACGGTGCCGACCGGGCACAACTCCCTTCGCAGTATTACCGGGGCTTTAACTTTCTGCTGGACGGCGAAGAGGACGATGCGGTGGACGCCTTCACTGAGGCGTTGTCGGTGAACGAGGACACAGTCGATACACATATCGCATTGGGCAGCGTTTTGCGCAAGCGGGGTGAGGTCGACCGCGCGATTAGAATTCACCAAAATTTGCTCAAACGACCTCAGTTGACGACGGTTCAGTTGCATCAATCCCATCTCGAGTTAGCCAGAGATTTTATTGCAGCGGGCCTGTATGACCGCGCCGAGCAACTACTCTCTGATCTGACCTCACAGTCGACCGAATTCAGTGCGGCAGCGCAGCGGCATTTACTGGATGTGCATGAAGCGCAGCGGGACTGGGTCGCTGCAACAGCGATTGCCGACCAGCTGATAACACAGGCCGAGGAAAGCGGTCAGTCGGCGACTGGTCAGGGCCAACCCGCTCAGCAACTGAGGGGGCATTACCTCTGCGAGCAGGCGGACGCCGCGTTGGAATCTGGCGACAACGCGACTGCGGGTGAATTCTATGAAGCGGCTTTGAGAGATCAGAATCAGGACCTCCGTGCGCGGATGAGTTTGGCCAAGCTGAGGCTCTCAGCGGGAGATCCTGAGGCTGCATTGACGCACTTCAGAGTGATCATGGGCAGCGGTCGCAATTGCACCCCCGAACTGCTCGAACTGCTCAGTGAGATTTGTGCTGTACAGGAAAACGAGTCGCAGTATCTCGCGGCGCTGGAAGAGTATTACGCGCTGCAATCCTCCTCACTGTTGGCGTTGGCGCTAGCCAGCGAGCTGGAAAAGCAGCGAGGTCGAGCCGCGGCCGAGGACTTCCTGCGCGAGACACTGGCGACTCATCCGTCGGTATCCGTGGCGGCGTCGTTAGTGTTACAAGGGTTACATCCCGATACCTCGCTGCCCGAGCGCGAGGTGTTTGATCGACTCACCAGTGCCGCCGAGGGTTACCAATGTGGTCACTGTGGATTTACTGGCAAAGCCCGTCACTGGCGGTGTCCCGGCTGTCGCCATTGGGACGCCATCCACTACCGCGGTGAAGCACTGGAGCAAACCCATGGTTGATGAAGGCAGTAACTTGATCGTTGCCCTCGACTACGACTCTCCGGATGCCGCCTTGGATTTGTCGAAACGGCTTGACCCCGCCACAGTGCGTCTCAAGGTTGGCAAGCAACTATTCACGCTTGCTGGGCCCGATATTGTGCGCTCACTGCTGGGCCTGGGTTTCGATATTTTTCTTGATCTCAAGTTTCACGATATTCCGACCACGGTGGCCAAGGCGGTCAAGGCCGCCGATGAGTTGGGTGTTTGGATGGTCAATGTCCATGCGTCGGGGGGATCAAGGATGATGCGTGCAGCAAGAGAGGCGCTGAATGACTCACCTAAACCCCCGCTGCTGGTGGCGGTGACTGTACTGACCAGTATGGATAAGGAGGATCTGGCCGAGCTCGGTTGCGATGACGCACCTATCGATCGCGTTTGCCAATTGGCCGCGCTGGCAGAATCGGCCGGTCTTGATGGTGTGGTCTGCTCGGCCGCCGAGGCAGCCGTCCTGTCGGCGAGGCAGCGCGACGGGTTTTTGCTGGTGACGCCTGGTATACGGCTAGCGGGAGACGAGGCGGGTGACCAGCGTCGCATCGTGACCCCCGAGAGCGCGGTCGCGGACGGCGCGACGCATTTGGTCGTAGGGCGGTCCATTACGGCTTCCGATGACCCGGCAAAAACCGCGGCAGACATTCGTGCCTTATTGGATGCCCATACGAGTGGTTAGGGTGCGGGGTAGTTGTCTGAGCCGAAGGTGGACAGGCATGATTTGCGCCCAAAATACATGCACAACGTTCACTGGTCTGTCCCAACGGCACGGTGCGACCCATAGTTGATCGGGGCCCACTCGCGTGGAGATTCCTAATTCACTGATGGAGAAGACATCATGAATTCACCCCTCATGACACCGACATTCGATACCGCTTCCCAACTCACTCACGCCCGTGAGGGAAGACATTTTGGGTTGGCGGCGAAAGCGCTAGCGATCTGTATTTTGTTATTGGGTTTGAGCCCCTTTGTCAGCTGGGCATCAGAGCCCGTCAATATTAACCTTGCCAGCGCCGAAGTATTGGAAGAGAGCTTGCAAGGCGTGGGTCTTGTGAAGGCGCATCGTTTCGTCGAGTACCGGGAGGCGCGTGGCCCGTTTGAGTATATTGACGAGCTGGCGGCCGTGCAGGGGATCGGTTTCGCGACAGTGGAGAAGAACCGCAGTGTTATCCGGCTTCAATAATGCCATGCGGAGCCGGGCGCCTTGATATTACTGACGGGCGCCACGGGTTACATCGGCGCCGCGCTTTGCGCGGCGCTCGAACAGCGGGGTTTGTCGCTGCGGCTGCTGACGCGGGCTGAGGATACGATAAGTGGTGCACCCTACCGTGAGTGGATGCACTGGGACATGAGTGGCGGCGATGATCTGCCTGCGGACGTGTTTGACCGCGTATCTTCGGTCATTCATTGCGCAGGCTTGGCACATCGCGAAGCAGACGAGCGCGCTTACCAGCGCATTAACGTCGAGGCCAGTTCTGATCTCGCGCGTCGCGCACTGGAAGCGGGTGTTTCACACTTTATTTATGTGAGCTCGCTGAATGTGGTGCCCGCCGAGGCCCTCTCGCCTTTGGATTCGGCAGATCATTACCCCGAGCCACAGGAATGTTATGCGGCATCCAAATGGCGCGCGGAGCAGAGTCTGTGCGAGATGTTTGCCGAGCGTCATAGCCAGTTGACGGTAGTGCGCCCCGGTCTGGTGTATGACATCGAGCTCAGGGCTTATCTCAAGACAGTTAGTAACGTGCTTCGTTGGTGGCCCTTGCGCCTGCCTTCAGTGGGGCATCGGAGCATGGTGGCTCGTGGGGATTTGGTGGCATTGCTGATCAGCTGCGCGCTGGGGACGTCAGGTGCGTCTGCTGGCGAGGAAATACTCGTGGCCACAGACGGGGCCGTCTACGATGCTGAGCGCATCTCGCGCGCGCTGTCTCAGGGGATGCAGTGGGGGGAGATGCCACAGTGGCTCTGCCGTCTCGCAGGCAGAGTGCTGGATTGGAGAAAGGGCAGAGAGGCGGGAAGTCACTGGCGCAGCCTCAGTGCGAATCATTGGACCGGTGACCCGCCACTTGTCTCGGGTTGGCAACCTTCTTGGACGCTCGAATCCTGTGCCGGCAGCATGCGAGGACGGTCATGATGCTGTTGATCGCCATGGCATTGTTGGTCAGTCTCGGTCTGTGGGCATTTGTCCGCTTGGCCCCGCGCTGGGGTTTGGTCGACCAGCCCAACTCACGCAGCCTGCATACAACGCCGACAGTAGTCAGCGGCGGCATTGTGCCCATGTTGGTGCTGGCGGCGACTTTGTACACCACCATCGACCTCCCAGGAGCACAGGCCGTCGCCCTTATCGCGCTCGCGCTCACTGCCATCGGCTTGCTGGACGATCGGCGCGGTTTACCCAGCGGCGTGCGCTTCCTGTGTTATCTCACTGCGGGGCTTCTGCTCTGTTGGTTCCTGCTACCAGCGGGGTTAGCGAGTATCGCTGTATTGGCGATGGCGGGGGTGGCCGCAGCCTGGTGCATCAATCTGGTGAACTTCATGGATGGTGCAGATGGTTTGGTATCCAGTCAGGCGCTATGCGTGGCAGTGGGAATGGGGCTGATCGCCACCTTCGGAGCGGTGCCCAATGCGCAGCTGGCGTGGCTGTCTGCCATGCTGTTTGCCAGCTGGGTGCCACTGCTGTGGTTCAACTGGCCCCCCGCGAGACTCTTTATGGGGGATGCGGGCGCCATACCTCTCGGATTTGTACTGGCACTGATGGGACTGATGGCCTTCCTGACCGATCTGTCAGTGGGGTTTGCATGGCTGATTTTGATGATGCCATTTCTGGTCGATACGGGATTCACGCTCTGTATCAGAGTTCTCTCGGGTGAACCGCCGCACATTGCACACCGTGACCATGCTTATCAGCGCCTGAGCGCACAGCTGGGCAGTGCATTGCCCGTTACGCTCGGATTACTGGGTATGCAGGTTATCTGGCTATTTCCGCTCGCGGTGATGGCCGTCAATAGCGCTGTATTCCCGCCGCTTCTGGTACTTTTATCAGCCATTCCAGCGGTTGCTGCTGTGGTGTATGCGCGCCTGAGGGCTTAAACTGAAGTTTTTCAAGTAACCAACTGAATCCACTGCGGATTTGGCTGCGTGGTTAAGGTGCGTATGGTCAAGAAGATGGCATCGCGGGTGCGCGCGATGAGCGCTCATTCGGTTTCCACTGTCATCTGGCTTTTCGCCCGACGCTCACTCTCTCCTTCTTTCCGGTTCTCGGGATGGTTAGTCCTCGATTTACTGGTTGTGCTTGCCGCCCTGTATGGTGCCGCCGCTATCGGCAGCGCAGAAGGCGCCGGCGTGATGGATTTGCTGGCCCCACTCACTGTCGTCTTGTTGCTGATCGGCTCCGCCGTCATTTTCAGCGTGCAGGGTCTGTACCTGTCTGTGATCCGCTATATGGGGCAACAGGCAGTGTGGGATCTGGTCAAGGCCGTCAGCTTCTCGACATTGGCATTGGGTGCTGCCATCTTCTTTGCGGAATCAACGTTGCCCGCCACCGCGGCGCTGGTCTATTGGCTTTTGTTGTTTGTGGGTATCGGGGGATTGCGCCTGATCTCGCGAGGCTGGCTTCAGGCGAATATCCGGGCAGACGCGAGGCGGGTCATTATTTACGGGGCCGGTGAGTCAGGTCGCCAGCTGCTGAATGCACTCAATCACGGCACGGATTACCGTGTGGTGGCCTTCATAGACGACAACCCCAACCTGCACGAGACGGTAATTAATGGCCGGCCAGTATTGGGGGCGGGCGACCTGACAAGTCTGGTCGAGGAGCACGCAGTGCGTCAGGTCTTGCTGGCGATTCCTTCGGCGTCTCAGGAGCGCCGGCGTGCCATCATCAATTCGCTGGTCGGTTTGCCTGTCAGAGTGCGAACCATCCCCAAGATCAGCGAGCTGATTTCCGGCAACGCCATCGTGAATCAGATTCAGGACGTCGACTTGGATGATCTGCTGGGCCGTGAACCAGTTCCACCGCACCCCGAGCTGATCGATCGCTGCATCACTGAAAAGGTTGTGATGGTGACGGGAGCGGGTGGCAGTATTGGATCCGAGCTCTGCCGTCAGATTATGGCGTCATCGCCCAGAGAGCTGATACTCCTCGATATATCAGAGTTTGCGCTTTATAGCGTGGATCGTGAGATCAAGAGCCTGTGCCAGCGGCAGGGCCTGCGTTTCCCGGTGGTGACTCTGTTGGGTAGTGTGCGCGACGAGCAGCGCCTCGAGTCTATTTTCCGCACTTTCTCCGTTGATACGGTCTACCACGCGGCGGCATACAAGCACGTGCCGATGGTGGAGTACAACGTCGCGGAAGGCGTCGCTAACAATGTGCACGGCACATGGAGCGCGGCCTGGGCGGCGCATCGGGCGGGGGTGGATACCTTTGTGCTCGTCTCGACCGACAAAGCGGTTCGTCCCACCAATGTGATGGGCGCCTCCAAGCGGTTTGCAGAGCTGATTCTGCAAGGCCTCTCCCAGATTGAAACCCAAACCCGCTTCTGCATTGTGCGCTTCGGTAACGTGCTCGGTTCCTCGGGCTCTGTTGTGCCACTGTTCCGCGAGCAGATCAGCGGTGGTGGCCCGGTCACGGTGACCCATCCCGAGGTCTCCCGTTACTTTATGAGCATCCGTGAGGCAGCACAGCTGGTGTTGCAAGCGGGCGCGCTGGGCACCGGCGGTGATGTCTTTGTGCTGGACATGGGCGAGCCGGTGCGGATCGTTGAACTGGCCGAGCGAATGATTCGCTTGAGTGGCTACGACATCGAACGGGACAATATTTTTGGCGAGCACATCGATCTTGAGTACATCGGTCTGCGCCCAGGTGAGAAGCTTAACGAAGAACTATTGCTGGGCACCTCTGTCACAGGTACGGGCCACCCGATGATTATGCGCGCCGAGGAAGAGTCCTTTGACTTCGACTTTATCGAGGATTCGGCCCACCGCTTGTTGCGAGCCTGCGCCGAGATGGACCTGAATGATGTGACGGCCATTTTGACCGAGCATGTAATGGGCTTCTCCGGACACGAGCCGCGACATGATTACGTCTGGGTCAAGCAAGGTCGCGTTGGCAAGCGCGTACGCAAGGTGCTCGAGGCCGAGAATGTCACCCCGATTCGCCCGGAATTGGTGGGCCCCAGACAGAGCACCGGTCGACCTTCCGACTGATTTCAATCCCCGCAGTGCTGGTGAAGGTGAGCTGAACCAGCCTCACCTCCGGCCTCTACCCGTTGTGCCATGTCTTGTTTACAGCGCCATGCCCCCGGTCCGCTCGGAAGGTATCCAAGTGACGAATGCCCTAAATCAGCGTTGATCGTTGCTCCCGATACGGCGCTCTTGATAGGGTCCGCTTTCACCTTGATATCAGGCAGCGCCGGGGCACCCTATGTCTATGATCGTCAATCGACGCGACGTCGATTTTTATCTCGATGAAATGTTTGATGTGGGGTCGCTGCTCGCCAGTGACCGCTACAGCGAGCACGACCGCGAGAGCATCTCGGCCATACTCGATCTTTGTCAAAACATGGCGGAGGAGGAGTTTTTACCCCTTGCGGCGGAGCACGACGAAAACGAGCCCGTCTTCAAAGATGGACAGGCGATCACTCCGGACTCATTGAAAGCTTGCCTGAAAACCTTTATTGAGGCCGGGTTGACCACGGCGACTTTTGATCATGATCTTGGCGGCATGCAGTTGCCCGTGATGGTCGCCAACTTCATGCAGGGTATCTTCCAAGCGGCCAATGCGCCGGCGACTGGCTACATATTCCTGACCTCCTCTAATGCGCACATGTTACAGGCTTGCGGCAGCGAAGCCCTGCGCGAGCGTTACCTGCCGCCTCTCGTAGAGGGGCGTTGGTTTGGCACCATGTGCCTGTCTGAGCCCCATGCCGGGTCATCAGTGTCGGATATCCGCTGCTCGGCCGAGCCTGTTGGTGATGGCAGTTACAAGCTGACGGGTACCAAGATGTGGATCTCTGGAGGCGAGCAGGATATTTCCGAGAACATTGTGCATATGGTACTGGCCCGAACTCCCGATGCGCCTCCAGGTGTGAAGGGCATCTCGCTGTTTCTCGTGCCCAAAATCCGCGTCGAGGAAGACGGCTCCTTAGGGGAGCCCAATAACATTGCGCTCGCGGGCCTCAACCACAAGATGGGACAGCGGGGCACCACCAACACGCTGTTGAACTTCGGCGAGGGCGGCGATTGCCTTGGCTATTTGGTAGGGGAGGTAAACGAAGGCCTCAAAAACATGTTCCACATGATGAACGAGGCCCGAATTGGTGTGGGTATGTTGGCCACCATGTCGGGGTTGGGCGGCTATTTGTACTCGCTTGATTACGCTCGCAACCGACCGCAGGGCCGGCACCCAGGCGATAAAGACCCCAATAGCCCGATGCTCCCGATTATTGAGCATGCTGATATCCGCAGGCTCCTGATGGAACAGAAGGTGGCAGTAGAGGGGAGCATCGCGCTGCTCACATACTGCTCGCAGTTGGTGGATCAACAGCTGATTTCAGATGACCCTCAGGCTTCGCAGAGGCTCACATTACTGCTTGAGTTACTCACGCCTATCGCCAAGTCATGGCCCTCAGAATATACGCTTGAGGCCAATAAGCACGCGATCCAGATTCTGGGTGGCTACGGTTACACCCGCGAGTACCCAGTTGAAAGGCTATATCGCGATAACCGTTTGAACCCGATCCACGAGGGTAGCCATGGCATTCATGGCCTCGATCTCTTGGGTCGCAAAGTGAATCTGGCGAGCGGTGTCACCCTCGCTATCTTTGAAGAAGAAATGCAGCCGGCGCTAAACGCAGTGGCCGGCGTTGAGTCGTTCGCGGCGATGGGAGAGGCGCTCGCCGATATTTGGGCGTTGGCCAAGCAAACCATCGAGACCGTGAATCAGGAGACTGATACCGTCACGCGTCTTGCCAGCGCTACACCGTTTTTAGATGCCTTTGGACACGTGGTCATCGCCTGGCTGTGGTTACGTCAGGCACTGGTGGCCCAGAAAGCCTTGAAAAGTGGCGCTAAAGCGGACGCCGATTTTTATGAAGGCAAGATCGCCGCTTGTCAGTTCTTTTATCGTTATCACTTACCGCAGGCGGCCGAGAAACTTCGTTACGTCGCGTCTCAGGATCGGTCGGTGCTCGACACCGAGGCGAGTTGGTTTACTGGTCAGTGAGAAGCGTGGATCCAGTCAGCGATACGCCCGGATCTTATTGAAGATCAGGTCCGACTCAGCTTGATTTCTTCTTCGATTGAAAATTCCGCATGAATTCCTTGTCTATGAATGAGCCGTCCTGGTGCAAGCGATAGTGTGTGTGAGCCAGATGATGGGCGTTGAATGCGCTTCGCTGCACGTTCTCAAAGCCCTGGGCGTGAAAAGCCGCGTTTATCGCGTCTTTGCCCAGTTTTAAAGCAAAAGACGGTTTGTCAGAGAGTGTGCGAGCAAAGGCGAGGGTCGCTTCCTCTAACTCGTCTCGTGGGACAACCCGGTTCACCATACCTGCTTCCCGTGCCTCTTCGGCAGTGATGGGTTGACCGGTAAGCAGAAACTCCTTGGCCTTGCGGATGCCCAGTTCCCATACGTGGGCAAAGTACTCCACGCCGGGTATGCCCATATACATGGTGTTGTCTTGAAAAGTGGCGTCATAACTGGCGATGACAAAGTCACAGGGCCAGATCAGCATCAATCCGCCTGCAATGGATTTGCCATGTACCGACGCGATGGTGGGTTTAGCCAAGTCCCGCCAGCGGCGGCAAAAACCCTCATAGATTTCCTTTTCTCGGCAGTAATAGGCTTCCGAGCCATCCCATTTATCATCACTCCAGGTGCCAACCCGTTTGTGCTCGCTGCCGCGGTTATTGATATCCCGCAGGTCATGACCTGCTGAAAAGTGGGGCCCCTTAGCGGCCAGAATCACTACTTTCACTTCGCTATCGCCCATGGCGATGTCGAAGGCATCGTTTAGTTCGTAGAGGAGATGGGCATCCTGAGCATTTCTTGCCTCAGGGCGATTCAGCCAGATACGAGCGATGCCCGCCTCGGGTTTTTCGTAGATCAGGGTATCGAAATCGGGCATGTTGGTGTCCTCCTGTAGTCGCGGCCTCCGTATTATAAACGTCAGCAGTGGACTATTCGCTGCGTTGCGTGGCTGGGGGCAGCCATTGAAGCATCTTCGGATGGACAGGACCTCATACCGACTTATTAAATTTCGACGTCCAAGCGGCTCGGATCTCATGGGGCCTAAGGTCTGGCCTCAATATTTGCTCAGGGAGAGGTCGTTCGATGATCAGTTGCTGACTTTTTGGCTGGCCATCGGCTGAGCGCAGAGAGTCAGGATGACTTGTTTGAGGATGAATTGTCGGCGACTTTTAGCTGTTTCTGAATCGATTTCAGCGTATTCATCAGGTCGCGGTTACTGGGTTCTTTGTCTTTGGCTGAGCTCGGAGTAGGGCTCGATGAGCCCACCATGATGGCTAAAAGATTAGTCACAACGGAGTGGTCGTAGGGCCGCTCCCGTAGCTTCAACGTTCTCGCTGAAAACTCCAGGGTCCCGAAGAAAACATCCCGTAGCTGCCCGATGGGTGTGTGTTTGGGGAGTTCATCCCGGTCCACGCCGCGCTGCATGATGCGATCAAACACTCTGACATACTCTCGCACCTGGTCGAGATCTTGTTCCTGCTGGGGTCGCGCACGATAGGTTAGCGATACCACCTCAAATTGCTCCAATATTGAGTTGAGGTGGTAACGCCCCAGCTGCTCAAGCTGCTCCCGAGTAGTCGCCTCCGGCTGGATGGCTGCCTCGGCGCCCTGCGTCAGCTGGGTCCAGAATCGACCTACCACCCCTGCTAAGAGGTCCTGCTTGTTCTTGTAGTAGAGGTAGACGGTACCCTCTGCGACAGATGCCGCGCGCGCAATATCCGATACCTTGGCGCCATCGAATCCAACCTCCGCGAAAGTCTTCTCCGCGGCGTTGAGGATGCTCGACTCTTTGGCTTCGACCCGTGCTCTCGAGGTGTGGCGGGGTGTTGCCGGCATTGAGTAGCGCCCGTATACTGAGTTAAATTCATTTTAAATGAGTTAAAATCATTTTGGTAGCGGCATGAATTTAATCCAAGAGCACAAAGGGCAGGCGGCATGATTCGCATAGGCGGTGCAACGGGCTATTGGGGCGAGGCAGACCTCGCCCTACCTCAATTTCTGGGTGAGGGCGATCTGGATTTCATCGTGTTCGACTATCTTGCCGAGATCACCATGTCGATCATGGCTCGCGCCAAAGCCGCGGACCCTGAAAAAGGCTATGCCACCGATTTTGTGACCGCCATTGTTGCGCCCCATCTGCTGGCAATTGCTGACTCGGGCGTCAAACTGATCAGCAATGCGGGTGGCGTAAATCCCGAGGCCTGTGGCCGTGCTATCCGACAACTCATTGAGGATGCGGGGCTGTCACTAAAGGTGGCAGTGATTACCGGCGACGACCTCATGCCCAAGTTGGATCTGGTGTTGGGCTCAGAGCCCGCGGAGATGTTCACCGGTGAGCCAACGCCTCCGCGCGAGGCGATAGCCAGTGGCAACGCCTATCTCGGCGCATTTCCGATTGCAGAAGCGCTGAATCAAGGGGCTGACATTGTCGTGACCGGTCGCTGCGTCGACAGCGCTGTGACGCTCGGTGCCTGTATTCATCGCTTCGGCTGGCAGCGTGATGACTTGGATTTGCTGGCAGCCGGCTCACTTGCGGGGCATCTAATTGAGTGCGGGCCTCAGGCTACCGGCGGTAACTACACCGATTGGCACGAGGTCGCCGATTCCCTCCATGAGGTGGGTTACCCCATTGCTGAGATTGCTGCTGACGGTGCCGTTGTCATGACCAAACCAAAAGGCACCGGCGGCTGTGTGACGATCGGCACGGTCGGCGAGCAGTTGCTCTATGAGATTGGCGATCCTGCTGCTTATTACTTGCCCGACGTGATCTGCGATTTCACACAGGTATCGCTTCAGCAAATCGACACAGATCGTGTCGCTGTGACGGGCGCTCGCGGGCGCGGTTTGCCAGCGCAATACAAAACCTCTATGACCTGGGCCGATGGCTGGCGAGCCGGCATGATCGGCTTTTATGTGGGGGCGCGCGCCGCCGAGAAGGCGCGCCTCTTTGCAGACGAGGCCATTCAGCGTGCGCGGCGCAAGCTCTCAAAGATGGGTGCCCCCGACTACATCGACGTGTGCGTCGAAGTCGTCGGTGATGAAAGTCACTGGGGCGAAGCCGCCCGTTACGTCAGAAGCCGCGAGGTGGCGGTCAAAGTAGCCTGCCGACATGCGGATCGACGTGCGACAGATCTCTTGATGAGAGAGCTGGCCGGCGTGGGTTTGGGGGCCCCTGCAGGGTTCTGCGCCTTCGCGGGTACGCGTCCCAAATCGTCGCCCGTGATTCGTCTGTTCTCAATACTCGTCGACCGTGACGTCGTTGATATCCAGATTCATACCGCGGATCAGGCGCAATCCTTTGAAGACTCCCAGGCTATACAATCTGCAGTGCATGATTTGGCGCAGGACGCGGTGGGCAATGATACTGCGGCAGAACGTGAGGAGACGGCCGTTGCGACCGATGACGGCACCGAGCGTATCGAGGTACCCCTGGAGCGCTTAGCCTGGGCACGCTCGGGCGACAAGGGCGACAAAGCCAATATCGGGGTGATGGCGCGCAAGCCGGAATACTTCCCGTGGATTGCAGCGGCGCTGAACGAGTCCTATGTCGCGAGCCGTTTTGAGCATTTCATGGCAAGCCCCGAGATGGACCGCTACGTTTTGCCGGGGCTCCCCGCACTCAACTTTGTTTTACACCACGCCCTCGGTGGCGGGGGCGTGGCGAGCTTGCGCAACGACCCCCAGGCAAAGGGCTACGCACAAATTTTATTAGATACGCCGGTGAGCCTGCCGGCCCAACTGTTGGAGGACTGAGATGGTCGCTGTGACATCCCAGATAGACGCGAATTCCGAGGCCTTCGCGGCCAACCGGGCCAGCATGATGACTTTTATCAAGCGGCTGCGCTCCCTGGAGGCAAGGGCGTCGGAAGCGTCGGCCAAGCGCCGCGCGACGTTCGAGAAGCGCGGACAGTTATTACCTGCCGACCGTCTGCACCGGCTTCTGGACCCGGGTATGCCTTTCCTCCGTTTACATACGTTGGCCAACTTTGCGGTTGATAACCCTGATCGAGAGGCAAGCATCCCCGGCGCCTCAGTGATGGTGGGTATTGGTTTTGTGGGTGGTGTGCGGTGCATGATCTGGGTCGATGACTCGGGTATTGCGGCCGGCTCCGCAACAACGAAGACTGGTGAAGTTCATCTTTCCCTGCAAGAGATTTGTAAGCGCCAGAAGCTGCCCTTGATCCACTGCGTCGAGAGCGCTGGAGCGAATCTGCTGCAGTACCAGACCGAGCTGTGGTCGGTATTTGGCGGCGTATTCCGCAATCTCGCGCAGATGTCGGCGATGGGATTACCCACGATGGTGGTCTTGCACGGTGGCTCGACCGCAGGTGGCGCCTATATGCCGGGGATGTCGGATTACGTTATTGGCGTAAAGGAAAATGGTATGGCAGCGCTCGGCGGTGCTGCGCTCGTAAAGGCCGCTACCGGTGAGGTCGCCAATGACCGCGAGCTCGGCGGTACCGAGATGCACGCCAGCGTCTCAGGCGTTGTCGAGTACTTGGTGGAGGACGATGCCCATGGGTTATTAAAGGCGCGTGAGGTGTTTGAGCATCTGGACTGGAATCGGCGAGCCACACCCATACCTCGTAGGGTCTATCAGCCGCCAAAATATCCTGCTGAGCAGCTGGCGGGTGCCGTGCCAACCGATCCCAAAGTGCCCTATGACTGCCGCGAGGTACTCGCGCGCGTCGTGGATGGCTCTGAAATCGAGGAATTCAAGCCGCGGTATGGCGCCTCGACCTTGTGTGCCCACGCCAGCATTACGGGCATTGCTTGCGCGGTGATTGGCAATAACGGCCCGATCGATCCGAATGGGGCGACGAAGGTAGCGCAGTTCATTCAGGCCTGTGATCAGGCGGATCTGCCGATCATTTTTTTCCAGAACACCACCGGCTACATGGTGGGTACCGAGTACGAGCAGGCCGGCATGATTAAACACGGATCCAAGATGATTCAGGCGGTGAGTACTACTCGGGTACCTAAGATCAGTCTCTATATCGGCGCCAGTTTTGGTGCGGGTAACTACGGCATGTGCGGCTGGGCCTACGAGCCCGATTTTCTATTCGCATGGCCCAGTGCACGCACCGGTGTGATGGCGGGGCAGAGCGCGGCCAAGACCATGAGCGAGGTCGCGCGAGCGGGTGCCGCACGCAAGCGTATTGAGATTCCCGAGGAGCAACTGGCCGAGCAGGAAGCCGCGATCATCGCGCACTTTGATGCGCAGGAAGACGCCTTCTATACCTCGGGCCGCGTGCTGGACCACGGTGTGATCGACCCGCGCGATACGCGCAAGGTGCTCGCGTTTTGTCTCGAAACGGTGCTGGAGGGACGTGGGCGCACGCTCACGCCCAACAGCTTCGGCGTGGCGAGGATGTGACCGTGACAACATTACCCCATACTGATTCTGTCCAATGCGAACTCCATCAGAGATGGTTGACCGTCTGGTTCAATCAACCCGAGCGTCGCAACCCGCTCACTGACGAGGTGGTCGCCGATCTGCAGCGTATTTGCGATGCGTTGCAGGACGACCGCTCTGTAAGAGGTCTGACCCTGCGTGGTCGTGGTGGCTTCTTTTGTGCTGGCGGTGACCTCAAAGGATTCAAAACCATGGCGACCGCGTCCAATGACGAAGTGATCGCCATGAGTGAGACCATTGGGCGTCTGCTCTACACCCTCGACCGGTTGCCCATGGTGACCATTGCGGTGATTGAGGGTGCGGCGATGGCAGGGGGACTCGGTGTCGCTTGCTGTTGCGATGTCACGATCGGCACCGCGGATGCCAAGTTCGCTTTCTCCGAGACGCGGATCGGTATTTCGCCAGCACAGATTGCCCGCTATGTGATGCAGAAGTGCGGTGAATCCATGGGCCGGAGGTTGATGTTGAGTGCGGCCCGCTTTGCCGGTGAGCAGGCAGCGGCGCTGGGCATATTGGATGTGGTGGTGCCTGATGCCGGCGGGCTTGAGGCTGCCGAGGCGCGGATCCGCGACGATGTGCTGGCCTGTGCCCCGGGCGCTGTGGCGGCGACGAAAACCTTGATCAGAACACTGCCGACTCTGCCCGATGAGCAAAAAATGCGCTTCGCGGCGGAGAACTTCACGGACTGTTTAAAGGGTGAGGAGGGCATGGAAGGCGTGGCCTCATTCCTTGAGAAGCGCAAGCCGAATTGGCACCAGGAGGGCGAGGCATGACAGCGATCCAGACCGTGCTGGTGGCCAATCGCGGTGAGATTGCGGTGAGGGTCATGCGCACCGCCAAGGCCAATGGGCTCAAAACCGTTGCCGTCTACTCAGACGCCGATGCCAATGCCCTGCATGTGCGCACCGCCGATATGGCAGTGTCCCTCGGCGGCAACACCGCCGCTGAGTCTTACTTGAACGGCGACGCCATCCTTGAAGCTGCGCGAACGACAGGCGCCGATGCGATTCATCCGGGCTATGGCTTTTTATCCGAGAACACCGGGTTTGCGGCGGCCTGTGCAGAGGCCGGCATTATCTTTATTGGCCCGCCGGCGGAGGCCGTGGAAATCATGGGTGATAAGGCGCTCGCAAAGCGCGCGATGCTGGAGGCTCAGGTGCCCTGTATCTCGGGGTATCAGGGTGAGGATCAATCCGACGACACTCTCATCCGTGAGGCGGAAGCGATGGGTATGCCGGTGATGATCAAGGCCGCGGCGGGCGGCGGTGGCCGTGGCATGCGACGA
Organism: Halieaceae bacterium; assembly: GCA_902520195.1. GTDB lineage: Bacteria > Pseudomonadota > Gammaproteobacteria > Pseudomonadales > Halieaceae > Luminiphilus. The sequence continues at coordinate 23,999 of CABYND010000015.1, forward strand.
GTGGCAGACCCCGAGCAACTGCTGAAGTCGATTGCGCTAGCGCGTTCCGAGGCTGAGGGGGCTTTTGGTAACGGCGACCTGATTCTCGAGCGCGCGATCGAGGGCGCCCGGCACGTTGAAGTGCAGGTGTTTGCCGATACTCACGGCAATGTGATTCATCTGGGTGAGCGGGACTGCTCACTGCAGCGGCGGCACCAGAAAGTGGTCGAGGAATCCCCGTGCCCCGTCATGACGCCAGAGTTGCGCGAGGCGATGGGTACTGCGGCGGCAGAAGCGGCGCGTGCGGTGAGCTACGTGGGCGCGGGCACGGTGGAATTTCTTTTGGATGCCAGCGGCGAATTTTATTTTTTGGAGATGAATACGCGCCTGCAGGTCGAGCATCCGGTAACTGAGTGCGTCACGGGGTTTGACCTCGTGCAATGGCAGATCCGCGTTGCCCAAGGTGAGCCCTTGCCTGCCACGCAAGACGACATCGATCTCTTTGGTCATGCGATCGAGGTCAGGCTCTGCGCAGAGGATCCGGCGGCGGCGTTTTTACCCAGTGCCGGTCCCGTGTCGTTGTTCAGCTTGCCGATCGAAGAGGGTGTTCGCGTTGATTCTGGGATCGAGACGGGTGATGCCATATCCCCCTTCTACGACTCGATGGTCGCCAAAGTGATCGCTTGGGGAGAAACCCGCGAGACCGCGCGACTCAAACTCCGCTCGGCCCTGCAGGCCACCGCGCTGGCGGGTGTCACTCACAATCGCGCATTCTTATTGGAGCTACTTGATCAGCCAATTTTTATCGAGGGCGGAGCGACCACCGATTACATCGATCAGCACTACCCCGAGGGTTACTCGCCTGCGCAACCGGGTACCGCGAGTTTAGCGGCGTGCATTGTGCTCCAGCAGATTCTCGCGGCTGAGCAGCACTTCGCCAGCGCGCTGTCGGTGAATGAAGAGCTGCGGGGCTGGGTATCGACCGGGCCCGTTACGAGGCGGCATACCTACGAGGTGGGGGATGCGACCTTCAACGCGGAAATCACTTCGAGCAGCGCAGAGCAGTTTTCGGTGACGCTGATGGAAGCGACCCACACGGTCACATTGCAAACGCTAAACGCAGACCGCGTTGCGTTCTTAATTGATGGGCAACGCGTGGTGCTGGGTTATCACCAATCTGACGCCGCTGTCATCATGCTGGCCACAGATCAGTCCGAGGTGACCTTGATCAACACCGATCTGATTCCCCCGGAATCGGCGGAAGATGCGCAGGGGGGCAAGGTGCAGGCGCCGATGCATGGCCAACTGGTGTCGCTGTTAGTTGAGGCGGATCAAGCGGTGGGAAAAGACCAGCGGTTGGCGGTATTTGAGGCCATGAAAATGCAACACGAAATTCTCGCACCGGTGTCCGGGGTAGTGCAGCAGGTGAATGGTCACGTCGGTCAGCAGATGGCGGCGGGAGATGTCATTATGTTGATTGAAGAGGCCGAAGCCGAGTAAGTCTGGCGTCAGCCAGTCAGGGGGCGAGTCTCACGTAACCGAGTTCAGGAGTCATCATGCAACAGGCGAGTGATTTTCTAGCGGAGTCAGAAGCATTGGAGCAGCTCATCGCGCCGCTGCAGGCGAGTGATTTTGCCCATCCCACAGGATTCAAGTCCTGGACCTTCGAGACGATCATGCGCCATCTGCATTTCTGGAACCATATGGCGAATCTGGCGCTCACGGCGCCCGATGATTTTCAGGCAGAACTCAAGCCAGCAGTAGAGGCCATGATGGCGGGCAAAACACTGCCCGATATCGAGCGTGCTAAATTTCCTGAAGGAGGGCTCGACTTGGGTTCTCTGTGGCAAGCGGGATTTCGCGAGGTGGCCGCGGCCTACCAGCAGGCCGACCCTTCTGATCGCGTTTCTTGGGTTGGGCCTAGCATGAGTGCTCGCTCATCGATTACCGCGCGGCAAATGGAGACCTGGGCACACGGCCAGGCGATCGCGGATGAGCTCGGTATTGAGCGGAGCGAAGACGACCGCATCCGCAACATTGTGGTTTTGGGAGTGAATACCTTCGGCTGGTCTTTCACGGTACGGGGGTTGGAAGTACCCGAGGAGCCGCCCGCATTGCGGCTCACCTCACCGTCGGGCGAGTCATGGGAGTATGGGAACCCCGAGGGTGACCAGGTCATTAGCGGCATGGCGCATGAGTTTGCCCAGGTGGTAACCCAGACCCGCAATATCGCCGATACCCAGTTGGTGTGTGAGGGAGACACGGCCGAGCTCTGGATGCGCAATGCTCAGTGTTTTGCGGGCGCAGCCGCAGAGCCACCCGCGCCAGGGGTACGGCGCACCAAATCCCCAGCTTGAGCGAGAAGCGGTTGTTTCGCTATTCGTTACTGCTCGTCCAAATGGGCTGATCAGACAGAGAGTGGAATGTGGATGGAGAGATTGCGAGGCCGTCAACTGCAATGAGAGTGGGGCGATGCGCAACGCCACAAGATTGTCACTGCTCTGATGCGATGCGATTCATCATCCTGCGGTGCCCCAGCCAGAAGAGCTCGGCGTCTGAGTAACCGGTGATGCGATCCAGCTCCTGACAGTTCCGGATCTGCAAGAAAGTCGGTGTACCGATGACCTCCGCCGAGGCGCATTCGACCAGCTGATGCCGGTCTGCTTGCCATTCGTCGATCAACACCCGCTCCAGTGGAAGCGCGAGAGATTCGGCGGTTTTCTCATAGATCGGACCCACCTCACGGTCAAACTGTCGGCAGGCGCCGCATTCGGGACTGTAAATGTAGATCAGGACAGGCGAGTCATTGTGGCTCGTTGTATCGGCAGAGGCGTGCAGGGGCATGTTGGTTGCGCTGGCAACCAGTCCCGCCAAGCCGAGCAGGAGGGCTATGGCTCTCATCAGAGCTTGATGTAACCCCATCCCTCGCGCGCCTGCAGCCTTCCCAGGGCGGCGACTCCCGAAGGGACGGTTTCCACGCCAAAGGTCAGATCGTCCTCGGTCAGGTTGTAGTAGCTGAGCGTCGCCTCGCAGGCAAAAATGCGGATGCCCGACGCCATCAACTGCTCCATTTGCGCGCTGTACTGCCCGCCATTGGCGTCCTTAGCACCCTCAAGAGCCGGGTTGACACCATTTCCAATCAGGATGACACGCGTCTCGATATCCGGGTTGAAGGAGTGGTGGCGTGCCACCTGAGCGAGCATGCGGTTCATGCTGGTTTCGGAATCCAAATGAAACACCACTCCCGGCGCGTCGGCATCAGCGCTGCGGATCGCGGGCGACAGCGTCAGACAAGCGAGCAAGGTCAGCATGAGCAAACGGGGCATGGGGTTCTCCCTTTTCACATGGGCGCTGAGTTAGGCGGCCCTGTTCTGGCGGCACTGTTTTATCTGCCACTCTTGTCCGTCACCTGTGCAGATGGTGCCTTTATGGATTGTGCGTTTACCGCTGGTGCTTTTATTAAATAGTGCCTGTGTTGATTCAGGTCTGGTATCGCGGGTTGTTGCCACATTCGGCGCGCCTCCGAGGTCGCAGGTACGCTACACTTAAGAGATGCGGTTTTACTAAGCGCACCTTACGATCTGGCGGTCCGCGTGGCAAAATTTCAGCGCGACGCTTGGGGCCGTGCCAGGGGCAGTTTAGCATTAAGTTATATGTTTATATGAAAAAATAATAACAGCGCAAAGCACTCCGCGCGCTATTAGCAACGCGGGTAAACACGGCAGCACTCCGGGGGAGGAAAAGGATGGCATCAGACGCCGAGCAGGGGCAGCTCCAAGCCGCGCCCGAATCCTTTTTGTCCAAAGATCTGGTTGAGAACATTTCTCGGGATGGCATCAACCCCGGCCGTCGCTCGTTGCTGCAGGGCGCTTTTACGGCCGCTGCCGCATCGATGGTGGCACCATCACTGATGGCGGATGACGACCCGGATATCGTGAACTTGCCTACCTGGACCCGCAGTTTAGGCAAGCCGGTGGTCGCCAACCCCTACGGACAGCCGTCCCCTTACGAGGCCAATATTGTTCGGCGCCAGAGCCCCGGCCTCACCCGAACTGATCAGTCCAGCGTTTCGTTTACGCCACTGCAAAACCTGTTCGGCATGATCACCCCGAGTGGCTTGCATTTCGAGCGCCATCATCAGGGCTGGGTCGATATCGACCCGCGCCGACACAAGCTGATGATCAATGGGCTGGTAGACACCCCGCTGGTGTTCACCATGGAAGAACTGCTTCGCATGCCCAGCGTGTCGCGCATCCACTTTCTCGAGTGTGGCGCCAACACCGGGCTCGAGTGGGGCAACGTGGCGGTGCCAACCGTACAGTACAGCCACGGGATGTTGTCGGCTTCCGAATTCACCGGTGTCCCGGTCTCCCTGCTTTTGGAGCGTGCCGGCTTTGACCGAAAACGCGCCAACGTACTGCTGGCCGAGGGCGCTGATGGTTCCAGCATGACGCGCACCATTAATCTCGAGAATGCATTGGATGACGCGCTGGTGGCCTATGGCCAAAACGGCGAAATGTTGCGCCCGGAAAACGGCTATCCGCTGCGATTGGTGGTACCCGGCGTACAGGGCGTCTCGTGGGTCAAGTGGCTGCGACGACTGGAAGTAGGCGACACGCCTTGGGCGACCAAAGACGAGGTGGCGCACTACGTGGATCTGATGCCCGACGGCACGCACCGTCAGTACACCTCCATTCAGGAGGCGAAGTCGGTGATCACGGCGCCCTCGGGTGGGCAAAAATTATTGAAGCAGGGCTATTACGACATTACAGGCTTGGCCTGGAGCGGTCGCGGCACCGCGGAGAAGGTCGAGGTGTCGGTTGATGGCGGCCGCAATTGGCGCCCGGCGCGCCTCGAGGGGCCGATCTTGCCCAAAGCGCTGACTCGCTTCCACTGCGATTGGGTCTGGCAGGGGGAGGAGGCACTGCTGCAATCCCGAGTCACCGACAGCACGGGCTATATCCAGCCCAGCCGCGCACAGCTGGTTGCCGTGCGCGGCACGCGATCGATTTATCACAACAACGCGATCCAGACCTGGCGAGTGGGCGCTGACGGCGAGGTACATAATGTCCAGCTGGGTTAGAGCAACCGCCCTGTGGCTGTGCACGATGGCCATGATATCGTGGGCAGCGACACTGCCCGAGGGTCTGGCAGAGTTAGGTCGACCCGCGACCGGGGGTGAGATCGCGGCCTGGGATATCGACGTGCGACCCGACTTTGTCGGTCTGCCGCCCGGCAGCGGTGACGTGTGGGCGGGCGAGGAGATCTGGCTGGCTCAGTGCGCCTCTTGCCACGGCGATTTCGGCGACTCCAACGAGATTTTTGCACCTTTGGTGTTGGGCAACATCACCGATGAGGACATCGCCACCGGGCGGGTTGCCTCGCTGACGGATCCAGCGGTAACCCGCACCACCTTGATGAAGGTGCCGACCCTGTCGACCCTTTGGGATTACATCTATCGGGCCATGCCGTGGAACGCGCCCAAGTCTTTGAGCCCGGACGAAGTCTATGCGCTGGTCGCCTATTTGCTGAATCTCGGCTACGTGGTCGACGACGATTTTGTGCTATCCGATACCAACATGGCGGAGACCCAGGCACGCATGCCCAATCGCAACGGTATGAGCCTCGATCATGGTCTGTGGTCTGTATCTGGCGTGCCAGATGTGACTGGCTCGTCCTGCACTGCTGACTGCGACGTGGCGGTGACCGTGACGTCATCCCTGCCTGCCTACGCCATGAATGCTCACGGCAATCTTGCCGAACAGGTGCGGGACTGGGGGCCATCCCCCGGATTGTGGACCGCGACAGAGACAGGTAAAGAGACAGCGGCAGAACCTGAGCAACTGGCAGCGGCCAACGCGGCGGTCGAAGCGGCTGTCGCGCCAGAGGCCGCGCTCAACGTCGGTGGCTGTTCGGGTTGCCACCAGATGGCGGGTCAGCTGGTGGGGCCGGGCTTTGACGCCATTCGAACAAAGTACGCCGGGAAGGAGCACGCTGCCTACTTACGTGACAAGATAGTAAACGGCGGCGCCGGGGTGTGGGGAAGCATGCCAATGCCGCCCATGCCCACAGTAGGGGAAGACGCGCTGCAACAGATTGTGGCCTGGTTAACCTCAGGCGAAGAATAAAAAGGAGTGACCGAGACGATGACAACAATCCATGCAAAGGGTATCTCGCGCCGGGGCTGGTTGCGTTGGGCGGCGATACTGGCTGCCGCTGCGGGGCTGCCGGGGCGTGTTTGGGCCGCAATGGCGAGGCCGGAGGCAGCCTTTGGCGCCACCGCGCTGGATGAGGCGATGGCGGCGCTGGGTGACACACCGCAGGTGCACGAGGGCATCCAATTTACGACGCCTGATATTGCCGAGAATGGTGCCGTGGTGCCCGTCCGGGTAGAAGTCGATTCCGAGGCGCTGCCGAATGTTTCCAAAGTGTCCGTGCTGGTTGAAATGAACCCCAACCCGCTGGCGGCCTCGTTTGACATCCCGCCTGGTACCGAGGTCTTCATCGAGACCCGGGTGAAGGTGGCGCAAACCTGCACGCTTTATGCGGTGGCGGAGGCAGACGGACAGTTATACATGCAGTCGAGAGAGACCAAGGTCACCCTCGGCGGATGTGGCGGTTAAGGAGGACACCATGGCAGGTCGAATCAAGATTCGCGCCCAGAAGAAGGGCGTCGTGACAGAGGTGAAGGCCCTGATGCGCCATCCAATGGAAACCGGGATGCGCAAGGACCAAGCGGGCGAACCGATCCCCGCGCACTTTATTACCCAGGTGTCAGTGCTCCACGGTGAGCAGCCGGTTATGCAGGGCCACTGGGGCGCTGCAGTGTCAGCTAATCCTTTTCTCGGCGTGCGCTTTGCGGGTGGTGAGCCCGGCGATACTGTGCGGGTGGTCTGGACCGACAATCAAGGTGGCACCGGTGAGGGCGAGACCACTATCCGTTGAACTCGGATGACCGGAGGGCGACTATGAAGAAACCTAATCTAGAGGTCGCGTTGTTGGCGGCATGGCTCTGCGCGGCAACACTGGCAGCTGATGACGGTGTATTCGATCAGTACCGCGATCTCATGGGGGACGAAAACCCGGCGGTCTTCGTCATCGATGAGGGAGAGGAGTTTTGGCTCACCGCTCAGGGTCCCAATGCCGTCACGCTGGAGTCCTGTGATCTGGGTCTGGGGCCGGGAGTCACCGCGGGTGCCTATGTGCGTTTCCCTCGACACTTTGCCGATACCAACGCGGTGATGGACCTGGAATCACGCCTGGTTTACTGCATGACAACGATTCAGGGCCGTGATCTCGAGTCGGTAACCGCAAAGCCCTACTCACTGAGAGGAGACTTCGGTACCGAGATAGAAGCCCTAGTGACCTGGCTGGCCGCAGAATCTGAGGGCGCCACGATTGCGCCCGAGCAGGCTCACGCGACAGAACGGGCAATGTACGCCCTGGGTAAAGACATCTTCTTTTATCGCGCAGGCCCCCATGATTTCTCCTGTGCTACCTGTCACGAGCAATCTGATAAACGCATTCGCCTGCAAGCGCTGCCCGATCTGACCTCCCACACCGGCGCCGCAGGGTCCTGGGGGAGTTGGCCTGCTTATCGGATCTCTCAGGGACTTGTGCGCACCATGGGTTGGCGGCTGCGGGATTGCTTTCGCCAGCAGCGATGGCCTGAGCTGCAAATGGGCTCCGAAGCGAGTATCGCATTGCAAACCTACATGGCGGTGAATGCGGCTGGCGGCACCATGACCGCCCCGGGGTTAAAGCGATGAAGGCTCTCATCGCAGGGGTCAACATCGCTCTCACCGCGAGCTTGGCGGCGTGGACAATGGCTGCTGACGACATAAACGCCGTGTTACAAAATTCCTTCGTTGCCAAGAATCAGGCCACCATGGACCGGTTGGAGCGCGATGCAGTGCAAACTGCCTGCAGCGCGCCGCGGGGCATGCTCCTCGATAACGACATGCTGGCTTCATTGCGCGCAGAGCGTTTGGCCGCGGTAGTGCTGCCAGCAGATGGCGAATATCTGGGTGACTGGCAACGAGGCGCCGAGGTGGCGGGTAACGGCCGGGGTCTGCAATCGAGCGATGACCCCGCCCAACCCAACGGCGGCAATTGCTACGCCTGCCACCAACTGGCCCCGGATAAAGTCGCCTACGGCACCCTGGGCCCTTCGCTGACGGGATACGGCGCGCGGGGTCAATCCGAGGCCATGTTGCAGTACACCTGGACCAAGCTGTGGGATACCCACGCCTACAACCTGTGCTCCCACATGCCGCGCTTTGGTGCGCAGGGCATTCTCACCGAGCAGCAGCTGAAGGACGTGATGGCCTATTTGCTGGATCCCGCGTCACCGGTCAACCAAGCCGCAGAGTGATTCGGTAGCCCCATGCATCGAAGGGAGTTTCACAAGCTGTTGGGGCTTGGCGCCGCCGCGGGGCTGTCTCTGCCTTCACTGCTCCGCGCGCAGCCTCCGAGTGGCGACGCTTACCACCTGCCGCGGTTTGGTAACGTGCACCTCATGCACATGACCGACGTGCACGCGCAGCTACTTCCGGTCCACTACCGCGAACCCTCGGTCAATATCGGGGTGCATGACGCCCGCAACCGTCCGCCGCATTTGGTGGGTGAGGCGCTCCTTAATTTCTTTGATGTTGCCCCGGGTTCGCAAGCGGCGCATGCGCTCAGCCACCTTGATTACGTCGCCGCCGCGGAGCAGTTTGGACGCGTCGGGGGCTTTGCCCACATCGCCACCCTGGTCAAGCGGCTCCGAGCAGATCGACCGGGCGCGCTACTACTTGATGGCGGCGACCTGTGGCAGGGCTCCGCTACAGCGCTGTGGACGCAGGGTCAAGACATGGTCGATGCCAGTAAGCTGCTGGGCGTCGATGTCATGACTGGCCACTGGGAGTTCACGCTGGGCACGGATCGGGTCATTGACCTTATTTATCAGGATCTCGACGGGCATATCGACTTTGTGGCGCACAACGTCAAAGATATGGACTTTGGCGATCCGGTATTTGCGAGCCACACCCTAAAAGAGATTAACGGGGTGCCCGTGGCCATTATTGGCCAGGCTTTTCCCTACACACCGATCGCCAACCCCGCCCACTTCACTGCCGGTTGGACCTTCGGTATTCAGGAGCGCGAGCTACAGGAAAAGGTGAACGAGGTGCGCGCCGCAGGCGCTCAGGTCGTGGTCTTGCTATCTCACAATGGCGCCGACACTGATATAAAGCTGGCCTCGCGGGTTAGGGGGCTCGACGCCATTTTGGGCGGCCACACCCACGATGCGACTCCCCTTGCGCTCCAGATTAACAACGCGGGCGGTATGACGCTGGTCACCAATGCGGGCTCCAACGGCAAGTTTCTGGGCGTGCTGGACTTTGATGTGCGCGATGGGCATATCCGCGACTGGTCGTATCGGCTGCTGCCCGTATTTGCGGCGTTGTTGCCCGCTGACCCGGCGATGAGCGATTTGATTGCCCACATACGGGCACCCTTTGCCGAGCAGCTCGCAGAGCCTTTGGCCATGACGGATGATCTCCTGTACCGGCGCGGGAATTTCAATGGCAGTGTCGATCAGCTTATTTGTGAGGCGCTGATGGACGAGCTCGACGCACCCATTGCGCTGTCACCGGGCTTTCGCTGGGGGACCACGCTGCTCCCGGGCACTGCGATCACCATGGAAGACCTCATGGCGCAGGTGGCGATCACTTATCCCGCGGTGACACTTACCGAGATGAGTGGTGAGTTCCTCAAGCGGGTTCTGGAGGACGTTGCTGACAATTTGTTCCACCCGGATCCTTATTATCAGCAGGGCGGGGACATGGTGCGATCGGGTGGCTTGCAATACGCGATCGCGCCGCTGGCGCAAGCCGGATCGCGGATTAGCGAGCTGACTCTGAACGGCAAACCTATCGATGCAAATAAGACCTACAAGGTGGCCGGTTGGGCGTCGGTGCAGCAGGTGGAAGGTGAGCCCATCTGGGATGTGGTGGGGCGCTGGCTCAAGGCGCAGGGGCGCGTACAGGGAGTGCAACCGAATCAGCCTGAGGTGACGGGTCTGCAGAACAATCGGGGCATTGCGTGAGTCGCTGAGCGGCCATGACCCCCATCACGATTCTGCAATCCGCAGCTGATGCCAGACCCGACTGGGTGAGCCGGTGCATGACGTCTGTCGCCGACTGGTGCCAGCGGCGGGGCTACACCTATCAGATGATCGGTGACGAACTTTTCGATTGGGTGAAGCCGGATTTACGCGCCAAGCTTCGCGATCACAAGCCGATACTCGCTGATTTGGCGCGGCTACGCTGGATTGAATCGGAGCTGTCGGCGCGCGGCGGGCTGGTGGTGTGGATCGACGCCGACACAGTGGTGGTGGACCCCACCTGGCGCATACCCGATTCAACGCATACGTTTTTCGGCGAGGAGTGTTGGGTTCAGCCATCGGCAGAGGGTGCCTGGCGGGCTTATCAGTCTCCCCAAAATGCGTTCATGGGCTTTACGGCGGCGTCTCCCGTGCTCGGGTTTTTGGCCTACCTGTCTGAGTCCATCATTGAACGCGCGGATGCGGCGCATATCGCACCGCAGATGGTGGGACCAAAATTGCTCAAGGCGCTCAACAATCTGGCGCAGTTCACGCTGGTGCCAGAGGCGGGTGCGGTCAGCCCAGAGCTACTTGTCGAGTGGGTGGGTGAAACGGGCCCCGCGAATGCCTGTTATGAGCTGGCGACTCGAGGCTCCTTGGCGCTAGTGAACCTTTGCTCGTCTCTCAACTACAGTGAGGAGGCTATGCAGCGGACGGAAAAATTTCTGGCGCGCCACGGCGCCTGAGCGATATAGCCACTCGCCGCCTCAGGCTAACTTCAAACCGTTTTCCACGGGCCGTTCCGGCTGAATAAGCACTACAGTGCCATCGGCTTGCGGAAAACCTGTAATCAAGCATTGGGATTGGATCGGGCCAATCTGCTTGGGCGGAAAGTTCACCACGCCAATCACTTGCTGACCCACCAAGCCCTCAGTGTGGTAGAGGTCGGCAATTTGCGCGCTCGATTTGAGTACACCGATATCGGGACCAAAATCCACATGCAGAATATAGGCCGGGAGACGGGCCTCCGCGAACACTTCGGCGGTGACAATGGTGCCAACCCGCAGATCCACCTGCTCAAAATCCTGCCAAGAAATCGTTTCCATACGGCATTCCCTGCAATGATGCCCCACTGGGTGACAAGTCTACCGATCGCGACGATGACGCTGAATGCTCATCGCGCAGACGCCTTGTTAACAGACGACCAATCCTTCCTAATCTTCTCATTCGGGTAGTGGACGTTGCTCGGTGGGTACAGTTTAAACAGGCCACAAAAAAAGCCGCACGGAGTGCGGCTTCTCGGAATTTGGCTCCGCCTGCTGGGCTCGAACCAGCGACCCACTGATTAACAGTCAGTTGCTCTACCAACTGAGCTAAGGCGGAAGGGTCTCCGAAGAGGGTGCGAAGTGTACACATCCGGTTTTCGGCCAGTCAACCGCGGATCCGGTAAATCTCGCTCATCCTCAAGATCCGTTATCCTTGCGCATTTGCACGACCCTCTCTCCTGTGAGCCGACCCTTCGAACTACAGTCTGACTATGCGCCTGCGGGTGACCAGCCCGCCGCGATCGAGCAACTGATTAAAGGCGTGCGGTCGGGCCTTGCCTCGCAGATTCTGCTCGGGGTTACGGGCTCCGGAAAAACTTTCACCATGGCCAATGTGGTGCAGGCGTTGCAGCGGCCGACCATCGTTATGGCGCACAACAAAACGCTGGCCGCGCAGCTCTATGGCGAATTCAGGGAGTTCTTCCCCAACAACGCGGTGGAGTACTTCGTTTCCTACTACGACTACTACCAGCCCGAGGCCTATGTGCCGTCTTCCGATACCTATATCGAGAAAGACGCGCAGGTGAACGACCACATTGAACAGATGCGGCTCTCTGCGACCAAAGCGCTGCTGGAGCGGCAGGACTGTTTGGTCGTCTCCACGGTCTCATCGATTTATGGCCTTGGTGACCCAGAGTCGTACTTCAAGATGGTCATGCATCTTTCGCGTGGCGAGATCATCGACCAACGCGCCATTCTGCGGCAGCTCGCCGAACTCCAGTACACGCGTAACGACATTGATTTCAAGCGCGGCACCTACCGGGTCCGCGGTGACGTGATCGACATCTTCCCGGCCGAATCCGACGAGCTGGCGATTCGCGTCGAACTCTTCGATGAGGAAATTGAAAATATCTGCACCTTTGATCCGCTCACCGGCGCCATCGAAGAGCGGTTGCCCCGGGTCACCATCTTTCCCAAGACCCACTACGTGGCCTCGCGCGACACCATGCTCGGCGCGGTGGATCAGATTGAGGCCGAGCTCGAGGAGCGAGTGAAACAGCTCAAGGAGTTGGAGAAGTTACTCGAGGCCCAGCGGCTGCAGCAGCGTACCCGGTACGACGTGGAGATGATCCGTGAGCTCGGCTATTGCCAGGGGATCGAGAACTACTCCCGATACCTCTCAGGCCGCGCGCCGGGAGAGGCACCTCCGACCTTGTTTGAGTACATCCCTGACAACGCGCTGGTGTTAGTGGATGAGTCCCACGTCACCATCCCGCAAATTGGCGGCATGTACCGCGGGGATCGTAGCCGGAAAGAGACACTGGTCGAGTATGGTTTCCGCCTGCCCTCCGCCCTGGATAACCGGCCCCTCAAATTTGAGGAATGGGAAGTGCTCTGCCCACAGGCTATTTATGTGTCGGCCACACCCGGACCCTATGAGAACGATCATGCAGGCCAAACGGTAGAGCAGGTGGTGCGTCCCACCGGTCTGGTAGATCCGGTGGTAAAGGTCCGCCCCGCCAGCACCCAGGTGGATGATCTGCTGGGAGAGATTCATGCCACGGTAGAGGCGGGCGACCGAGTGCTGGTCACCACGCTGACCAAACGCATGGCGGAGGATCTCACCGAGTTTCTTGACGATCACAAGGTGCGAGTGCGTTACCTGCACTCCGATATCGATACGGTTGAGCGCGTCGAGATTATCCGCGATCTCCGGCTTGGCCACTTCGATGTATTGGTAGGCATCAACCTGCTTCGAGAAGGTCTCGATATGCCAGAGGTCTCTTTGGTCGCCATCCTCGACGCTGATAAAGAGGGTTTTCTGCGAAGTGATCGTTCTTTGATTCAGACGATTGGGCGCGCTGCGCGACATATAAATGGGCGCGCGATCCTCTATGCCGACAATGAAACCGGGTCAATGACCCGCGCCATGGCCGAGACTGAGCGCCGCAGAAACAAGCAGCTGGCCTTTAATGAGGAAAACAACATTACGCCCAAGGGTATCCAAAAGTCGGTGCAGGATATCCTCGAGGGTGCCTGCCGCATGCCGACCAAGGCGAAAGGGGGCAAGTCTCGCCCTGCGAGGGGTGACCGTGCGTCGCTCTCTGCTGAGGTCAGTCACCTCACCCCCGCTGCCCTGGGTCGCAAGATTGCCGGCATGGAGCAAAAGATGCTCGAGCACGCCAAGAATCTGGAGTTTGAGGAGGCCGCCGCACTCCGAGATGAGGTCGCCGAGCTGAAACAGGTGGCTTTCGCGGGATAGCCGCGAGTGTTGTGTCGCACCAACCTAGGCTGCCGGCTCTCTCAGTGCCGTAGAATTTCTTTTGCTTTAGCTGAGCGAGGTCACCTCGCGTAACTTTGCCCGTTGATTTTTTAAAGCGCTCTGACACACTTCAACTCTTCTCACGCGGCCTCTGGTAACGGCCGCCACTGCATAAGGAGCGCTTCATGCCTGTTGTTACCCTCCCTGATGGTTCCCAACGCACTTTTGATGTCCCGGTCACAGTGTTTGATGTCGCCGCCGATATTGGCGCGGGTCTCGCCAAAGCCGCACTCGCTGGTGTGGTTGACGGCCGAGAGGTCGATACCTCCCATGTGATTGAGGGCGACACCACGCTCAGCATTCTCACGGATCGCGATGAGGCGGCCATAGAAATTATTCGTCACTCCACCGCTCACTTGCTGGCGCAGGCGGTACAGCAACTCTTCCCGGGCACGCAGGTCACTATCGGACCGACCGTTGAGGACGGTTTTTATTACGACTTTGCGTCGGGCCACAACTTCACGCCTGAAGACCTCGAGACCATTGAAAAGCGCATGGCCGAGATCGCCGCCGAAGATCTGACTGTTGAGCGCATCGTCAGCTCCCGCGACAGGGCGATCGAAATTTTTCGCAATATGGGTGAGCACTACAAGGTGCAGATCATTGAAGACCTGCCGGTTGATGAAGAGATCACTGTTTACAAGCAGGGCGAGTGGATGGATCTGTGCCGCGGGCCCCACGTGCCCAGCACCGGAAAGCTACAGGCGTTCAAGCTGACCAAGGTGGCCGGTGCCTACTGGCGCGGCGACGCTAACAACCAGCAGTTACAGCGAATTTATGGCACCGCCTGGGCCAACAAGAAGCAACTCAAGGCGTACCTTAACCGCATTGCTGAGGCCGAGAAGCGTGATCATCGCAAGCTCGGGCGCCAGCTTGAACTCTTTCACTTCAGTGAGGATGCCCCCGGGTCTGTTTTCTGGCACCCACGGGGCTGGACATTGTTCCGGCAACTGCTGGAATACATGCGGGGCCGGCAAGAGGCAGCGGGTTATGTGGAGGTCAACACACCTGATGTGATGGACAGGAGCTTGTGGGAAACCTCGGGACACTGGATGAATTATCGAGAGAACATGTTCTCTACTCAGACTGAAGACGAACGAGTTTATGCATTAAAACCCATGAATTGCCCGGGCTCAGTATCCATGTTTGCGCACGGTCTAAAGAGCTATCGAGATCTGCCGTTAAGAATGGCGGAATTTGGTAAGGTTCATCGCTATGAGCCGTCGGGTGCACTTCACGGCTTGATGCGCGTGAGGCACTTTACTCAAGATGACGCACATATTTACTGCACTGACCAGCAGATGGAGCAGGAGTGCATCAACGTTGTAGAGCTGATTCTGGATATTTATCGCGATTTTGGTTTCGAGGATGTTGTCATCAAGCTGTCCACGCGACCAGAGAAGCGTATCGGTAGCGACGAAATCTGGGACAAGCTGGAGGGCGCTTTGACTGGAGCCCTCAGCGCGATGGGTCTCGACTATGTGTTGTACCCCGGAGAGGGTGCTTTCTATGGACCTAAATTAGAGTTTGTTCTGACAGATGCGATCGGCCGTGAATGGCAATGCGGTACGTTGCAAGTGGATATGAATCTCCCTGAGCGGTTCGACATAGCTTATGTCGACGAAAATGGTGATCGCAATCGGCGTCCAGTCATGTTGCACCGCGCTCTTTTTGGTTCATTGGAGCGTTTCATCGGTATTTTGATTGAGCAATATGAAGGCGCCTTCCCTTTGTGGTTGGCGCCAAGGCAGGCGGTAGTTGTGAACATCACGGACAAGCATGCTGCTTATGCGACTGAAGTGGCAGAGCACCTGCAGGCGGCGGGCTTCCGCGCCGAGACTGATCTCCGCAATGAGAAGATCGGCTTCAAAATCCGCGAGCTGGAACTGGCAAAGGTGCCCTACGTGGTCGTTGTGGGTGACAAGGAAATGGCGTCAGGCGAGGTCTCGGTCCGTGCGCGGCACGGTCAAGACCTAGGGTCTCTTACCCAAGACGCGTTGCTTGAGACGCTGGCCGGTAAGGTCGCGCGAAAGGGGCGTGTCGAAGCTGACAGAGTACAGTCTTAAGACTCGGGAAACGAAGCGTGCGGCGAATGTATGGCAACCGGAGGCGCCGCCCACGGTTGTGAGTAAGCGGTGCCGCGGCCACTGTGCCTGAACGTTTGACTAGATGAGTAACTAGCTCAACTGCCATCGCAGAGCATCCCGATTTCGCTTGCTGTGAGGATCTGGTTCTCGTCGAAGGTCTTTTCTTCTAGTGGTGCTCGCGCCACCATGCAGCGATGCGCTGCGGCCAGATTGACTGACTGAAGGCCCGCGATGGTCGCTTGGTTGGTTGGGTCACAGAAGCCGGCGTTTACGCCTCGCAGGTTGAAGTAGGTGCCCGAGCGCTCGATGGCGACACAGTTCCCGGGTTGAAGCGAAGTCTTGGTGGTCACCACCGTTGTCATGCCATCTTCCCCAAGATCAATCGCGTAAAGCACCGCCGCTTCATTCACACCTTTGGCGGTTTCGGTCGAGTTCGATGGGTTGGTAGAGTCGGCGGGCTTGGGCGATTCGCCCTCATCGTCAGTGACATTATCAATGGGAGGTGTCCTGGCAGAGGGTGACATCCCCCTCGCGACCCCCGCAGGCAGTGTGGGGTCGGACCACGTGGTTTGGTAGTGCTGGGTCACGAAACCGTAATCGATACTGATGCGGTCAGCCCTTTTCACTGTCTGCGCATGCGCGGTGGCTTGGATCAGCATCGCACTGATACCGGCTGCGAGCCCCAGCCACAGGTGGCGGACATTGTGGGGCCATGGTTTGCCATGATTAGCGCGCTTTGTGTTCATTGCAGCCATCCAGATCCTTCTGAAAGCGCAGTATGCCTCAGTCCAGCGGCGCTGCGTGAACTTCGTGCGCGCTCCCGAACCCGTCTGACACAATGCAACCCTCTTAGACGGCAACTCCATGAATCACCTGAGCTGATCGCCGAGCTGGACCGGTATCAGGAGGACGCTAAGGTGACGTTACTGAAAAACGATACCTGCAGCTGGATATGCGGGCATTTGCCCACCGGCACCTTCGACCTGACCCAGTTAGCGGCCAGACTTAACTGCGACAAACATACCCTGCAGCCCCGTTTGGAGTGTGAGCTGTCCTGCCGTTTTTCTGATCTTATCGATGATGTGCGGGCTGAAATGTGCCTGCCACTGCTGGAGAGCGGGGTGTTCCCCATGCAGGCGATCGCCGAGCAACTGGGCTACGCCACCTCCGGCAACTTCAGCCGCTTCTTCCAGCGTCGCTTCGGCTGCACGCCGCGGGATTGGAGCCGACTGGCTATCACCGCCTGATAGCGCCCTGATGCGCAATTTGTCGGGTTTCTTTTCCCTTGTGAATCCCCTTTTCGGGCAGTAAACTCGCGCTCCTGTTTGTAATGGAGGAAGTGCCCGATTGTGTTCAGTAGCCCGGATACCTGCCTCCAAGAACGAAACCTTGATGGGAGAGGGGCAGTATCAAGAGCGAAGGCAACAGCAAAAAGGCGCTGACTAACGACCAGATTGCGGCGGAGAATGTTCGCCTAATCAATGAAAAGGGCGAACAGGTTGGAATCGTAACCAACGCTGAGGCCCAGGCCGCTGCAGAAGCGGTGGGTATGGATTTGGTCATGATGGCGGAAAACGATCCGCCAGTCTGCAAGATCATGGACTACGGCAAGCATGTCTTTGAGTCCAAGAAGCAGAAAGCAGCGCAACGCAAACGCGCCAAACGCACCCAGATCAAGGAAATGAAGTTTCGTCCAGGGACGGAGGAAGGAGACTATCAGGTAAAGCTGCGCAACCTGGTGCGTTTCCTAGAAAATGGCGATAAGGCCAAGGTCACACTGCGTTACCGCGGTCGTGAAATGGCCCACCAGGAAATCGGCATGGAGCTGCTCAAGCGAGTAGAAGCTGATCTGGCAGAGTTAGGTAACGTCGAGCAGTTCCCGAAAATGGAAGGCCGACAGCTGACGATGGTAATCGCCCCCAAAAAGCGGAGTTAGTGGCCCGTGAATGCCCTGATGTCCGATGATGTTAACCACGGCTGAGAGATCGGTACGTGCCAATGCGGAGTAGTAGATATGCCTAAAGCAAAAATTCACAGCGGGGCCGCCAAGCGGTTCAGGAAAACGGCAGGTGGTTACAAGCGCAAGAGCGCTTACAAGAGCCACATCCTGACCAAAATGACGACCAAGCGTAAGCGACAGCTGCGAGGCACTTCGATGATTCATAAGTCAGACGAAGTACTGATCGATCGCATGCTGCGCGCTAAATAACGCTGTATTTCATCAGGAGAACTGACCTATGCCTCGCGTAAAACGTGGAGTGACGGCACACCGTCGTCACAAAAAAATTCTGAAGAAAGCCAAGGGCTACTACGGTGCGCGCTCACGCGTGTTCCGAGTCGCCAAGCAGGCGGTTACCAAAGCAGGGCAATACGCCTATCGGGACCGCAGGCAGCGCAAGCGCCAGTTCCGAGCGCTGTGGATTACCCGCATCAATGCGCAATCTCGCGCTAACGGGTTGACCTACAGCCGCCTTATCAACGGTCTCAAGCGGGCTGATGTGGCGCTGGATCGACGCGTACTGGCAGACCTTGCGGTGCACGACAAAGAAGCGTTTGCTGCAGTGGTTGAGCGCGCTCGCACTGCACTTGCAGCCTGACCATCCCGATTGCGACATTGCTCGCCGGGTTGAGTCACGAAAGGGGAGGCGGTTGTCTCCCTTTTTTGTATTGACACCCGTAAGGGCGACTCCGCAACATCGAAACGATGCAAGCACTGGACGATCTTAAAGCCGAAGCGACCGCTGCGATTGAGTCAGCGGGAGATTCGGCCGCGCTCGATAAATTGCGTGTCGAATGGCTGGGTAAAAAGGGGCGGGTCACTGATCTGCTGAAGTCCCTCGGACAGATGGATGCTGATGAGCGACCCAAAGTGGGCGCCGAGATCAACGCCGTTAAGCAGCTGCTCAACGAGCAGATCAGCGAACGCAAAGAAACCCTGCAGCAGGCCGCGATAGCGGCTCAGTTAGCGGCGGAGGCGCTCGATGTGACCTTACCGGGGCGGCGCGAGGACTTAGGCGCGCTGCACCCGATTACCCGCACCATTGACCGCATGGCGGCGTATTTCGGGGCGCTGGGTTTTGAGGTCGTGGAAGGCCCCGAGATCGAAGATGACTATCACAACTTCGAGGCCCTCAATATTCCTGCGCATCATCCCGCCCGGGCCATGCACGACACTTTCTACATTGACGACACCCATGTGCTGCGCACCCATACCTCGGGTGTACAGGTGCGCACCATGGAAACCCGGGAACCGCCACTATGGGTGATTTGCCCCGGCAGGGTCTATCGCTGCGATTCCGACTTGACCCACTCGCCTATGTTTCATCAGGTAGAGGGATTGTTGATCGATGAGAATGTCAGCTTCGGTCAGCTGAAGGGCATTATTCAGGACTTCTTGCACGCGTTCTTCGAGCAAGATGGGTTGGCGGTCCGCTTCCGGCCGTCCTATTTCCCCTTTACCGAGCCCTCTGCAGAGGTAGATATCCAGTGCGTAAAGTGCGCGGGTGAGGGTTGCCGTATCTGCAGTGGCACCGGTTGGTTGGAAGTCATGGGCTGCGGCATGGTGCATCCACGCGTGCTCGAGATGAGCGGCGTCGATACCGAGCGCTATCAGGGTTTTGCCTTTGGCATGGGCGTAGAGCGCCTGGCGATGCTGCGTTATGGCATTGGTGACTTGCGGCTCAATTTCGAGAATGACCTGCGCTTTCTCGCGCAATTTCGGTAAGGAGGCGGCGTGATTCTCTCTGAAAATTGGTTGCGCGAGTGGGTGAATCCCGACCTCGACGCCGAGGCGCTGGCGCACACGCTCACCATGGCAGGTCTGGAGGTCGATGCGGTAACACCACTGGCGGACGGCCTCAGTGGCGTGGTCGTGGCGGAGATCACCTCAGCTGAACCCCACCCCGATGCCGACAAGCTACGTGTGTGTAGCGTCAACACTGGGAGTGAAACGGTACAGATTGTCTGCGGTGCGCCCAATGCGGCTTCAGGTCTTAAGGCGCCATTGGCACAACCGGGCGCCAAGCTGCCCGGCGGCATCAAAATCAAAAAGGCCAAGCTGC
Source organism: Halieaceae bacterium (assembly GCA_902520195.1). Taxonomy (GTDB): domain Bacteria; phylum Pseudomonadota; class Gammaproteobacteria; order Pseudomonadales; family Halieaceae; genus Luminiphilus. Next base: position 43,801 of record CABYND010000015.1, read on the forward strand.
GGGGTATCGAGTCTCAGGGCATGCTGTGTTCCGGTGCCGAGCTGAACCTGTCGGGAGACCACGATGGCTTACTCGCTCTGGCGGCGGACGCTCCGATTGGGGCGCCTATTGAGGACTATCTTGATCTCAACGACCGGCTCATAGAAATCGGTTTAACGCCGAATCGCGCCGACTGCCTCAGCATCGCAGGCGTCGCCCGCGATCTGGCGGTGGCGACGGGCGCAGAGATGAGGGCGCCTACGATTGAGGCGGTGCCGGCGACGATTGATCAAACCTTGCCCATTGAGGTTACGGCTGCTGCTGATTGTCCCCGTTATCTGGGGCGCGTCATCCGCGATGTGGACGTCTCCCGGCCAACACCGCTTTATATGGTGGAGCGCTTGCGCCGTGCTGGTATCCGCTCCATTGATGCGGTGGTGGACATCACCAATTACGTGATGCTCGAGCTTGGTCAGCCTTTGCATGCCTTTGACCTCGACGCGCTAGGAGGCGGCATTCGGGTGCGCAAGGCCGAGCCAGAGGAGCGCATTACGCTACTCGATGGCGAAGAACGCACATTGACGCCCGATACTCTGGTCATCGCAGATCACCAGAGAGCCCTCGCCATGGCAGGCATCATGGGCGGAGAAGGTAGCGGGATCAGTGGTGAGACCCGTCATCTCTTTCTCGAAGCCGCCTTTTTTGCCCCCGAGCTGATGGCCGGTCGGGCCCGACACTATGGACTGCACACTGATGCGTCCCATCGGTACGAGCGGGGCGTGGACCCCGAGCTGGCCTATCAGGCGGTCGAGCGTGCGACACAGCTGTTCCTTGATTGTGTTGGCGGCGCAGCCGGGCCGGTGACGGATGTGACCTCATCGACGGACTTGCCCAAGAGCGAGTCTGTCACCCTGAAAGCTGCCTCGATCCGACGGATGTTGGGCATCGATCTGGCGACCGATGAGGTCACACGGATCCTTACCGGCTTGGGCTTTGCGGTTGAGGCCGACACAGATGGCGGTAGTTGGCTGTGCACTGCGCCCAGCTGGCGCTTTGATATGGGCCGCGAAGCCGATTTGCTCGAAGAAATTGCGCGCATCCACGGTTACGACAACATTCCGGTTGAGCCCGTCCGCGGCGCCGCGTCAGCCGCTGCTGCGGCGGAGTCGGCAACACCGCAGTCAGTGATCAAGCAGCGGTTGGTCGCTCGGGGCTTCAACGAAGCAATTACCTTCAGCTTTGTGAGCCCGGAGCTTCAGCACCTGATCGACCCGGAGATCGAGCCGGTCGAACTCAAAAACCCGATCTCCAGCGACCTCGCGGTGATGCGCACCTCGCTGATCCCGGGTTTGCTGGGTGCGGCGGCGCATAACATCAATCGTCAGCAAACCAGAGTGCGTCTGTTTGAGATGGGACTCCGCTTTATACCTGGAGAGTCGCTGGCGCAAACGCCCATGCTTGGGCTTTTACTCTGCGGGCGCCGAATGCCCGAGGGCTGGTCGTCGGACGCGGCGTCAGTCGACTTTTATGACATGAAGGGCGAGATTGAGGCGTTGCTGCAAGCCGCTGATCAACGGCTGACATTCCGTTCGGCAGTGAGACCAGGCTTGCACGATGGGCAGACCGCAGAAATCCTGTTGGGGGGTGAAGTGGTTGGGGTCATGGGGCGGCTGCATCCCAGTGCAGCAAAGACAATGAACCTGCCTGAGCAGACGCTGGTTGCCGAGCTCGCATTGGCCTCCGTGGTCGGGCGCGCCTTGCCGAATTATCAAGAGATTTCCAAGTTTCCCGAGGTACGCCGGGACATTGCGGTGATCGTAAATCGAGAGACGCCGTCGGCTTCGGTGCTTGATATAGCCAGGGCTGCTGCCGGGGCTGCGCTGGCCGATGCGCGAATCTTTGACGTCTACGAGGGCGATGGGGTCGCAGAAAATGCGAAAAGTCTGGCCATTGGTTTGACTTTCCGTGATCAAAGTCGCACCCTAACCGATGAAGAGATTAACGAATCTCTGTCACAAGTTATTGAATCTTTGGGGGAAAAGCTGGGTGCTAGATTACGGCACTGATCGGGGACATGACTGCGCTCACCAAATCAGAAATGGCTGATCGGCTTCACGAACGTCTGGGCTTGAACAAGCGCGAGGCAAAGGAACTGGTGGAGCAGTTTTTTGAAGAGATTCGAATTTGCCTGGAGAACAACGAGCAGGTGAAGCTCTCGGGTTTCGGCAACTTCGATTTGCGCGACAAGCGACAGCGCCCGGGCCGCAACCCCAAGACTGGCGAAGAAATCCCCATCTCCGCCCGCCGCGTGGTGACTTTCAAGCCTGGCCAAAAGCTGAAGGCGCGTGTGGATGTGAGCATGGGCGAAGAAGGCCTGATTGATGTTTGATCCACGACACAACGACGAACTCCCTGCGATCCCCGGCAAGCGCTACTTCACGATCGGTGAAGTCAGTGAGCTGTGCGCCGTGAAGCCGCACGTGTTGCGCTACTGGGAGCAGGAATTTCCGCAGCTGAGCCCGGTAAAGCGCCGCGGTAATCGCCGCTATTACCAGCGCGAGGATGTGGAATTGGTGCGAACCATCCGTAGCCTGCTATACGCGCAGGGATACACCATCGGTGGCGCGCGTCAGCGGCTCAGCAATGAGCGCAGGGAACCCACCCCGGTGGAGATTCAGGCCGCGATTCGTGAAAGCCTGAGCGATCTGGAAAAAGCCCGCTCCTTACTCTCTTCAGTTTAATCCCCACCCAAATTTGGGTATGATCCGCGGCGTTCGGGGCGTAGCGCAGTCTGGTAGCGCACCACACTGGGGGTGTGGTGGTCGCAGGTTCAAATCCTGCCGTCCCGACCATCTTTCTGCATTACAAATAACATCTCACCGATATGACTTAGTTGGGTGATGTCCACCGTGGGGTAGCTTTACCCAATTTGTCCAGCATAGATCACTCGAACACAAAAGATGGTAAGCAGATCGCCGGAATTCACGCGATAGGTTTTCTCTGGGAACACGGAGACAGGTCCTCTACCTTGATGCGCGAGGTTGCTACGAGGAATGATGGTCTTTACCTGGGCTTCTGTAATACCTTGTCGTTGTAGAAAAGCCAGTCAGCAGAGTGTCATTAATTAAATTTCGCGTGCGGTAAGCATCATGTCTGTATTATTAATCCGTGGTGGGCTACTGGCTTGACTGGCCGTCGGTGGCAGACAGCGTGTAAGGTTGGGGGGATGTCTAAAGCTATGCAGGAATGCCCCATTTGCTCTGGAACGCTGTCACAGGCAGCTGAGACTTGCGTGCATTGTGGCCATCCCCTAAAGCCTCCTCGAAAAATATCCCGGGTAACTGTTTGGACCCTTCTGCTCTTATTTATGTCTCTCGTCGCAAATATATTTGTTTTATTGACACTCAATATTCCTGAAAAATTTCCTCCAATCGGACCTTACTCCTACGATAATAAAATTGATCGGCGAATGGAGGGGCAGCTAAAAGCAACCCCGATGCGTTTAGACAGGTCTCAGCTGATTCCAGAACTTAATCTTTTGGTTCAAAAATTTAGTGATCAGCCATTTGTGAAGCCCAACCTGTTTTTGACTCCTACCCGAGTTTTCCTGGGCGTGAGTGAAAAGGAAATCTCACTAACCTTTGAGTACGAGGTTGCCTCATCATTTGATCGGGCGATGTTCAAAGATGGGACGCTGAGAGACTTACTAACCACTAGTTTCTGTAACGCAGATGAATCTCCGTTTCTGGCCTTGAACGGGGTTCAAATACTTTTCCGATATGTGAAGGATGAAGTTGCGATTCACGAGGAAAAATTATTGCGGTGCGAAATTTAAGAGAAGTGCTCTCATATTTCTTTGTCCCTTGGCGCGTTAGTTGGTTAGATACTTGGTTGAAATGACTTGAAAAGCAGCACCCGCATCCTCACTGCTTTTTTGCGGGCATGGCT